>NZ_JAQOZV010000004.1:0-256566 GCF_030348125.1 Massilia sp. DJPM01
TACGGAACCTGTACAGCCTATGCTCGCGCTGGATAAAATCGATGCCAATCTCTGTTGGAAGCACTAAATCCACGACCGCACGGACGTCTGCTCGTGCATCGATCCAGTCTTTGAAGGAAAATAGCATTTCCACATAAGCCTGAGCTATTATTGTCGAAGGGAATTTTCGGACGATAATTCTCCCGTTGGCATCAGCTGCGTAATACGAATCGCCGATCTCATTAGGCAGGTATTCTATAACTGCCCGATCGAGGGAGAATTCTTTAAAATTTCTCATGTCGCCTTTTCTGAAATATTATTTAGATAGCTATATTTCATGTGTTATTAGCAAGCTGTTTCCGGTTGTGGATTTATTTCCAAAGCGATTATGGTGATCCGGAAATTTCAGGGTGAAAAAATGGACTTACATATCAAACTCCGCAAGGATATCGACAGTACCATTCAATTTCTCCGCAAGAGAGATCAATTCTCTGGCGAGGTTTCTCTGGTTTTCCAGGTCAACCTCTTCAACTGGAAAGACATCAAGATCGTAGGTGTAGTATTGCCAGGCGTTCGGCCCCGACTTGGCCTTGTCAGTATCTCTGAATGTATTCAGAGCGAGTGTCATGGCATTTCCTGATTACTTTATATACCCACCGGTGCGCTCACTACCAACGAGTACGCGATGCATCATGTCGAAGAACTCATGTTCCTCGATGTCCAATTCAATTTTCAGGCAAAATGTAAGGTCCGAATCGCTCTGTAATCTGGAGGGCGTGGCGCTCATCGAATTCGGCCTTGCAGATGTCGACCAAGTAGCCATCGCGAAGAACATGCCGAGCAGCGCAAAGCCGGCTGAGTATTCCTTCGATGGCATGGCAAAGTACAGCGCAGCGGCCAGGGCGACGCAGAGCGCCGCCGCGAGATGATGATTTTTCATGACCGGCAGGCGTGAGGAAGTTGTGGAGTGCAAAGTATGCACGTCGAATTACCGTGCTTCAAGCTTGATTACTTGCGTGGATCGAGCTCGTCCGACCGCTCGCGCCGGCGCAGCGGACGATAGGTCCGGCTGCGCGTGGCCGGCCACACGAAACAGGCAAACATATAGACCGAGAAGCACAGCAGCGGTCCCATCACCCCCAGCACGGCCGGATCGGGATACTGATACACCATGGCGCTGCCCGCAAGCAGCTGGACCAGCACGATCACGGCCGCCAGTGGGCGCCGCCACGCCGAGCGCTGGATGCGCGCGCCGCCGATGGCAAAGAAAAAGTACCCGCCCGCGAAGCCAATAATCCCCCCACACATGAGCAGCAAGGTCGCGTCGCCGGCAAACGGGTGCAGCTGCGTCGGCGGCAGCAAGGTAAACGAGGTGGCGAACAATGACGCCATGCCTACCAGAAAGGCGAGCACTTGTAAAAGTAGCATCGGGACTCCGCATGATGCATCGGACCCAGTTGGCATCCGGCAAAGTTTCAATCGGCAGAAATTGCCTGATATTTATGAAGCTTGTCGAAAGATAACACATGATGCCGGGACGCGCCAGCCATGGCGTTATACTTCGCCCACACACCGATCACCCGCCAAGAAAGAAGTGACAATGATGCAAATCTGGGTCGATGCCGATGCCTGTCCGGTCGTCATCAAAGACATCCTGTACCGCGTGGCCGAGCGCCTGCAACTGAACGTGACCCTGGTCGCCAACCAGCTGATGCGGGTACCGCCATCGCGCTTCGTGCGCGCGCTGCAAGTGCCGTCCGGCGCCGACGTGGCCGACGCCGAAATCGTGCGCCTGCTGGCGCCGGGCGACCTGGTGGTGACGGGCGACATACCGCTGGCCGCCGATGTGCTGATCAAGGGCGGCTTCGCGCTCAATCCGCGCGGCGAGTTCTACACCAACGACAACATCGCCCAGATGCTCACCATGCGCACCTTCATGGATGAATTGCGCGGCAGCGGCGTCGACACCGGCGGGCCTGCGCCCTTCAGCCAGGCCGACCGCCAGAACTTCGCCAACCAGCTCGACCGTCACCTGGCCCGCCACGCCAAACGCCCCTGAACCCGCGTACAATGACGCCAGGGCTTGACGAAAAAACCACGCGCAAAGGTAAACATGCAGCTGTTACGTATCCTTGGCCTTCTGTTCGCCGCCGTTGCCATGGTCGGCTTTGGCCTGTGCGGGGTGTTCGGGGTGGTGATTGGTATCCAGCCCGGCGCTGATCTGGCCAACCGGTTCAATATCGGTTTCGTTCTTGGTCTGGCCGGTCTGGCCATCTGCGGCGCGCTTGCCTGGTTCCTCGGCAGCAAACTGCGTAAAGCGTTCGCCTCGTCCCGCGAGTGAGCAGCCGGTCGACACCCTCATGACCGTATCCTTCTCGTGAGGCACCGATGAACTTCCTGCACGCGGTCGGCCTGTTTCGTGAGGCAATGATGATCTTCCTGCGCACTATTGGCCTGTTGATTGCGCTGGCCGTCATGGTCGGCTGTGGCGCGTGTGGCGTGCTCGGGCTGATTCTTGGCACGTACACCGAAGAGAAAACAGGATCGATCGAATTGCTGGTGTATGGTTCCATCGGCCTGGCGATTGCGAGCTTGATCGCCTGGGGAATCTTCCGCCGGATGAGGAAGCTTGGCGCGCCTCGGGCGTCAACGCCGCCCGGGCAATGAGCGTGCAGTTCCTCTCTCCCGGCGCCGCCCATGTGGTTCATCTGCTGTTCGAGTGGGCCGCCATCGCCATCGGCGTGCAGCTGTACCGGCGCCAGCGCGCGCGCAGCGGCGCCAGCGGCATCCTCAGCAACAGTGGCTACGCCGTCGTGATCGGCTGTATTCTCGGCGCCGCCATCGGCAACAAGCTGGTGTTCTGGATCGAGTATCCCCACCTATGGGCCGCGCATGCGGGCAACGTGACGGTCTGGATGTCGGGGCAGTCGATTGTCGGCGGCCTGCTGGGCGGCTTGCTGGGCGTGGAAATGGCCAAGAAATTGACCGGCCAGCGCCACTCCACCGGCGACCAGTTCGTGCTGCCGCTGATGGTGGGGATCGGCGTCGGGCGCATTGGCTGTTTTCTCGCGGGCCTGAACGATGGCACCTACGGCAAGGCCACCACGCTGCCATGGGGCGTCGATTTCGGCGACGGCGCCGATCGCCATCCCACCCAGCTGTATGACATCGCCTTCGTGCTCGCGTGGGGCGGCCTGCTGCTGGCGCTGCGCGCACGCTGGCACGACAAACCGGGCCTGATGTTCAAACTGTTCTTGTCCGGCTACCTGGCCTGGCGCTTCGCCATCGATGCCATCAAGCCGCTGCGCTACGATTACGGCGCGGGCCTGGGCGGGGTGCAGCTGGTCTGCCTGGCCGCGCTGCTCTGTTATCTTCCCTTCCTCGCCAGGCAGCTCGGCGGGCCGGCACCACTAAAAGCGATTGAACCATGAGCCGGAAAATCCGTCCCTATCTGTTTTACGACACCACCACCTCGGTGTGCTCGACCTGCCTGCATCCGGTCGAGGCCAAGATCATCTTCAAGGGCAGCGATGTCTTCATGGACAAGTGGTGCAGCGCGCACGGCGCCGAACGCGTGCTGGTCAGCGACGATGTCGATTACTACCGCCTGTGCCGCGAAGTCTTCGTCAAGCATCCGGAAATGCCGCAGACCTTCAATACGCCGATGCAGTACGGCTGCCCTTACGATTGCGGCCTGTGTCCCGATCACATGCAGCACTCCTGCCTGTCGATCGTTGAAATCACTGACAACTGCAATCTGAACTGCCCCGTGTGTTATGCCGAAAGCGGCACCCACCGCGAGCTGCACAAAAGCTTCGAGGACATCCTCAAGATGCTCGACGCGGTGGTGGCCAACGAAGGCGAGGCGGATGTGATGCAGCTCTCGGGCGGCGAACCGACCCTGCACCCGCGCTTCTGGGACATCCTCGACGCGGCCAAGGCGCGCCCCATCAAGCACGTGATGGTCAACACCAACGGCATCGTGCTGGCCCAGGACCCGGCGTTCGCGCAGCGCCTGGCCACCTATGCACCGGGGATCGAGGTGTACCTCCAGTTCGATTCCCTGCGCGCTGCCGTGCACAAGGTGCTGCGTGGCGCCGACCTGACCCGCATCCGCGCGCAAGCGCTGGCCAACCTGAACGCGGCGGGCGTGTCGACCACGCTGGTGGTGACGCTCAAGAAGGGCTTGAACGACGACGAAATCGGCGCCATCATCGACTTTGCGCTGACCCAGCCCTGCGTGCGCGGGGTGACCTTGCAGCCGATCCAGGATGCCGGCCGGGTGGAGCAGTACGACCCGCGCGTGCACCGCCTGACGGTGTCCGAAGTGCGGCGCAAGATCGCCGAACAGACGTCCCTGTTCACGCTGCAGGATATCGTTCCGGTGCCCTGCAATCCGGACACGCTGGCCATGGCATATGCGCTCAAGACGGCCGGCCAGGTGGTGCCGCTGACGCGCTACCTCGATCCGCAAACGCTGGTCGAAGGCAGCAGCAATACCATCGTCTTCGAGCGCGACGAAACGCTTAAAAAGAGCATGAAAGAGCATGTCTTCAAACTGTTCTCGACCAATCATTCGCCCGAGTCGCAGGCCAACTGCCTGTCGGAGCTGATGTGCTGCCTGCCGCTGATCGACGCGCCGGCGGGTCTGCGCTACGACAATGTCTTCCGGGTGCTGATCGTGCAGTTCATGGACGCGTATTCGCTCGACGTGCGCGCGCTGAAAAAATCATGCATCCATTTCGCGCTGCCGGACGGGAAGATGATCCCGTTCGAGAGCTACAACCTGCTGTATCGCGGCGGCGAGCAGTTGGCCGAGATCCGCGCCAGCATCGCGCAGCAGACCGCGCAGCGCAAAGGTCCGCGCAAGGTCATTCCGATTGGCGCGCAGTAGGGTCAGCGCGGCGCGCGCTTGCTTGCGATGACGTCGCCCATGGTATGCGCGCCGGGGGCGTACAGCGCCAGCCCCGCGCCGGCAACGGCCATGGTCAGCGCAGCGGCCAGGAACGCCCAGCCGGTGCGGCGGATGGCCGGCTCGATCCAGTGAGCCCGGTCCAGGCCCCGCAGGCGGCGATACAGGCTGGCCGAGAGCAGCCCATCGACCAGCAGCTCGGCGAACAGCAGCGGCGCCGACGACACCAGCGAGAACATCATGAAGAGCGCTGCCCCAAGGGCGGCGCAGATGGCCGCGAGCAGCGCCAGCGGAATGAGCAGCTCTTCGGCGCTGCCGACCGCGTCGAGCGCCGCATCGGCGCCGCTGTCGGCGATGTCGGGCATGATTCCGTCGCCGGGCGCATCGAAGTTGGCGCTCGCGCCGCCGCCGTCGAAGCTGCCGCCCTCGCCGCTGTAGGATAGGTCCGAACCGCGCCCTGACGGTAGCAGGTCGGACAGGCCGCCATCGCCGATGTCGCCGCCGCGCATGCGCAGCCACACCCACAGCAGCAAAAGGAAGACCAGATAGGCGACGGCGATCGATGCCGGATAACGCAGCCACATGGACTGCAGGCCGGCCAACAGCAGCAGGAACGATGCGAGAAAGCCCCCCGCGCCGGTCAGCGTGACCAGCAGGAGCATCTGCAAGCGCGGATAACTGTCGCGTTCGAGCTTGCCGCGAAGGCGCGCGATCTCGCGCTCGCGCTGCGATACGGCGGGACGTCGCCTCATGGGGCGGAGCAGGCTTTTACGCTTCGGCCTGGTGGCAGACCGCTTCAATATTGTGGCCATCGGGGCCGATGACGAAGGCGCCGTAATAGTCCGGATGATAGTGCGCGCGGATCCCCGGCGCGCCGTTATCCTTGGCGCCGGCTTCCAGCGCCGCCGCGTAAAACTGGCGTACCTGGGGTCTGAGGTGCAGTGGAACGACAAACCCGGTTAAGCACAATCGTGGGGCTACCGCCGCTGATTGGCCAGTGTCCGGCTGAAGTACGCTCCAACTTGGCGTCAGGCAAGCGGCCAAAATTGCGTCAGGATAGGATCGATTCAGGCATTTCCTGACGCGCTCGCATCGGTGTCTATGACTTTAACCTGACAGGTTTGGCTCTTAACCCGGTTTTCCGTTCCACTGCACCTCAGACCCCTACCTGTTCGCGGCTGTCGGCCGCGAAAGCCACGTGCATCTGGCCCTGGACCGTGCCGCCCTGGCCGAACCAGAACTCGGGCTTGCCGTTTTTACCCAGGCCCGCCCAGCCTTTTACTTCGATAATGACGGAAATTCCCAGCGGCGCGAGCGCCTTGCCGAAAAAGATTTTGCTCTGTTCATAGTCGCTTACTGCAAAGCCAAGATGGTCGATGATCATGTCAGGTCCGGTGGATAGTTAACGTGATGAAAGTGTCGCCATGGCTTCCATGGCAACCTTGTGCTTTGAATACTATTAGGATTAGCGACCAGCAACAATGCCGGTCGACGCCGCGCGCAACAGGCGGGAAAGGCGATTACTCTTCGCGTACCCAGACCTGGGAACGGCCGAACACCGGCATGCCCATGTAGCCGCGCACGTTGAGCTTCTTGCCGCCTTCGACGACTTTCAGCTTGCTCTTGTAGACCTTGCCGTTGTCCGGGTCGAGGATCTGGCCGCCGGTGTACTCGTCGCCTTCTTTTTTCAGGCCGCTCATGAAGGTCATGCCGAGGATCGGCTGGTCCTTGTTGGCGCCTTCGCACTTGGTGCACTTGGGATTCTGGTCGGTGCCCTCGGGGCGGAACAGTTTTTCGAGCTTGCCCTGGATTTCGCCATTGTTGTCGCTGATGCGGATCAGCGCCTTCGGCTTGCCGGTCACGTCATCGATGTTCTTCCACAGGCCGACCGGGGACGCTGTTTCCTGCGCCAGTGCCAGGGCCGGCGTCATGGCCAGCATCGCGGCGATCAGGGTGGCTGTTGTCAGTGCTTTCATGGTGTCTCCAGTATTGTTGGTTTGTCCAGCGTTGCTAGTGTAGCAAACTGGCTTTGCACTGGAGCCACAACTTTGTATCAGCTTGTGAGGGCTTTTACCGGGACCGGCACGGCGCGCACCGTCCCCGGATGAGGCAGCCCCGGGACCGGGGGCTACCTGCGGCACTCAGGGTGCCGTGATGATCGTGACGATCTCGTTGCGGGTGCCGGCCACCAGCGTGCCCGTGGCGCTCTGGTCTTCGGTGCGGATCCAGCCGAAGCCTTTCGCCATCCACCCCACGGCAAGCTGGCCCTGGACATCGGACGCCCCGGTTATTTTGCAGGTATTGGCAAAGATCCGGCCCGCCACGGTGATGGTCTCGAATCCGGCGAACGTCAATTCATCGTTGACGGTCTTGACTTCGGTGGTGAGCGAGTTGGCCCTGGTAATTGTCTCGGTGAAGTGCAATACGATGGCCTGGCCCGGTACCTTGTTCAAGACCAGGGCCGCCTCTTTGGAATAGACGTATTTGTCCTCGTACACACCGGCTTCATTGTACTGGGTCAGTCCCAGCGGCGTGAAGACCTTGCCGTCGAACGCATTGTAGACTGCGGCCAGGCGCGTGCCGTTCTCGCGCAGATAGACGTCGGCATACGCCATCGCGCCTTCAAACATCTCCTGGACGATCATGTGGGTGTACTTGTCGGTCGTCGTGAATTTCACGCCCGGCGTACGCTCGTAGCAGTCGGCGAAGGCGGGTGCCGCCGGCACCACCACGGGCTTGGCCGGCGCGGTATTGTTATCGGACGAGCCGCCACCGCAGCCGGCAACGAGGACGCAGGACAGGGCGATGCCCCAGGCTGAATGTTTCATGTACTTCCTTCTTCTTAAAAAATCGTTGTGCGCGGCGCGTCCGTGGAAATCCATCGTGACAACGCCGCTGGCCCGGCAGACGGTGTTTGCCGCCTGCGTGGACCGTTGAATGATGTTGTTGTGCGCGTCAAAAATGCTGCTCGTGCACGCACACGCGGGATCGGGCAACAGGGAATCGGCCGACGCTGAACGCCGACGAAGCGGAAGGAATCAGGAACGCGCCGGCTGGCGCGGCGCTCGCATGAACATGCCCCCCGCGCCGGGTGTGGCGCTGGCGCGGGGAGACGGGGTGCGCGACTTGAAGCGCGCTACACGGCGCCTTACGCCGCCGGCAGCTTGGCCAGCTGCTCGCGCAGTTTTTCTATCGTGGCCGAGAAATTGACCAGACGTTCTTTTTCCTGCGCCACCACCGCCGCAGGCGCGCGCGCGACGAAGCTTTCGTTACCCAGCTTGCCGTTCACCTTGGCGATCTCGCCTTCGATGCGGGCGATTTCCTTCGCCATGCGCTCGCGTTCCGCCGCCACGTCGATCTCGACCTTGAGCATCAGCTTGGTGGCGCCCACCACCGCCACGGCCGCCGGCGATTCCGGCAGCGTGTCGACGATGTTCACTTCCGACAGCTTGCCCAGGGTCTGCACGTAGGCCGCATAGCTTTCCAGGCGCGCGCGGTCGGGGGCATCGGCCGCTTCCACGATCAGCGGCACGCGCATCGACTCCGGCAGCTTCATCTCGCCGCGCAGGGTACGGGTGCCATCGGTCAGCGCCTTGAGTTGGCCCATCCACTCTTCCGCGCGCTCGTCGATGAGCGCCGGATTAGCTTGCGGATACGGCTGCACCATGATCGAGTCGCCGGCCGGGTTGAGCTGCTTGCCCGCCAGCGGCGCGACGGTCTGCCACAGCGTTTCGGTCACGAACGGGATGATCGGATGCGCCAGGCGCAGGATCACTTCCAGCACGCGCAGCAGCGTGTTGCGGGTGGCGCGCTGCTGGCCTTCGCTGCCGTGCTGGATCTGGACCTTGGCCATTTCCAGGTACCAGTCGCAGTAGTCGTACCACACGAACTTGTGGATGGCCGAGGCGATGTTATCGAAGCGGTAGTCGTCGAAGCCCTTGGCCACTTCCATTTCGGCGCGCTGCATGGTCGACAAGATCCAGCGGTCGCCCTGCGACAGGTCGGCATCGGCCGGCACGCCGCAATCCTTGTCCTGGGTGTTCATCAGCACGAAGCGGGTGGCGTTCCACAGCTTGTTGTTGAAGTTGCGGTAGCCTTCGGCGCGGCCCAGGTCGAAATTGATGTTGCGGCCCAGCGAGGCATAGCTGGCCATCGTGAAGCGCACCGCATCGGTGCCATAGGCCGCGATCCCTTCGGGGAATTCCTTGCGCGTGGCCTTGGCGATTTTTTCGGCGTCGCGCGGATTCATCAAGCCGGTGGTGCGCTTCTCGACCAATGCTTCCACGTCGATGCCGTCGATCAGATCGATCGGATCGAGCGTATTGCCCTTCGACTTGGACATCTTCTGCCCGCTCGAATCGCGCACCAGGCCATGCACGTACACGGTCTCGAACGGCACCTTGCCGGTGAAGTGCGCGGTCATCATGACCATGCGCGCAACCCAGAAGAAGATGATGTCGAAGCCCGTCACCAGCACCGACGATGGCAGGAAGGTCTTCAGGTCGACCGTCTCTTCCGGCCAGCCCATGGTGGAGAAGGGCACCAGCGCCGACGAGAACCAGGTATCGAGCACGTCGTCATCACGGCGCAGCGGCGCCGTCACGCCGGCCGCCAGCGCCTTGGCCTTGGCTTCTTCCTCGGTCTTGGCGACAAAGATATTGCCGGCATCGTCGTACCATGCCGGGATCTGGTGGCCCCACCACAGCTGGCGCGAGATGCACCAGTCCTGGATGTTGTTGAGCCACTGGTTGTAGGTGGTGTTCCAGTTCTCCGGCACGAATTTGATCTCGCCCTGGGCGACTTTGTCGAGCGCGACTTCGGCGATCGATTTACCCGGGAAGAACGTGCCTTCCGGCGCCGGCTTGGTCATGGCGACGAACCACTGGTCGGTCAGCATCGGTTCGATGACCACGCCGGTGCGGTCGCCGCGCGGCACCATCAGCTTGTGCGGCTTGACTTCCTGCAGCAGCCCTTGCGCATCGAGGTCGGCCACGATCTTCTTGCGCGCCACGAAACGGTCCAGGCCACGGTAGGCTTGCGGAGCTTCGTCGTTCATCTTGGCGTCGAGCGTCATCACGCAGATCATCGGCAGCTTGTGGCGCTGGCCGACCGCATAGTCATTCAGGTCGTGCGCCGGGGTGATCTTCACGCAGCCGGTGCCGAAGGCCTTGTCGACGTATTCGTCGGCGATGATCGGGATTTCGCGCTCGGTCAGCGGCAGCTTGAGCATCTTGCCCACCAGCGCCTCATAGCGCTCGTCGGTCGGATCGACCGCCACGGCGACGTCGCCGAGCAGCGTTTCAGGACGGGTGGTGGCGACCGTGAGGTGGCCGCTGCCGTCCGCGAACGGATAGCGGATGTACCACATCGAGCCGTCTTCTTCTTCCGATACCACTTCCAGGTCCGACACGGCGGTGCCCAGTTTCGGGTCCCAGTTCACCAGGCGCTTGCCACGGTAGATCAGGCCCTGCTCGAACAAACGCACGAAGACGTCGGTAACGACTTTCGAGCGCGGCTCGTCCATCGTGAAGTATTCGCGCGCCCAGTCGGGGGAGGTTCCCATGCGGCGCATCTGGCCGGTGATGATGTTCCCCGACTTTTCTTTCCATTCCCAGACTTTTGCGACGAATTTTTCGCGGCCCAGGTCATGGCGCGAGATTTTCTGCGCATCGAGCTGGCGCTCCACCACGATCTGGGTGGCGATGCCGGCGTGGTCGGTGCCCGGGACCCAGGCGGTATTGAAGCCGCGCATGCGGTAGTAGCGGGTCAGGCCATCCATGATGGTCTGGTTGAACGCGTGACCCATGTGCAGGGTGCCGGTGACGTTCGGCGGCGGCAGCTGGATGCAAAACGACGGCTTGCCGGCGTCGGTGGTCGCGGCGAAGTAGCCGCGTTTTTCCCACTCCGCGCGCCAGTATCGTTCAATGTCGGCGGGCTCGAAAGATTTGTCTAATTCCATGGTTTGTCGTGTATTTTTGCGAAAACGTACATTATAGAGGACTGCCGCCAAGCCGCAGCCCAGAATGCCGGCCGGCCGGCCTGGCCGCGGACAGTTATTGCGCCGCGGCGCGCTGGCGCAGCGCTTCCAGGGTTTTGGGCATGCTGCCACGGCTCATGCTGTCGACGATCCAGCCCAGTCCCATCGGCACCGGACCCGGATCGGTGTACACCATGTACTTGACGACGGTCTTGGTTTTGTCTGCGGCGTGGGGTGCCAGCAGCCAGAAACCGGTGGTGTCGGCGATCGCTTCCTCGGCCTTCACACCTTCCCACGGCAGCATTTTCCACGACAGCTGGCAATGATAGGCGGTCACCTTCGGCTCCATGCGCAGGCGGTATTTCTTGACCTTCCCGAGCGGGAGCTTGAGCGTCATGTCGACCTGCGCCGCGTCATCCTTGCGCAGCACCGCCACCTTCTCGACGTTGGGCATGAAGCTCGGGTAGGCCGCGTAATCCTGGATCATCGCGCACAGCTTCGGCACGGGGGCGTTGATGATGGTGGCGGCCATGAAGGCCTTGCCGGGCTGGCCGGGCTTGCTGACGTCGGCGAGGGAGACCACCGTCTCGGTCAGTTTGGCGGTGTCGATGCCGGGGTCCGCGTAAGCGCCGGCGCAGGCGGCGGACAGCGCCGCGTACAAGAATAGTCTGGTCGTGGTCATGAGGCGTTTTTCTGAGTTGGTCAGGTTGGTGGCGTTCATGGTAATCGGTCCGCGTGCGCTCATGCCGGCTGGCCCAGCACCTGGGCCAGGACAGCGCCGGCCGCATGCGGGCGGCCCAGCGCGCGCGCGCGTTCGCCCATGGCGGCCAGCTGGTCGGGATGCGCCAGCAGGTGGGCGATGCGGTATTCCAGCGTCGGCCCATCGACCGCCTTGAGCGCGACGCCCTGTTCGAGCAGGTAATCGGCGTTGCGCTCCTCCTGCCCCGGAATCGGCGAGTTGACGATCATCGGCAAGCCCATGGCCAGGCATTCCGAACTTGTCAGCCCGCCCGGCTTGGTGATGACCAGGTCGGCGCAGGCCATCAGACGCTCCACGTGATTGGTAAAGCCCTGCGCCAGCAGGCGCCCCGGATAGCGCGCTTCGAGCAGCTTGAGTGCCGCCAGCGCCTTGGCGTTCTTCCCCGCCAAAACGATCAGCTGGAAGCTGCCCTCAAGGCCCAGCAGGCGTTCGGCCACGGTCTCCAGGCTGCCCAGGCCCGCGCCGCCGCCCATCAGCAAAAAGGTGGTGATGCCCGGATCGAGCCCGAATTCGCGCGCGCACACGGCGCGCTCAGGCAGCTGGCCGAAGGCCGGCATGATCGGAATCCCGGTGACGTGGATGCGTTCCGGCGCAATGCCGCAGCGCCGCATGCGGTACGCCACTTCCTCGTTGCCGGCGAAGTAGCCGGCCATGTTCTCGTGCACCCACATGCGGTGCAGGTCGAAGTCGGTCACCTGCACCCACACCGGGGTGGTGAAACCGCGCTTGCGGATCGCGCGCGCCAGGATCTCGGCCGGCAGGAAGTGGGTGCAGACGATGGCGTCCGGCCGGGCGTCTTCGATAGCCTGCATCAGCGCGCGCGTATTGAGGCGTTCCAGGCCGCGCCGCAATTGCTGCATGGTGCTGTCCGGGCGCGCATCGTTGCTGGCCTGGTACAGGTAGCCCCACAGCGCCGGCGCCTTGTTGACCAGCTTCAGATAGAACTCGGTGTACAGCTTGCGAAAGCCGGACGTCACGTAATCCATCACGTCCAGGTGGGTGGCGTCGATGCAGCCTGGCGCCGCGTGGGCGCGGATCGCTTCGGCCGCGCGCATATGGCCGGCGCCGGCGGAAACGCTTAACAGTAAAATCTTTTTCGTCATACTTGCCCGGGATGGTAGGGGCGCCAGGCGCCCCGGATAAACAAAAGTCTATCAGCGTACCATCTCCGCAAGATCGTGCGTCAGTTCAATTCCCGCAACCCTTCAACTTGATGCGGTCGTAGGCGGCCTTGGCCTGCACCAGGCCGTAACCATACTTGGTGTCGCGTCCCGCCGTGCCCAGGTCGAGCGCGCTCTTGCCGAGCGAGCTGCGGATCTGGGCGCCGCTGCAGGTCGGGAAGTAGCTCCACACCAGCGCCGCCACCGCCGACACGTGCGGGGTCGCCATCGACGTGCCATCGAACCAGGCGTAGCTGGCCGGCTTGACCGCCACCGTGGCGCTCTGGCCCAGCTGGGTCTTGAGCTGCGCACCCTCGGTGTTCGATGCCGATACCGACGGGATGAGCGTGGCCGTGCCGACCGTGCCGCTAAAGCCGCCGGCCACGTTGTTGTACACGACCGCGCCCACGCCGCCGCTGTTCTGGCAGTTGGCCACCTTGGTGGCGAAATCGATGGTGCCGCGCGCGATCAGGCACACCTTGCCCGAGACGGCGGCGTTGACCTTGTCGCCCAGGCCAAAGTCGGCCAGCGGCGCGCTAGCCGTTTTCAGCGGCGAGCCATCCATCGCCCCCGGCGCATACACGGAGGCGCCCACGGTCAGCGATGGCGTCGAGCCGCTGTTCATCGGCACGGTCGACAGCACGCCCACGCCAGGGCCGGAAATTTCGACCTTGCTGTTGTACTGCGAGAAGCTGGCCCAGGCCTTGTTCTCGTCCAGCGCGCCGACCATCATCACGCTGGCGTAGCCGGCCGGGTAGGAGACCACCGTGTTGCCATCGTTGCCGGCGGCGGCGATGCTGAGCACACCCTTGGCGGCCAGCGCATCGAAGGCGCGCTGTTCGGTCTTGCTGGCGCGCGCGCCGCCGAGCGACATGCTGATCACGTTGGCGCCGGCGCTGCCGCACTTGTTGGCGGCCGTCGCCAGGGATGAGGAATAGGCCCAGCCAGCCGCGCCGAACACCTTCACGATGTGCAGCTTGAGCAGGCGGTTGGGATTCACGCCCACCACGCCGGTGCCGCTGTTGTTGATGGCCGCGATGGTGCCCGCCACGTGCGTGCCGTGATGGTTTTCGTCGGTGTACCAGTTGCCGGTGCCGGCATCGTATTCGCCGGCGACGCTGTTGGCGCTCAAGTCTTCGTGGGCGCGGTCGTAGCCGGAATCGATGATGCACACCTTGCGGTTGGCGGCGTTCGTGTCCGGCAGCAGGTCGGCCTGCACCAGCTTGATCCCGTACGGGACCAGCTGGCCGGCCGCGTAAGGCGTGCCGGTCGACGCCGAGGTCAGGGCGAAGGCCTTGCGCAGCACGTCTTCTTCGATGTAGTCGACGTTCGGATTATGCTGCAAGCCTTTCAGGGCCTGGGCCGGCACCTCGATCGCCATCGCGTCCATGCCGTGAATCTCGTGCTTGACCGCACCGTGGGCGCCCGCCACCGCTGCCCGCACGATGGCAGCCTTGCCCGGTTTGAACGCGACAATCACGCGGGTCGTGTCCGCCGCCGCCGAGGCATGCGTGACGACGCCAGCGGCGACGCTGGCCAACAACAATGTGACCGCGTTGGCGATCGGGGACATTTCAGGCTTGGTGTGCATCATGGCAGTTCTCCGGAATGATCGTTTCGAGGGTGCCGCAGGCGTTGCTGACCGGCTTACCCATGGGACCAGAAAATAAGTGTATAGGGAAACGGTTAGAGCAAGCAATCAAGATGTTTGGTTACTTCGACAATTGTTGTTTTAACTTGGAAATCTGGTTTTCTGCCGTGTGCTCACTGCCAAGCGGGAGAATTGGTGATATTGTTTTGGGCTCCCCATCGCAACAGTCTGATTGAAATGGCAATCATGGCAGGCAAGCCAACGGTTCAGTGTCCCACGCCGACCCGCGCGCCGCTTGTGGCAGGTCACCGTGACTGGCATGCCGAAAAAGCCATCTTGTCGGGCGGATCAACAGGTATAATTGCGCTCGCTGCCGCAAGGCGGCACACGCTAGGGGTCCTGCAAGTCGCAACGCGATGCGCGGGTGAGAAACACCCTCTGAACCTGATCTGGATAATGCCAGCGAAGGGAAGCCAGTGAGTTCAATGGGTGCGCCATCATGGCCGCAATCCCGGCCGCTCCGACTCCTTTGCTGGCTCCTGCACGCAATGGAGCCACATGAACGCACCGCTTAAAACCCCGCTCAAATTCGATTCCGCCACCGCCACCGTGGACGAAGCCGCCATCGCGCCTTTCCCGAATTCCCGTAAAGTCTATGCCCAGGGCAGCCGCGCCGACCTGCGCGTGCCGATGCGCGCCGTCAGCCAGGCCGATACCGCCGCCTCGTTCGGCGCCGAGCCGAATCCGCCCGTGTATATCTATGACACGTCCGGCCCGTACAGCGACCCGGAAGCGGCGATCGACATCCGCTCGGGCCTGGGTACGCCGCGCCTGCCATGGATTGTCGAACGTGGCGACACCGAAGAACTGGCCGGCCCCAGCTCGGCCTACGGCCAGGCGCGCCTGGACGATCCGGCCCTGGCCGCGCTGCGTTTTCAATTGCAGCGCACCCCGCGCCGCGCGCTGGCCGGGGCCAACGTGACGCAGATGCACTACGCGCGCCGCGGCATCATCACGCCTGAAATGGAATACGTGGCGATCCGCGAAAACCTGCGCCGCCAGGAATACCTGCAGGAGCTCGAAGCGTCCGGCCCGATGGGCAAGCGCAGCGCGCAGCTGCTGGGCCGCCAGCATCCGGGCCAGTCGTTCGGCGCCAGCATCCCGGACACCATCACCGCCGAATTCGTGCGCGAGGAAATCGCGCGCGGACGCGCCATCATCCCGGCCAACATCAACCACCCGGAAGTCGAGCCGATGATCATCGGCCGCAATTTCCTGGTCAAGATCAACGCCAACATCGGCAATTCGGCCGTGACCTCGTCGATCGGCGAGGAAGTCGAAAAAATGACCTGGGCCATCCGCTGGGGTGCCGACAACGTCATGGATCTGTCGACCGGCAAGCACATTCACGAAACGCGCGAATGGATCATCCGTAACAGCCCGGTCCCGATCGGCACCGTGCCGATTTACCAGGCGCTGGAAAAGGTCAACGGCAAGGCCGAAGACCTGACCTGGGAAATCTTCCGCGACACCCTGATCGAACAGGCCGAGCAAGGCGTCGACTACTTCACCATCCACGCCGGCGTGCTGCTGCGCTACGTGCCGATGACGGCCTCGCGCCTGACCGGGATCGTCTCGCGCGGCGGCTCGATCATGGCCAAATGGTGCCTCGCGCATCACAAGGAATCGTTCCTGTACACGCATTTCGAAGACATCTGCGCCATCATGAAGGCCTACGATGTTTCGTTCAGCCTCGGCGACGGCCTGCGTCCGGGCTCGATCTACGACGCCAACGACGAAGCCCAGCTGGCCGAACTGAAGACCCTGGGCGAACTGACCCAGGTCGCCTGGAAGCACGACGTGCAGGTCATGATCGAAGGCCCCGGCCACGTACCGATGCAGCTCATTAAAGAGAACATGGACCTGCAGCTGGACCAGTGCGGCGAAGCGCCGTTCTACACCCTCGGACCTTTGACCACCGACATCGCCCCCGGCTACGACCACATCACCTCGGGCATCGGCGCGGCCATGATCGGCTGGTACGGCACCGCCATGCTGTGCTACGTCACGCCCAAGGAGCATCTGGGCTTGCCGAACAAGGATGACGTCAAGGACGGCATCATCACCTACAAGATCGCCGCGCATGCGGCCGACCTGGCCAAGGGCCATCCGGGCGCGCAGATCCGCGACAACGCGCTGTCGAAAGCGCGCTTCGAGTTCCGCTGGGACGACCAGTTCAACCTGGGCCTGGACCCGGACAAGGCGCGCGAATTCCACGACGAGACCTTGCCCAAGGATTCGGCCAAGGTGGCGCATTTCTGCTCGATGTGCGGTCCGCATTTCTGCTCGATGAAGATTACCCAGGAAGTACGCGACTACGCCGCCACCATGAACGTGAGCGAACAAAGCGCGCTGCGCCAGGGGATGGAAGTGAAAGCCATCGAATTCGTGCGCCAGGGCGGTGAGCTCTATAAAAAGGTGTGACCGTGATCGAGATCGAAGTCAACGGCGAGGCCCGGCGCGTGGCGCCGGGCGCCTCCTTGCTCGACCTGGTCGAGCAACTCGGCCTGCCGCCAGGGCAGGCCATGGCGCTGGCGGTCAACCGCCAGGTGGTGCCGCGCCAGCAATGGCCGCAACGCGCGCTGCTGGCGCTGGACAAAATCGAGATCGTGCGCGCCATCGGTGGCGGCTGACATAAAGGAATCGACAATGAACATGAACGACAACAACGGGGACGGCAGCGACCTCCTCACCATCGCAGGCAAGACCTACCGTTCGCGCCTGCTGGTCGGCAGCGGCAAATACCGCGACCTGGCGCAAACGCGCGAGGCGACCGACGCCGCGCAGGCGGAAATCATCACCGTGGCGATCCGCCGCGTGAACATCGGCCAGGACCGCAACGCCCCCAGCCTGCTGGACGTGCTGCCGCCCGACCAGTACACCATCCTGCCCAACACGGCCGGCTGCTACAACGCGAAAGATGCGGTGTACACGCTGCAGATGGCGCGCGAGCTGCTGGGCGGGCGCAACCTGGTCAAGCTCGAAGTGCTGGGCGACGAAAAGACCCTGTTCCCGCACATGCCCGAAACCCTGGTCGCGGCCGAAGCGCTGGTAAAAGACGGCTTCGACGTCATGGTCTACTGCAGCGACGATCCGATCCAGGCGCGCCTGCTGGAGGAAATCGGCTGCGTGGCGGTGATGCCGCTGGCCTCCCTGATCGGCTCCGGCATGGGCATTCTCAATCCCTGGAACCTGTCCCTGATCATCGAGCAGGCCAAGGTGCCGGTGCTGGTCGACGCTGGCGTGGGCACCGCGTCGGACGCGGCGATTGCCATGGAACTGGGCTGCGACGGCGTGTTGATGAACAGCGCCATTGCCGGCGCGCGCGATCCGGTGCGCATGGCCGGCGCCATGCGCCTGGCGGTGCAGGCCGGGCGCGAAGCCTTCTTGGCTGGACGCATGCCCAAGCGCTTCGCCGCCGTGCCATCGTCGCCGGTGGCTGGAAAAGTCGCGTGACAGGGCAGGGCGCGTTCATGCCGGCGGTGCTGGTGTTCTCCGGCCTCGATCCATCGGGTGGCGCCGGCATCGCCGCCGACCTGGCCGCGATCGCGGCCCAGGGCGCGCACGCGCTGCCGGTGGTCACCGCGCTGACGGTGCAGGACCATAACCGCGTCCACGAGGTGGTGCCGGTCGATTGCGCCCTGCTGACGCGCCAGGCGCAGGCGCTGCTCGACACGGTCGAGGTCAAAGCCGTCAAACTCGGCATCCCCGGCAACCGCGCCAATGCCGAGGCGATTGCCGCGCTGATCGTGCAACTGCGCCAGCGGATTCCCTCGCTGCCGGTGGTGCTCGACCCGGTGCTGGCCAGCGGCCATGGCGACGCGCTGGCGCGCGGCGATGCCCTGGCGGCCCTCATGCCCCTGCTGGCCGTGGCCACGCTGGTGGTGCCGAACCTGCGCGAAGCGGCCGCCCTTGGCCGGGTCGCGTGCCCGCATGTGCTGGTCACCGGCGGCCACGGCGACGGCCCGGATGTCGTCAACCGCTGGCACGCCGGGGGCCACGAGCAGGAGTGGCGCTGGCCGCGCCTGCCCGGCGAGTTCCATGGCAGCGGCTGCACCCTGGCGGCGGCGATTGCCGCCCGCCTGGCGCTGGGCGAATCGATGGCCGACGCCCTCGAACGCGGCCAGTCCTATACCCATCAAAGCCTGGCGCAATCGTTCGCGATCGGTGCCGGGCAGCGCATTCCACAGCGCCTACCTTCCTTACTATGACACTGAAAGCGACACTCCCCATGCGCGGACTTTACCTGGTCACCCCCAACTGGGACGATACCGAACGCCTGCTCGACTGCACCCGCGCCGCCCTCGATGGCGGCGTGGCGCTGGTCCAGTACCGCCACAAGGATGCCAGCCCGGATCTGCGCCGGCGCCAGGGCGCGGCCTTGCTGGCATTGTGCCGCCGCTACGGCCGGCCGCTGGTCATCAACGACCACCTGGACCTGTGCCTGACCCTGGGCGCCGACGGCGTGCACGTGGGCGGGACCGACGCCACAGTCGCCCAGGTGCGCGCCGCCCTGGGGCCGGGCAAGATCGTCGGCGCCTCCTGCTACGGCGACCTGGAACTGGCGCGCGCGGCCGAACGCGATGGGGCCACCTACGCGGCCTTCGGCGGCTTCTATCCCTCGCCGGTCAAGCGCTACAGCTTCACCACCGCGCCGGATATTTTGCTGGAAGCGCGCCGCCAGATCGCGCTGCCGCTGGTCGTCATCGGCGGCATGACGCCGAAGAACGCGGTGCCGCTGGTCGAACGCGGCGCCGACATGGTGGCGGCGATTACCTCGGTCTATGCCAGCGCCGATCCGACCTGCGCGGCGCGCCAGTTCGATACCTTGTTCGGCGCACAGCGGAAATCGTGCGCGAACATGACCGGGGCCGTATAATCTTTTTACACTTCCTCATAGCGTAAAAGGACTTCCGTGCCAACTTCCGCCCCTGTCGTGAAACGCCGCATCCTCATCGTCGACGACGATCCGCTGCTCCTGCAGTTTCTCAATGAAGTCATCGGCCACGCCGGCTACGACACCGTGACCGCGTCGTCCGGCGAAGAAGCGCTGCGCGAAATCGCTGCGGGCGAGCCGGACATGGCGCTGCTCGACATCACCATGCCCGGCATGACCGGACTGGAACTGGCGCACCACCTCAAGACCCACACCACGGTGCCGTTCATGTTTTTGTCGGCCATCGGCGACAGCGAATCGAGCAAGCAGGCCGCCGCCTACGGCGCGCTCGGCTACCTGGTCAAGCCGGTCGACGCCGAGCGCCTGATGCCGGCTTTCGAGGCGGGCCTGGCGCGCGCCGACGATATCCGCCAGTTGCGCCGCACCGAACTGAACCTGAACGCGGCGCTCGCCGCCGGACGCGAAACCAGCCTGGCCGTGGGCTTGCTGATGGGCAAATTCCAGACCGACCGCAACACCGCCTTCGAAGTGCTGCGCGACCACGCCCGTTCGAGCCGGCGCAAGATCAACGAAGTGGCCGACCAGTTGCTGGCGGCCGAAGAAACCTTGAATAGTTTGCATGCCGGCTTCGCCATTCGTCTCAAATCGAAATGATGTGATGCGAAGGCGTTGCGTGTTGCGGACGCTTTCAAAATAAAAAGCTTGCATACTGTTCCCGTAGAGCAAAACTTTGCTACACTGGTTTTGTGACTTGCATTTCTTCACACAGTTTTGCGTGACCGAGCCCTGACCCGCTCGCGTCCGCCCCCCTCAGTGCCGCCTTTCCCCTGCGGCCGATAGATGTTTCTCGGCCCAGCTCCGCCGATTGTTCCCCTGATGTCGTTGCGCTTTTGCCCATGCATTGTTGCGCCGTACGCTTCAGGATGTCGATCGAACCGGTTCAGAAAGGACGTCGTCATGAAAGCGACTGCAAATTACAAACTCTGCATCTCCGAGGCTGGCCCGCAAGTCGTCGCCAAGGAGCGCCGCACCCTGTTTTCCCACACCCCCCGGCGCTGGGATGTCGGTTCTTCCCTGATCGCGCCCGACGCCGACGCGCTGCTCCTGGGCGCGCCCTTGATGGACGCGGCGCTGGTGCCCGGCCACGCGAAGGATGCCGGCCCGGGCGACCTTGGCGGCGGTGCCCGCAGCGTGCCGCGCGTGCTGCACATCGACAGCGATGAAAAGACCGCGCTGGTGCTGGCCACCCTCTTGCAGCCGGAAGCGCGCGTGACCCATGTGACGACGATCGCCGCGGCGCGCCGCCTGCTCGGCACGGAACTGTACTCGCTGGTGGTGCTCGATCCAGGCCTGTCCGACGGCGACGGCCGCGCCCTGATGCCGGAGCTGCTGACCACCCCCCTGCTGGTGTACTCGGCGCGCCTGCCCGACGGGCGCGATCCGGTGCGCGCCTTCTTGCCCAAGCCATGGACCTCGCCGCGCCAGCTGTGGAGCACCATTTCGACCATGCTCGGGATTGCGCCCGGCGTGACGGCGGGAGACTAGGCATGGATACCGCCATCCACAACGCCCTCAAGACCATCCTGTACGTCGAAGACGACCTGCATGTGCGCACCACGGCCAAACTGGTGCTGGAAGTGATCGGCAAATTCGAGGTGCGCGACTGCGGCTCCGGGCGCGAAGCGCTGCTCGCGGCCACGGATTTCAAGCCCGACCTGATTTTGCTGGACGTGATGATGCCCGAACTGGACGGCCTCGCGACCCTGGCCATGCTGCGCCGCATACCGCACCTGGCCGACACGCCGGCGCTGTTCGTGACCGGGCTGACATCGGAAGCGGACATCGCGCGCTATGTCGAAGCGGGGGCGATCGGCGTCATTCCCAAGCCCCTGATGCCGCTGCGCCTGACCGGCCAGCTGCATTCGCTGTGGGAGCAGCACGCGCTGGCCGCGCACTGACGCGGAAGGTGCACGCTTGGTTCCAGCTTGATATGATGGCGGCAGTGCGCCCACGCGGCGCGATCCGATCATCTCAGGGACAGGAACAACATGAAAACCAAGGCAGCGATTGCATGGAAGGCGGGCCAGCCGCTGACGATTGAAGAAGTCGACCTGGCGGGCCCGCGCGAGGGCGAGGTACTGGTGGAAATCAAGGCCACCGGCATCTGCCACACCGACTACTACACGCTGTCGGGTGCCGATCCGGAAGGGATTTTCCCCGCCATTCTCGGGCACGAAGGCGCCGGCGTGGTGGTCGACGTGGGCCCGGGCGTGAAAAGCCTGAGCAAGGACGACCACGTCATCCCGCTGTACACCCCCGAATGCCGCCAGTGCAAATTCTGCCTGTCGCAAAAAACCAATCTGTGCCAGTCGATCCGCTCGACCCAGGGACGCGGCCTGATGCCCGATGCGACCAGCCGCTTTTCGATCGACGGCAAGCCGATTTTCCACTACATGGGCACGTCGACCTTCTCCAACTACATCGTGGTGCCCGAGATCGCGCTGGCCAAGGTGCGCTCGGACGCGCCGTTCGACAAGATCTGCTACATCGGCTGCGGCGTGACCACCGGCGTGGGCGCGGTGCTGTTTACCGCCAAGGTGGAAGCGGGCGCCAATGTGGTGGTGTTCGGCCTGGGCGGCATCGGCCTGAACGTGATCCAGGCGGCGAAAATGGTCGGCGCCGACAAGATCATCGGCGTCGACCTGAACCCCGCGCGCGAAGCGATGGCGCGCAAGTTCGGCATGACCCATTTCATCAATCCGTCCAAGGTGGAGAACGTGGTCGACACCATCATCGAGTTGACCGACGGCGGCTCCGACTACAGCTTCGAGTGCATCGGCAACGTGACCACCATGCGCCAGTCGCTCGAATCGTCGCACAAGGGCTGGGGCCAGTCGATCATCATCGGCGTGGCGGCGGCCGGGCAGGAGATTTCGACCCGTCCGTTCCAGCTGGTCACCGGCCGCGTATGGAAAGGCTCCGCCTTCGGCGGCGCGCGCGGACGCACCGACGTGCCCAAGATCGTCGACTGGTACATGGAAGGCAAGATCAATATCGACGACCTGATCACGCACCGCCTGCCGCTCGAACGCATCAACGAAGGCTTCGACCTGATGAAGAGCGGCGAGTCGATCCGCTCGGTCGTGCTGTACTGACCGACTGGCCTCCGCTTGCGCCCTTGCGCAGGCGGAGGCATGCTTCCTCCCCGGCAGCGGGCCTGCCCGCCGCCGCTTTCCCCGCGCACACCTCCACTCTGACTTCCCGCCAGCAAGCCATCCGCTTCCTTGGTCCGCCATAAGGCCGGGCCTGATGCCGATCATATCTTGAGTCCTTTCGCAGAACTATATTGAACTTCCCCGGGGTGTCGTTTCACCCGTAGACATGCAGCAAGTGCACCCCTTGTTCCGCGTAGCGCTTCTTCCTGTGGAGGTTTCAAATGGATCCCAAAGTATTCCAGAGTCTGGTTGAAAAGGCACAATCCGACCCTGCGTTTTTCCATCAACTGGTGTTCAGCCCAGAAAAAATCATTGACCAGGTTAATGATCTCGACCGCCGGGCCAAAGGTGCCCTGATGGGGCAAGAGCCGGGAGCCTTCATCGCCAGCCTGCTGGGCATTCTCCAGCGCTGCGGCAATACGTGCTCCAGCAGCTGCGACAACACCTGCGGCGGAAGCTGTGGCTATACCACCAACCTGACCGAGGAAATGACGACGGCCAACCCCGCCGCCGTGAGCTATTTCTCGATCTCCCGTAGCGCATTGGCTGGCTGCGGCAACACCTGTACCAGCAGCTGCGACAACACCTGTGGCGGGAGCTGTGGCTACACCACCAACTTTACCGACCGTGGTGGCGCCGTCATCAATCCGGCCAACGTCTTCGGCCGCTGAGCGGCACGCGCGTAAGCGCACATGGCGACGCGCCACGCTGTTGCGGCGCGTCACCTCGTTTTTCACACCGAGTCACTTTACAAGGAGACCGCCGTGGACAGAACGACTTTCACACGACTCGTCGGCCACTTGCGCGGCGACGCGCAGCTGTTCGCCACCTTCCTGTCCGATCCCGCCGCCGCGTTGGAAACGCTGGCCTATCTGGATGACGACACGCGCCGCGCGATCGCGGCAATCGATCCGCAAACCTTCATCGCCGATGCCGCCGCGCTGCTCGGCAGGGACCGCGCCCTGGGCGCATGCGGACCCCAGTACACCTGCTCCTGCACTTCGTACACCTGCGGCGGCGTCACCTGCGGCGGCTCCACCTGCGACGTCACCTGCACCGACACCAGTTGCGGCAACACCTGCGGCGACAGCTGCGGCTTCACCACGAACATCGATGCCCGCTACCTCGGCCTTGACCTGTGGCGCAATGAAGGCGCCCGGGCCGCCGGCCAGGTGCGGGATGACGCCTCCCTCGTCTGGAAATGAGCCACCACATGAATCCATCCATTGACAGCGCCCCGCCGAACACCACTTCCTACCACGACCATCTGCAGCGTTGGGGCCTGTCGCCCGAGATCAGCGGCGTGTGGCTCAAGGCCGGCCGCACCGACCGCGTGCAAGGCTGGAAACTGCACGTGTCCAGCGTGCCGGCCGAAGCGCACGCCTTGCTCGACACGATCCTTCCCGTCTTGCGGGCGCGCCAGGTGCCGTTCAAGATCGCCAGGGACGCCACCATCCTGGGATTGCTCAACGAAGGCAACCTGGGTGCCACCCAGGTCGGCAAGTTCTGCACCATCTACCCCGCCAGCGATGCCGACGCCAGCGCGCTGGCCGCGCAGCTGGTGCCGGCGACGCAGGGTTTCAACGGGCCGGTGATCACGTCGGATATGGCCTTGGGCAATCTGGTGTATGCGCGTTACGGCGGCTTCAACACCATCGTCGAGCGCGACCTGCTCGGCCAGCACCATCTGTACATCAAGGGCGCCGACGGCGAACTGATTGCCGACGCCTACACCCAGCCCTTCGTGGCGCCATCCTTCGCCGCCTGCCCGTTCGATACCACCAGCGCCCCGGCACCCGCCGAGGCCAATCGAACGGGTGGCCCGGCGACCTTCGGGCCAGGCTATGTGCTGGTCGACGTCATCAAGCATCACGCCAAAGGCAATGTCTACCTGGCCATCCTGGCGCGCTCGCAGGACTGCGTGGCCGGGCGCGTGATCAAGGAAGGGCGCAAGCACTGCCTGTCCGACATCCATGGGCGCGACATCCGGGTGCGCCTGCAACGCCAGGGCGCCATCCACGCCCAGTTGGGCGGCCTGGTGCCGGTGCCCGCCTGCGATCCGTACTTTGAGGTCGACGGCAACGGCTATCTGCCGATGGCCTTCCTGCCCGGCGCCGACCTGGAAACGGTGGTGCAGGCGAGCCTGAAACGCGGCCCCTGGAGCGCCGCCGGCCGCGCGGACCAGCTGCGCCTGCTGGACGCATTGCGCCAACTGGTTGACGCCGTGCAAGCGCTGCACTGCGCCGGCTTCGTGCATCGCGACCTGAGCGTGTCGAATGTCTGGCTCGGGGACGATGGGAAAACCTGGCTGCTGGACCTGGAGATCGCCCAGCATGTGGGCGACTGCGGCCCGGTGTTCGGCAAGGGCACGCCGGGCTTCATGGCGCCGGAACAGGAAGCCGGCGCCGCGCCCACGTTCGCGCAGGATATCCACGCGACGGCGGCGCTGATCCTGTTCGCATTGAGCGGCCTCGATCCGCGCCGCACGCTGTTTGCGCGCGGCGACTCGCGCGCGCGCAACGTGCGCCACCTGGCCGCGTCGGTGCCCGACGATCTGCTGGCCGTGCTGCTGGCCGGCCTGGACGACGATCCGCTGGCGCGGCCCGCGCTGGCCGCGATCGGGGAGCGGCTGGCCGCCTACGATGCCAGCCTGCGCGCCGGCACTGCACCCGACGGCGGCGCGCCGCCGCAGCGGCACGATTTTAGCGCCTGCGCGCTGGGCGCCGGACTGAGCCTGCTGCGCCACGCCTTGCGCGACCCGCAATCGGGCCTGTGGCTGTCGGCCGGCTTGTCGAATGCGGGCGGCGGCCAGGAGCAGGCGTCGTCGTACGAATTGCGGCGCGGCGCCAACCGCGGGGTGGCCGGCGTGGTCTACGCGCTCGCGCGCCTTGGCCGCGCCGGTATCGCCATCGACGAGGCTGCGCCGGCCGCCGCCACGGCCGTGGCCTGGCTGCTGGCGGACGCCATCACGCCCGACCGCGGCATGCCCGGCCTGCATTTCGGCGACGCCGGCGTGGCCGTCGGCATGGCCGAAGCGGTGCGCGCCGGGCTGGTACCGGCAACGCCGCAGCTCAGCGACTGGATCGCCCGCGTGTTCGAGGCGCCCGTCACCTGGCCCGACGTCACCCACGGCGCGGCGGGGCAGGGCATGGCCGCCCTCATGTGCGCGCACAGCCTGGGCACGGATGCCCCGCTGGCCATGGCGCACCGCTGCGCGCGCTATCTCACCGGCTCGCAGGCGGCCGACGGCTCCTGGGTCATGCCCGAAGGCGTGCCCGGCATGTCCGGCGAAACCCTGACCGGCTTCGCCCACGGCGTGGCGGGCATGGTGTTTTTCCTCCTTGAGCATGGCGAACGCTTCGGCGACGATACCAGCCGCGCGGCCGCCCAGCGCGGCTTGCGCTGGCTGGAACAGCATGCCTTGCCCGCCGCTGGCGAGCAGGCGCTCGCGTGGCGCTACAGCGACCGCCAGGGCGCCGTCTGGCAGTGGTGGTGCCACGGCGCGCCCGGCATCGCGCTGACCTTCCTGCGCGCTTACCGGCTCACCAAAGACCCGGGCGCGGCACTGTTCGCGCGGCGCGCGCTCGACGCCATCGATCCCGCCCTGCGCGCGCCCAACCTCACCATCTGCCATGGATTGAGCGGCCTGGGTGAGATCTTGCTGGAAGGGGCGCAGGCGCTCGGCGAGCCGGCTTACCGCGACAAGGCCGCCGCGCTGGCCGATACCATCCTGCACCTCGGGCACTGCTGCGCCGACGGCAGCCTGATCTGGCTGGCGGAAGACCCGGTCGCACCTACCGCCGACCTGATGGTCGGCATGGGCGGCATCGCCCATTTCCTGGCGCGCCTGGGCAGCGGCGGCACGGCGCTGGGTTTTCCCTTGCTGCCGTAGTCACCACCCAAGCCGGCGTTGGCGCAACAACGCCGGCTTGGGCCCGTCCGGCGCGCGCCAGCCGCGCCTTTTGGTCGCCTGTTCCCCCGAATCGACCGTCCATCGCCTGCCGCTGGAGCACGCTCCGCCTCCTGTCTAGAGTACGCTCAGCACGCCGCGCCCGCGGCTGCCTGCAAAGTAGAAAAATAGTTCTAGACAAAAGTATCTAGATATTTTATTCTACATTGACCCTTTGACGGAGAGACCATGCACGCAGGAAGCCCCCCATGAACGACATGCTCGCCGTCATCGTGCCCAGCCTGGGCTGGGCGCTGCTCGATTTTGTCTGGCAGGGTTTGCTGATCGGCTGCCTCGCCGCCATGGTGCTGGGATTGCTGCGCGCTGCGCGGCCCCAGCTGCGCTACGCGGTCGGCTGCGCCGCGCTGCTGCTGTGCGCCGCCTTGCCGCTGGCCGGCACGGTGCAGCGTGTGCTCGATGCGCAGGCGGTCACGACCATGTTGCCGCTGGCCGCCAGCGGCATGCCGCAGATTCCCGGCGGCGCCCCCCTGCTGGCGGTGCAGGTCGCCTCATGGGAGCCGGTGCTGCGGCAGCGCCTGCCCCTGCTGATGTTTTTCTGGAGCTGCGGCGCCGGCCTGCTGGCGCTGCGCCTGCTGCTCGGCCTGGCCTGGGTGCGGCGCCGCAGCCAGAGCAGCCAGTACACGCACAACGCCGCATGGCAGGCGCGGGTGGACCGGCTGGCGCTGCGCTTCGGCGTGGCGCGCCAGGTCGCGCTGGGGCTGGTGGACGACCTTCCCGGCCCGGTCACGGCTGGCTGGTGGCGTCCGGTGATCCTGGTGCCGGCCGCGCTGGTGAGCGGCATGCCGCCCGAGCTGCTGGAGGCACTGCTGGCGCACGAAATGGCGCATATCCGGCGCTTCGATTACCTGGTCAACCTGATGCAAAGTGCGATCGAAATCGTGCTGTTCTATCACCCGGCGGTGTGGTGGCTGTCGCACCGGGTGCGCATCGAGCGCGAACAGATCGCAGATGATTTAGCAGCAAGCATGCTCGGCGAACCGCGGCGTCTGGCGCTTGCATTATCCGAACTGGACCAGTTCCAGTTCTCCACACCTCAACTCGCCCATGGGGCTCACGGAGGAAATCTTATGTCCCGCATCAAACGCCTGGTCCGCCCGGATACCGAACCGCTCAACTGGAAGATGGCGCTGCCGATTCTCGGCCTGTCGGCCGCCTGCGCCGCCTTCTACGCCAACGCGCAGAGCGCGCCTTTAGCGCAGCCCCAGGCCGCGCGCGCGGTGCGGGCGCCGCTGCCGCCGGTCCCCCCCGCGCCGCCGGCCGCCCCGGCTGCGAAGGCGGTTCCGGCCGTTTCCGCCGCAGCGATGGATATGCCGGTACCGCCGGCGCCACCGGCGCCGCCCGCACCGCCGCGTCTTCCCGTGAGCATCACCAAAGGCGTCGGCGAGATGTCGTACGCGCTGGTGCAGGGCGCCGAGCGCAAGGGCATGCTCAGTGGCGACAGCCGCGACTTCGACGACATCGACGCCGCCAAGCACACCGTCAAGGGTGATTTCCTCTGGTTCCGCCAGGGCGGCAAGGCTTACGTGGTGCAGGACCCTGCGCTGATCGCCCGGGTGACCGAAGCCTATGCGCCGCTCAAGCGCCTCGGCGACCAGATGGACGTGCATGGCAAGGAGATGGAAAAGCACGGCAAGGTGGTCGAACAGCTGGGGCGCGAGATGGAACGCACCGCCGGCGCCCATCGGCCCGCCGACGCTGACACCCAGCGCATCGCCGGCCTGATCGCGGCGCTGGCGGCGCAGCAGGGCCGCTTGCAGCGCGACATCGTGCTGCTTGAGCGCCAGATCGACGACGCCAGCGGTGCCGCGCGCGCCCAGTTGTCGGGCAAGCGCGACCAGCTCAACACCAAGCTGGGCGACATCGAACGCCAGCTCGACGCGCAGCACGCCCAGCTGGAGCGCCAGCATGGCAAGATGGAGGCGGCGCGCGCGCCGATGGATGCCATCGACAAGCAGATGAAGGAAGCCGCCAAGCCGATGGACGCGCTGGGCAAGCAAATGAATGTCCTGGGCCGCGAAATGGACCAGCATGGCAAAGCGGCCGAGCGCGTGATGCGCGAGGTCCTGCGCGACGCCGTCGCCAGGGGCCTGGCGCGGCCCGTGCCAGGGGATCGCGCGGGCTGAGCAGCTTGATCAGATTGGCAAATTGTTAATCTGGTCGAATGAGCAGGCGATTAGAATAGGGCTCCGGCGATGTGCCGGAGTGATCGCCTATCTGACCATCAAGGGAAACATGAAACAATTTGTCAGGGTCTGTCTCGCGGCGGCTGCCGTCCTGTGCGCCGCCCCATCGCGCGCCGCACCGGTCGATATCAAGGGGCGCTGGATGATTGACCTGGCGCCCATGGTAGTGGGGATGAAAGCGAGGAAGGCACCGGCGAAAGCGATCGCGTCGATGGAACAGACCTTCCGCGGCGGCATCATGACCATCGACGCGAACACGCTCAAGCTCACTGTCGCCGGCCATGAGGACCGACAGCCCGTGACCCTCAAATACACAGTGGTCGGGAGCAGGGATGACTGTATCGCGCTGCACGTGGATGGCTCGCCGCGTCCCATTGCGTACTGTCTGGTGCCCGGCGGCATGGTGGTCAAGGACCCGGCTGCCGGCATGAGGCAGTTCTACCGGCGCCATTGATCGCGCACGCAAGCAGGGCTATATGTTAACTTAATTACATGTCAATTGTGCAATTGTTTGGAACCCCCGCTTGCGGTCAGGCTTCCGCTCACGCGCCTGGAGCGTTACGACCATCGACTCACTGTTAAGGAAAACATGAACAAAGCTCTACGCGTTGGTTGTGCGGCGATTGCCGTGCTGTGCGCCGCCCAGTCGCATGCCGCCTCGGTCGATATCAAGGGAAGCTGGGAGATCGACATGGCCCCCATGCTCGAACAGGCGAAGAAAAACAAGGCCCCGGCCGAACAGGTGGCGCAGCTCGAGCGCAGGTTCCAGGGCAGCCAGATGGTGATCGACGCCAAGCCGATCACGCTGTCGCTGGCCGACAGCGCCGCCAAGCCGATGACCTATCAGTACAAGATCGCCAAGCCCGCCAAGAGCGCCAAGAGCGCCCCGAACAAGGCGAACTGCGTCAGCCTGAGCATCGATGCCTTGCCCGCCCCGCTGGACTACTGCCTCAACGATGGCGCCCTGTCCGTCAACGATCCGACCAGCGTGCTGGTATCGGTCTACCGCCGCAAATAAATCATCAAGCAACAGCACTGAAGCACAAGCAGTGAAGCCCGCAACACGGGCTTGACCTTTGCGATTACACGTGTAATCATTAGTCATCGATTACACGTGTAATTAATAAGGGGAGTGACGCATGGAACAGCAAGCGGCAGCGATCAGCGACGCCGAGTCGAAGGTCATGGAAGTACTGTGGCGCTCTGGCAGCGCGATGCCGGCCGAGGATATCGTGGCCGCGCTCGTGAGCGGTCATCAGTGGCAGGAAGCGACCATCAAGTCGCTGCTCAACCGGCTGCTCAACAAGGGCGCGCTCAGCGCGCAGAAGGAGGGGCGCCGCTATCTGTACACGGCGGTGCTCAAGCGCGAGCACTGGCTCACCAGCGAAAGCACGGGCCTGCTCGAGCGCCTGTTCGGCGGGCGCATCGCGCCGCTGGTCGCCCATTTCGGCCAGCACCGCAAACTGAGCAAGACCGATATCGCCGAGCTCAAACGCCTGATCGGAGAGCTCGACGATGATCAATAACCTGCCCGAGCTGCTGCTGCGCCTGGCCGTCTGCGCCAGCGCGGCCATCGCCGTCGTGCTGCTGGTGCGCCGCCCGCTGCGCCAGCGCATCGATGCCGGCCTGGCCTACCAGGCCTGGCTGATCGTCCCGCTGGCCATGGCCGCCGCCGCCTTGCAGCCGCTGTTTGCCGCCCCCATCAAGGCGCTGGTGCTGCTGCCCGTGCTGCCTGCGCTGCCGGCGTTCGGGCCGGCGGGCGCGCCGGGAGCCGCCAGCGCCGCCGCCCAGGGGTGGACTGGCTGGCTGCTGCCGGTCTGGGCCTGCGGCGCGCTGGCCACGCTGGCCCTGTTCTGCCTGAGCCACCGCGCCTTCGTGCGCAGCCTGGGAGCGCTGAGCGTGCGCGGCGGCGTCGCCTACGCCGCCCATGCCGGCGCCGGCCCAGCCTTGCTCGGCTTGTGGCGCCAGCAGATTGTGGTGCCGCTCGATTTCGACCAGCGCTACAGCGCAGAGGAGCAGGCCCTGATCATCGCCCACGAGCAGGTCCATGCGCGGCGCGCCGATGCTGCCGCCAACACCCTGCTGGCGCTGATCCAATGCGCGTTCTGGTTCAATCCCCTCGTGCACCTGGCCGCGCCGCGCTTTCGCTTCGACCAGGAACTGGCCTGCGACGCGCTGGTAATGCGGCGCCATCCATCCCAGCGCCGCACCTATGCCGGCGCCATGCTGAAAACCCAGGCCGGCGTGAGCCTCACGCCGTCCGTCTGCCACTGGCAATCCTGCCACCCACTCAAGGAGCGCATCATGCATCTGCAACAAACCTCATCCACCCCGTCACGCCGCCTGGCCGGCCGCCTGCTGGTGGCGGCGCTGGCTACCGTCACCGTCTTCGGCGCCCTGGCCGCACGCGCCCAAGGCACGCCCGATTACGCGGTGGCCATGACCTTGCGCATGGATGGCGACCCTGCGCCCAAGGACATGCGCATCCGCACGCCGGGGGAATTTTCGGTGCGCTCATCGGCAAGTTCGGCCGAAGTCGACAGCAGTTGGGATGGCGCTTTCACGATGACCGCGGTCGGCAGCGACCAGGTGTACATCCGCAGCAAGATCAGCCGCAACGGCAAGCTGGTGAGTGAACCGGGCATCCTGTTGCGCCTGGGCGCGAGCGGCGCGATGAAGATTGCCGGTGCCGACGGCCAGGGTGGCATGGCAGTCGAGTTGACTGTCACGCGCGAGGGCGAGACCGCGCCCGGCGCCTGACCAGGGCCGTTCGCCAGCGAACACGCCGCCGCCTGGCGGCGTCGCGCCGGTATAATCACGGGATGCAAAATCTCCTCCATAACCTCAATCCCGAACAACTCGCCGCCGTCACCCTGCCACCGCAGAGCGCCCTGATTCTTGCGGGAGCCGGCTCCGGCAAGACGCGCGTGCTGACGACCCGCATCGCCTGGCTGATCCAGACCGGCCAGGTGTCGCCGTCCGGGATCATGGCGGTGACGTTTACCAACAAGGCGGCGAAGGAAATGCTGACCCGCCTGTCGGCCATGCTGCCGGTGAGCACGCGCGGCATGTGGATCGGCACCTTCCACGGCCTGTGCAACCGCTTCCTGCGCACCCATTACCGCGATTGCGCGCTGCCGCAAACCTTCCAGATCCTCGATTCCCAGGATCAGCTGTCGATGATCAAGCGCTTGCTGAAAGCGAACAATATCGACGACGAGAAGTATCCGCCCAAAAACCTGATGTATTTCATCAACAACGCCAAGGACCAGGGCTTGCGCGCCAACCGGGTCGAGGCGCACGACCCGATCGAACGCAAGATGGTCGAGTTGTACGAGCTGTACGACAACCAGTGCCAGCGCGAAGGCGTGGTCGATTTCGCCGAACTGCTGCTGCGCGCCTACGAACTGCTCGAACGCAACCAGCCGCTGCGCGAGCACTACCAGGCGCGCTTCAAGCACATCCTGGTCGACGAGTTCCAGGATACCAATGACCTGCAATACAACTTGCTCAAGCTGCTGGCGGGGCATGGCCAGCAGGTGGCCGGCGCGCTGTTCGCCGTGGGCGACGACGACCAGAGCATTTACGCCTTCCGTGGCGCCAACGTCGGCAATATGAGCGCCTTCGAGCGCGAATTCCGGGTCGAGAACCTGATCAAGCTGGAGCAGAATTACCGCTCGCACGGCCACATTCTCGACAGCGCCAACCACTTGATCGCCAACAACAGCAAGCGCCTGGGCAAGAACCTGCGCACCGATGCCGGCCACGGCGAGCCGGTGCGCATCTACGAAGCCTCGTCCGACCTGGAAGAGGCGCAGTGGATCATTGAGGAAGCGAAGAGCCTGATGGCCGAAGGTGCGCTGCGCCGCGAGATCGCGATTCTGTACCGCTCCAATGCGCAGTCGCGTGTGATCGAGCATGCCTTGTTCGCGGCCGGCCTGCCGTACACCGTCTACGGCGGCCAGCGCTATTTCCAGCGCGCCGAGGTCAAGCACGCCATCGCCTACCTGCAACTGATGGACAATCCGCACAACGATTCGGCCTTTTTACGCGTGGTCAATTTCCCCACGCGCGGCATCGGCATGCGCTCGATCGAAGCGCTGCAGGCGGCCGCCGAACAGTACGGTATTTCGCTGTACGCGGCGGTGCCTTACGTGGCGGGCAAATCCGGCTCCTCGCTGAACAGCTTCGTGAAACTGGTCGAAGGCGCGCGCTTCGAGACACAGCAACTGGCGCTGCCCGAAACGGTGCGCGTGGTGCTCGAGGCCAGCGGCCTGCTGCAGCACTACCAGAACGAAAAAGAAGGCGCCGACCGCATCGAGAATCTGGAGCAGATGGTCAATGCGGCCACCCAGTTCGTGCAGGAAGAAGGCTTCGGCCAGGGCGCCCCGGCCCACATGGGTCCCAAGGCGCAGGCCAGCGCGGGCGAACTGATTGTGAATGGCGACGGCACCGAGATCATCGACGCCGACATCCCGCTCAACACCATCATGTCGCCGCTGTCGGCCTTTCTGTCGCACGCCTCGCTCGAAGCGGGCGACGCCCAGGCCCAGGCCGGGCAGGATGCGCTGCAACTGATGACGGTGCACTCGGCCAAGGGCCTCGAATTCGACGCCGTCTTCATCACCGGCCTGGAAGAAGGCTTGTTCCCGCACGAGAGCAGTTCGCGCGAAATGGACGGCGTCGATGAAGAACGGCGCCTGATGTACGTGGCCATCACGCGCGCGCGCAAGCGCCTGTACATGAGCTTTACGCAAACGCGCATGCTGCACGGCCAGACCCGCTACAACATGAAATCGCGCTTTTTCGACGAGCTGCCGGAAGACGCGCTCAAATGGATCTCGCCGCGGGTGCAGTCGCACTGGTTCGGGAATAAAAAATCGGCCTGGGATGACGCCAAATCGGGCAGCGGTGGTTCGGACAACAAGATCGCCCAGCAGATCAAGCAGAAAGCGGCCAGCAACGGGCCCGGATGGCGCATCGGCGAATCGGTGGCGCATGCCAAGTTCGGCGAAGGGGTGATTGTCAATATCGAAGGCGGCGGCAGCAATGCGCGCGCCCAGATCAATTTCGGCAAGGCGGGCATGAAAGTGCTCGACCTGTCGGTCGCCAAGCTCGAACGGGTGGGGCGCTGAATCGATGGCGGGTGGGCCTGCGCCCACCCGCTGGCGCTGCTATTTGAGCGCCGCGTCCTTCGGCAGCAGCGACGGGTCGCCGAAGATTTGCCGGTAGCTGCAAAAAATCGCGCATTGCAACAGCAGTACGAATTGCAGCATCAGCCAGATGACGGCAATCCGTCCACCCTGGCTGTCGCCCAGCAGCAGCATGACTGCGATCGAGGCGCCGAAAAACATCGCGCACCACGCCAGCAGCATTACCATGAACGGGCGGATCGCCCCGAGAATGCCGAACACGCTGTAAAAGGTCGCCTTGCCCGGTGACATCTGCTGCCAGTAAGTCAGCGCTGGCGCAAAGCACAGCGCCAGCAGCGCCAGGCTTTGCAAGAGGCCGGTCAGCAGCACCGCCTGCATGTCGGCCGTGCTGATTTTCAGGTTGGCGCGATCGGCCAGCGGCACGCTCATCTGCTTGATGAATTCGGGCGATACCATCAGCGCCAGCAGCACGCCGAGCAGGATCGACAGCGCCAGGTAGATCAGGCCCAGCTTGCACAGGCGGCGCAAGGCCGGCTGGCGCAATCCGGTCAGCAGCACGCCCGGGGTGACCGGCTGGTCCTGGCCGATCAGATTGCAGGCTTGCAGGATCGCCACGCTGAACGAGGGCACCAGCACCATCGTGATCATTTGCCCGAGCAGGGGAATCGCGCTCAGGGCCAGGCTGAACAGCAGGGTGGCGAACAGCAGCATGGTGAGGATCGCCGGCTGCTTGCGGAACAGGGCGAAGCCCTGCTTGATCCAGAGCCATCCGGTGATGGCGGGAAGGCGGCTCATGCGAACAATTCCGGGGCCGGGGTGGCGATGCGCTCGCGCAGGATGCGCTCGAAATGGGTCGGATCGTGCGGCGTGAGCATTTCGGCTTCGCGCGGCAGGTAGAGGTCGTACAGGCGCGAGAGCCAGAAGCGCAGCGCGGCGGCGCGCAGCATGGGCTGCCAGGCGGCTTGCTCGTCGGCCGTGAACGGGCGCAGCGCGTGGTAGGCGTCGAGCAGGGCGCGCACGCGGGCGGTGTCGAGCACGCCGGTATCGAGGTCGATGCACCAGTCGTTGACGGTGACGGCCACGTCGAACAGCCAGGTATCGCAGCCGGCGAAATAGAAATCGAAGAAGCCGGTCAGGCGCTCGCCGACGAACATCACGTTATTGCGGAACAGGTCCGCATGGACCGGGCCGCGCCCGAGCCGGTGGTAATGGTCGCAGGCCGCGAACGCGCTCTGGAAATGCATCTCGGCGCGCAGCAGGTGGGCGTTGCGCTCGTCGAGGAAGGGCAATACCTGCGGCGTGGTGTCGTTCCACCAGTCCAGGCCGCGCAAATTCGGCTGCTGCAGCGCAAAGTCGCGCGCGGCCAGATGCATCTTGGCCAGCATGGCGCCGACGGCCGCGCAATGGACCGGCTGCGGCGCCATCTGCGAGCTGCCTTCGAGTTTGCTGACGATGGCGGCCGGCTTGCCGTGCAGCGGCACCACCAGTTCGCCCGACTCGTCCGGCACCGGGGCCGGCACCAGCACGCCGCGCTCGGCCAGATGACGCATCAGCTGCAAATAAAACGGCAACTGCGCGAAACTGAGGTTCTCGAAAATGGTCAGCACGTACTCGCCGTGCTCCGTATCGATGAAGAAATTGCTGTTTTCGATGCCGGAACTGATCCCTTTGATGGCGACGGCATTTCCTAATGGAAACTTCTTCAACAACAAGGTGAGGTCATCCAGGCTGACCGCGGTAAAAACTGCCATGTGCAAGCGAAGGGTAAGGTGAATCGGTCGATATCGGTACGCGCGCGCAAGAGGGCGCGCGCGGGCGGATGGGGGGATTACTTGGCTGGAGCGGGCGGTGGCGGCACCGGTGCTGCTTCGGTGTTGGCGGCGGCCTCGCTGGCGGCTTTTTTCTTTTTGTTCAGGTCGAATTCCCCGACCGTCCATTGAGGTGCGCGCAGGGTCGAGCCGGTGGCGTCGCCGGTCGAACTGCCGCCGGCGGGATTGTTGCCCTTCATCGTATAGCTGCTCTTGCCGGTTTTGACTTTGACTTCCGTGGTCCGGCCGCCCGCGCGTTTTTCGGTGATTTTCGGCTCATTCGCGCGCGGCGCGGGGGTAGCTGGCGCCATATTGCTCTCGTCGAGGCGTTCGAGCTTGGGCGGCGCGTCGCTCGGCTTGGTTTGCTGGGCGCCGGCCAGGTTCGCGTGGGCCAGCAGGCACAGGGCCAGGGTCTTGCAGAGAGAAGAAGTGCGCAGCATGATAGGGTCGCCTTGTGATCGTGTGGACCATTGTAACAAACCCCCGCCCCGCCTGTGAAAACACATCGTCCAAGCCAATACAATTCCTACCGCCCAAGGTCACCTCCTACAACCGGGGTCTGACCTCTGATTAGCAACAAAACCGCTGAAAGGCGCAAAACCGTTGCAAAATACGGCGCAGCGCCCAGTTTTGCAAGGAATCGGCGTCAAAAGTTGCCTGACCGGGGTCAAATCTTGGTTGGCAACACAAAAATTGCTAGTCAGAGCTCTGACCCCGGTTTAGGCGACACAAAAATTGCTAGTCAGAGGTCAGACCCCGGTTCGCGCTTCTAAGCCAGTGGAATTCCTACCGCCCGAGTCCACCTCCTACAACCGGGGTCTGACCTCTAATTAGCACGAGTCCACCTCCTACAACCGGGGTCTGACCTCTAATTAGCAACAAAACCGCTAAAAGGCGCAAAACCGTTGCAAAACACGGCGCGGCGCCCGGTTTTGCAAGGAATCGGCGTCAAAAGTTGCCTGACCGGGGTCAAATCTCGGTAGGCAACACAAAAATTGCTAGTCAGAGCTCTGACCCCGGTTAGGCGACACAAAAATTGCTAGTCAGAGGTCAGACCCCGGTTCGCGCTTCGGGCCAGCCGCGCTTTCTGCGATAATGACCGGTACGCTGCCGCGCCCGCTCCTGTCCCGGCTCAACCTCATTTTTGGCACTATGCAAAATACCCTGCTGTTAGTCGACGGTTCCAGTTATCTTTACCGTGCTTTTCACGCCCTGCCGGACCTGCGCAGCCCCGACGGCCATCCCACCGGCGCCATGCACGGCATGGTCAATATGCTGCGCCGCTTGCGCCAGGATTATCCGGCCGCTTACATCGCTTGCGTGTTCGATGCCAAGGGCAAGACTTTTCGCGACGATATGTATCCGGAATACAAGGCCACGCGCGCGTCCATGCCGGATGACTTGCGCCTGCAAATCGAGCCGATCCACGAAGTGGTGCGCCACATGGGCTGGCCGATCCTGATGGTCGACGGCGTCGAGGCCGACGATGTCATCGGCACGCTGTCGGTCCAGGCTTCCAGCCTGGGCATGGACACCGTCGTTTCCACCGGCGACAAGGACCTGGCGCAGCTGGTCAACGACAAGGTCACCCTGATTAACACGATGAGCAACGAGAAGCTCGACGAAGCCGGCGTACTGGCCAAGTTCGGCGTGCCGCCCAAGCGCATCATCGATTACCTCACGCTCATCGGCGACACGGTCGACAATATCCCGGGCGTGGCCAAGTGCGGCCCCAAGACCGCCCTCAAGTGGCTGGCGCTGCACGATAGCCTCGATGGCGTGATCGCCAACGCGGCGTCCATCGGTGGCGCGGTCGGCGAGAACCTGCGCCAGGCCCTCCCATGGCTGCCGCAGGGCCGCGCCCTGATCACCGTCAAGACCGATTGCGACCTGGCCGCGCACATGGCGTCGATCACCGATACCCTGGTGGCGCAGCCGGAAAACAAGGATGGCCTGAAAGCCTTCTTCGAGCGTTACGGCTTCAAGACTCTGCTGCGCGAAGTGAGCCAGCGCGACGACGAGGGCGCCCCGCGCGCACTGCTCAATTCCCCCGAGGGCGACCTGTTCCCCGGCGCGCTGGTGCCGGTCATGCGCGGCGAGTATGAAACGGTGGTCACCGAGGCCGACCTGGAACGCTGGCTGGCGCTGGTTGATGCCGCCGAACTGACCTCGGTCGATACCGAAACCACCTCGCTCGACCCGATGACGGCGCAGATGGTCGGCATCTCGCTGTCGGTCGAAGCGGGCAAGGGCGCCTACATCCCGCTGGCGCACCGCTACGCCGGCGTGCCCGAACAATTGAACCGCGAGGCGGTCCTGGCGCGCATGAAGCCATGGCTGGAAGATGCGTCGAAACCGAAGGTCGGCCAGAACCTCAAGTACGACAGCCACATTTTCGCCAACCACGGCGTGACCCTGCGCGGCATCATGCACGACACCTTGCTCCAGTCATACGTGTTCGAGTCGCACAAGCCGCACGACATGGATAGCATGGCCTTGCGCCACCTGGGCTACACCACGATTCCGTTTACCGATGTATGCGGCAAGGGCGCCGGCCAGATCTGCTTCGACCAGGTGGACCTCGAGCGCGCGACCGAATACGCGGCCGAGGATTCCGACATCACCCTGCGCCTGCACCAGGCCATGAAGGGCCATGTCGAGAGCGACGACAAACTCAATTTCATCTACCGCCAGATCGAGCTGCCCACCTCGGTGGTGCTGCACAAGATCGAGCGCAACGGGGTGCTGATCGACGCCGAACTGTTGAATGTGCAGTCGGGCGAACTCGGTGCGCGCATCATGGAGCTCGAACAGAAGGCCTACGAGCTGGCGGGCGGTCCGTTCAATCTCGGTTCGCCCAAGCAGATCGGCGAGATCTTCTTCGTCAAGCTGCAGCTGCCGGTGATCAAAAAGACCCCGAGCGGGGCGCCGTCGACCGACGAGGAAGTGCTGCAAAAACTGGCCGAGGATTTCCCGCTGCCGAAAATCCTGCTCGAATACCGCGGCATGTCCAAGCTCAAGTCGACCTACACCGACAAGCTGCCCAAGATGGTCAACCGCGAGACCGGCCGCGTGCACACCAACTATGCGCAGGCGGTCGCCGTGACGGGGCGCCTGTCGTCGAACGAGCCGAATCTGCAGAACATCCCGGTCCGCACCGCCGAAGGGCGCCGCATCCGCGAAGCCTTCATCGCCGCTCCGGGCAATGTGATCGTGTCGGCCGACTATTCGCAGATCGAGCTGCGCATCATGGCCCATATTTCGGAAGACGCGGCCATGCTGCGCGCGTTTGCCGAGGGCGAGGATATCCACCGCGCCACGGCCGCCGAAATCTTCGGCGTGCCGCCGGCGCAAGTGCAGGGCGAGCAGCGGCGCTATGCGAAGGTCATCAACTTCGGCCTGATCTACGGCATGAGCGCCTTCGGGCTGGCCGCCAACCTGGGCATCGAACGCTCGGCGGCGCAAAACTATATCGACAAGTACTTCGCGCGCTTTTCCGGCGTGCGCCAGTACATGGAAGACACGCGCATGCAGGCCAAGGCGCGCGGCTACGTCGAAACCGTGTTCGGGCGGCGCCTCTGGCTGCCGGAGATTAATTCGCCGAACGGGCCGCGCCGCCAGGGCGCGGAACGGGCCGCGATCAACGCGCCGATGCAGGGCACGGCGGCGGACCTGATCAAGCTGGCCATGATCGCGGTGCAGGACTGGCTGGAGACGGACAAGCTGGCCACGCGCATGATCATGCAGGTGCACGATGAACTCGTGCTGGAAGTGCCGCAGGCGGAACTGGAGCTGGTCAAGACCAGGCTGCCGCAATTGATGGCGGGCGTGGCGGCCCTGAAGGTGCCCTTGCTGGCCGAGGTGGGTATTGGCAAAAACTGGGACGAAGCACACTAATAACGTATAGATACCTACTAATATAAATACCTACTGAAAGAGGGAACGATGAAGAGCACATTTATCCGCCTTGGCACGGCAAGCACCGTATTGGCCGCCCTGGCGCTGACTGCCTGCGGCGGCGGCGGCGGCAATCCCGGCGCCAACCGCACCAACGGCAACGGCAACGGTAACGGCACGCCGCCGCCCATCGGCGGCACGACCGGCACCCTGAACGTGTCCCTGACCGATGCGCCGGCCTGCGGCTTCGATGCGGTCAACGTCACCATCAGCAAGGTGCGCGTGCACAAGAGCGCAGCCGCGGTCGATACCGACGGCGGCTGGTCCGATGTGGTGCTGGCGTCGCCGCGCAAGATCAATCTGCTCGACCTGACCAATGGCAAGCTCGATGCGCTCGGTTCGACCGAGGTGCCGGCCGGCCGCTACAGCCAGGTGCGCCTGGTGCTCGATCCGAACACCGGCAGCGGTTTCGCCAACACCGTCACGCCGACCGCCACCAAGTCTGAAACGACCTTGGAAACCCCGTCCGCCATCCAGTCGGGCGTGAAGATCATCAGCGATTTCGAGGTCGTGGCCGGCCAGCCTTATGGCCTGGTGCTCGATTTCGACGCCTGCCGCTCGGTCGTCACCAAGGCTGCCGGCGGCTACCTGCTGTCGCCGGTCGTGACCGTCGTGCCGGGCACGGCCAACGGCATCACCGGCTTTATCAGCCCGGTCTTCGCGCGCGATGGCGTGGTGGTGAGCGCCCAGCAAAACGGCAGCGTGGTCAGCAGCGTGGTGGCCGATCCGTCCAGTGGCGCGTTTGCGCTCAGCCGCCTGGTCCCGGGCGCCTACGACATCGTCATCGTCGGCAGTGGCCGCGCGGCGGCCGTGATCGGCGGTGTGCCTGTGGCCAGCACCACCGGTACCATCGCCATCAGCACGGCGGCCGCGCCGATCAGCATGCCGGTCAGCCTGACCCGCACCATCAGCGGCACGGTCACCTTGCTGCCGGCGAAAGCGACCGTGACGCCGTTTGTCAAGGTGATGCAGACAGTGTCTGCGGGCAAAACCGTGGTGATCCAGGCGCGCGATGCCGGCGCCGGCGGCGCGTATTCGATTAGCGCCCTGCCAGTCGTCGCGCCGCAGTACGCCAATTATGGTGCATCCCTGCCGCTGACCTTCGGCCCGATCACGCCAGTCCAGGGCCTGGGCGGGTATCGCGTCGACGCGCTCGCTACCGGTTACGTCAGCAAAACGGTGGCCGTGGTCGATGTGTCGGCTGGCGACAAGGCCAACGTCAACCTGCAACTGGTGCCGTAAGGCGCCGGCCATCGCGCCCTGCGGCCCCCTATACGGGCGCTGCGGGGTGCGATGGCGCCTGCGCTAGCGGCGCGCCCGGTTTGGTCCCGATGGCACCGAACTGGGCGGCCGGCGGCCCGGAGCGGTACAATGCCCGGCTTGCGATTGTCGCAAGACCGTTCAAGAGGCTTCAAAATCGATTCGACCCTCATTTCCATCCTGCTGGCAACGACCATCGGGGGTGTGCTCAGCATTTCCGCCGCTGCCGTGTTTTCGTTCGCCCTGCTGTCGAAAATGGTCGAGCGCATGGTCAGCCTGTCGGTCGGGATCATGCTGTCGACCTCGCTCCTGCATGCCTTGCCGGAAGCGTTCGAGTCGGGCGCCGATGCGCGCAGCCTGTTCGCCACCTTGCTGGCCGGATTGCTTGCATTTTTCATGCTGGAAAAGTTCGCCATTCTGCGCCATTCGCACCATCATGAAGGCGATGGTCATCATCATGCACACGGCCACGACAAGCGCGAAGCAGGCAAGGCTGGCTGGATGATCTTGCTGGGCGACGGCATGCACAATTTTACCGATGGCATCCTGATCGCCGCGGCCTTCCTGGCCAATCCGGAACTGGGCATCGTCACCGGGCTGGCCATCATCGCCCATGAAATCCCGCAGGAAATCGGCGACTTCATCGTCTTGCTCAATGCCGGCTTTTCGCGCACGCGCGCCTATCTGTTCAACCTGCTGTGCAGCCTGATGGCCGTGGCCGGCGGTTTGCTCGGCTATTTCACCCTGGACCGCGCCAGCGGACTGATTCCGTACGTGCTGGTATTTGCTTCCTCGGGCTTCCTGTACATTGCCGTCAGCGATCTGATGCCGCAGATGCAACGCCGCGCCACTGTGCGCGAATCCGTTCCGCAAGTATTGCTGATCGGCGTGGGCGTGCTGATCGTGCTGTTTCTCACGCGCGGACGCTAGGCATCGCAGCGGCAATTTTGCCGCCCGCGATTGAAATTCTTCCGGTCCGGCTATCTAATTTCCCCATGTTATACACCAGGCGCGGTAATGCGCCTGCCTTTAGTCCCGCTCAAGTCCGCGCTATTGCCCGGCTCGCCAGCGTCTTTTATGCTGAAGGCTGAAGTAGCAAGCCGGTGAAGCGAGACCACCTTTTTGCCTCGCAGCCAGTTTGGGAGGATATATGGCTGAAATCGTCCTGTTTGAACATGCTAATTATCACGGTGCGCATAAACATTTATTCGGTTCGGAAACGAATCTGAATGCCCCCGACGATAATTTTTTCAACGATCGCATTTCTTCGTTTGTGGTGCTGTCGGGCCGCTGGCAGTTCTACCGCGATAGCAATTTCCATGGGCCGGCGTCGCAGGTATTCGGACCGGGCCGTTATAACTGGGTCGAAGCGGTGAACGTGCCGAACGATTCCATTTCGTCGGTCCGCCTGCTGTAAGCCGGACTGTCCGATGGAGCGGCATGCGCCCCGGCGTGACATGGGCCGCGCCTGCCGCCTGTAACCGGGTAAGGAGGATATATCCTGAAGCCGTGCTATATCAGCATATCAATTTTCGGGGCCGCGAGAAACGTCTGTATGGGGCGGAGCCGAACTTGAATGCCCCAGACGACAATTTTTTCAATGATAAAATATCGTCGTTCGTCGTCGTATCGGGACGCTGGAAGTTTTACCGCGACAGCAATTATCGCGGACCGGCATCGCGCGTATTCGGACCGGGCCGCTATTCCTGGGTCGAAGCGGTAAATATTCCGAATGATTCCATCTCGTCCGTGCGACTGATGGCGGCCTGAGCTGGGCTGCAAGCGATGACAAGCGCCATGCCGGAGTAGCCGGTGCGCTTGTCATCAAGCTGTCATGAAAGTATGCGAGGCTATGCTCATTACAAAAACAAAAAAGGAGAAGACGACCATGCTCAGCACCGTAGTGAATCACCTCAACACCTATCGCGCCGCCCGGGTCACGCATCAATCACCGTACCGCGCCGAAATGGCCGATCTCCCCGCGACGCTGTATCCCTTCTGGAAGCGCACCGCGCAGCACGAATTCAAAGGCATCCCGCAGGATGCCTTTTTTTTCGCCCGCGCCGCCGAAGGCTTGATGGCGTTTTTCGACTGCGTACGCCACAGCAGCATGAGGTGCGGCTTGCCCTCGATGGCGGCCGATTCGGTGTGGCACGCCTGGATGCGCCTCTCGCCCACCGGCCTGAACGCGTTTTGCCGCAAGCATTTCGGTCGCGTCATCCCGCACGTGGAAGCGCTCGATATGGGGGACGGCATGGCGCGCGCGTTGGCGGCCTGCCTGGTGCACGCGCGCAGGATCGAGCGCATGCCGGTGGCCGGGCCCAACTTGCCGCGCCTGTTCGCACTGGACCGCGTGCTGGCCATGCCGGCTGGTCGCGGCTACCTGTTGTTCAACGGTGAGGTGGCTTCGCTCGCGCTCGACGCGCGCGGACGCGCCATCGGCGTGCCGGCGTATGTCCACAGCCTGTCGCCGGCGCTGTTGCTGGCCGCCGGCTTGATCAGTGATGACGAGTACCGCCGCCACGCGCGCAAGACCGGCACGCCCGCTGAAACCGGGGGAGGGCGCGGCAGCAGCGACAGCCAGGCGATCTGCGTCGGCGACGCCTGCGAGGGCGCGAGCGACGCCGGGGGCGACTCCGGCTGCGGAGGCGGCTGCGGCGGAGGCGGCGACTGATCCGCGCGGCGCTGGCGACCGATGCTGCGCGTTAGCGCAGGAGCGCGCCGCCCGGTGCTTTACGTTCCGGTGGCTACCGGGCGTGCCGGATCGGCGCACCACTCGCTCCACGAGCCCGGGTACAGCGCGGCGCCCGGCAGCCCGGCTACTTCCAGCGCCAGCAGGTTGTGGCAGGCGGTCACGCCCGAGCCGCACTGCATGATGGCGTCAGGCGGATTGCCCACCAGTGGCGCCAGTTCGGCCTTGAGCTGGGCCGCATCCTTGAAGCGCCCGTCCGGTGCCAGGTTATCCTTGAAGAAGCGGTTTTTCGCGCCCGGAATATGGCCGCCGACCGGATCGATGGTCTCGTTCTCGCCGCGAAAGCGGTCAGCCGCGCGGGCGTCGAGCACCACCCGTTTGCCGCCGCCGATGTTATCGAGTACGTCGGCCGCCGAGACGGTCGTTACCAGCGCCGCGCGTTCGGTGATGGCGCCGCTGCGCGGCGACTGCGGGGCCGTCGACAGCGCCAGTCCGGCCGCCTGCCATGCGGCCAGGCCGCCATCGAGCACCGCCACCGCCGGATGGCCGACCCAGCGCAGCATCCACCACAGGCGCGCCGCGAACATGCCGCCGTGCGCGTCGTAGGCCACCACCTGGCTGTCGTCGTCGATGCCCCAGTTGCGCAGGGTGGCGACCAGGTCGGCGCGCACCGGCAGCGGGTGACGTCCCCGGAACACGCCGTCGGCGCCGCGCTTGGCGCCCGACAGCGCGGTTTCGATATCGGCAAACAGGGCGTGCGGCAAATGGCCGGCGGCGTAGGCCTCGCGTCCGGCGGCCAGGTTCATCAGGTCATGGCGGCAGTCGACGATAACCCAGGCCGGGTTGTCGATATGGCCGGCCAGGTCGGCTGCGGAGATCAGTGTCGTGTACATGGGCGTCCTTAAAGTTCGCTTGCGATGGGATCGGTCTTGCTGACGGCGGCGCCGCGCGGCGTGCTTTGTGTATTGTAAAACGTTGCGGCGATGCCCGACACAAGAATCACCGCCATCCCGAGCCACACGTACCAGCTGAAGCGGTCGCCCCACAGCAGCATGCCCCACAGGCTGGAAAAGACGATGCCGGTGTACTGCAGGTTGGCCACCACCAGCACCTTGCCGGTGCGCCAGGCGCGCGTGAGCGCCATCTGGGCGAACACGCCGGAAGCGCCGATGAACAGCAGCAGGGCCGCGCCGCGCGCCGAGTGCGCGTGCCAGGCGGCGCTGTCGGGCGAGCCGCCGGGCAGCAGGCCGCCGGCCAGGCCGGCGGCGATGTTCAGCGCCAAAAAGTAGAACACCACCCGGTATTCGGGTTCGCCGGCGCGGCTAAGGCGCCGCACCATGGTGTAGGCGATGGCCGCCAGCATGCCGGACAACAGCGCCATGAGCGCGCCGAACCACTGCTGCGCCTCGAAGGCCGGGCGCAGCGCCAGGATCACGCCGCCGAAACTCACGCCAATGGCCAGCAGCAGGGGCGGGGCGACGCGCTCCTTGCCGCGCCACCAGGCGAAGCCGATCAGCGCGACCGCAGTCCAGATGGGCGACATGTAATTGAGGGTGACGGCGGTGGCCAGCGGCAGCTTGGTGGCCGCGTAAAACCACATCCACAGGGAGACGACGCCGATGGCGCCGCGGCCGATATGCCCGGCCAGGTGCTCGGTGCGCAGCTTGCCGCCCTGGTGGCGGATGAAAAAGTACAGGAGGATGATGCCGACCAGGCCGCGATAGAACACGATTTCGGCCACCGAATACTCGCCCGAGGCCAGCTTCACGGCCGCGCCCATGAGCGAGAACAGGAAGCTCGCTACCAGGATCCAGAGCGCGGCCATCGGTCGGCGCCTACAGCGCCAGGTTACTGCGGTACCACTCGTGGAAGTGCTGCATGCCGTCTTCCATCGGTGACTGGTACGGTCCCACTTCGCTGACGCCGCGCGCCATCAGGATGCGGCGCCCGGCGTCCATGCGCAGGGCGATTTCATCGTCTTCGATGCAGGTCTCGAAGTAGGCGGCGCGTTCGGCCTCGATGAAGTCGCGCTCGAACAGCACGATCTCTTCGGGGTAGTAGAACTCGACCACGTTGCGCGTCTTTTGCGGGCCGTCCGGCCACAGGGTCGAGACGATCAGCACGTGCGGATACCACTCGACCATGATGTTCGGGTACAGCGTGAACCAGACCGCGCCTTTTTCGGGCGGCACGCCGCCACGGAACTTGAGCACCTGTTCCTGCCAGCGCTGGTAGATGGGCGAACCGGCCTTGCCCAGGCCGCGGTTCACGCCGACCGTCTGCACGCTGTAATCGCGCCCGAACTCCCAGCGCAGGTCGTCGCAGCTGACAAAGCCACCCAGGCCCGCGTGGAACGGCTCGACGTGGTAATCCTCCAGGTAGACTTCGATGAAGGTCTTCCAGTTGTAATGACAGGTCTGCACCTCGACATGGTCGAACATATAGCCCGAAAAATCGAAATCCCTGGTCACCGACAGGCCCGCCAGTTTGTCCATGACGTTGTAGCCGTTCTGCTCGAACAGCAGCCCGTTCCACTCCTGGAGCGGGGTCTTGGACAGGTTCAGGCACGGCGTTTCCGGGAAGTGCGGCGCACCGATCAGCTCACCCTTGAGGTCATAGGTCCAGCGGTGCAGCGGGCAGACGATATTGTTCGCATTGCCGCGTCCATTGAACATCAGCGCCTGGCGGTGGCGGCACACATTGGACAGGACCTCGATCCCGTTTGCGTTGCGCACCAGCATGCGGCCCTCATTCTCGGAAGCGAGCGTGGCAAAGTCTCCCGTTTCGGGCACCATCAGCGTATGCCCGACATAGCGTGGGCCATGCTGGAACAATTGCTGCATTTCGCGCTGTAACAGCGCTTCATCAAAGTAAGCATCTACCGGAAGCTGCGCGCATGAGCGCGCCAGCTTGGCGTGGGTAGCCAGATCGGACATCCCAACCCCCCTTTTTATATGTGCATCAGCCAAAGAAGAGAAAGAATCCAAAGACCAGTATTTTTAGCGACGGAATACGGTATTTCGGACAGAACCGGCGATTATAGCGTGGAACGAGCCCTGCCGTCTCGGTCCGGCGCGCGAATGTGGTGTGGGCGGGTGTAAATGTTGAGGGAAAAACATGGTTTTCATCGATCCAGCCTCAATACGATAAAATGCCGAATCGCCACCCGTTAGGATGGATTGTTCTAGAATAAGCGATTAGACTGGCGCGCCGCGCACAAGTTGCATGCTGCGGACTCACATAAAGTAACTATGGCAAAGAAATTATCAGTGGAAAGCGCGGCGGCGCCGGAATCGTTCGAACAGGCCATGGCCGAACTGGCCCAGCTGGTGACCCAGATGGAAGCTGGCCAGTTGCCGCTCGAAGCGTCGGTCGCGGCGTACGCGCGCGGTTCGGAGCTGGTGCGCTATTGCGCGGCGCAGCTTGAAAAAGTCGAGTCCCAGGTCAAGGTACTCGAAGGCGACATGCTCAAGCCCTTCGCGGCCGACGGCGCCGGCGAGGGCATGCAATGAGCGGCGCTTTCGACGACTGGATGAAAACCGTGCAGGCCGGCGTTGAAGAGGCGCTGGGCGCCTTGCTGCCGGCCGCCGACGCGGTGCCGCACAAGCTGCACGAAGCGATGCGCTATACGGTGCTCGGCGGCGGCAAGCGGGTACGCCCGCTGCTGGTGTTCGCGGCCGGTGCGCTGTCCGGCGCCGCAACGCGCGCGCTGGAGCGCGCCGCCGCCGCGGTCGAAATGATCCACGCCTACTCGCTGGTGCACGACGACATGCCCTGCATGGACGACGACGCGCTGCGGCGCGGCAAACCGACTGTGCACGTGGCCTACGACGAAGCGACCGCGCTGCTGGTGGGCGACGCGCTGCAATCGCAAGCCTTTTTGGTGCTGTCGGAAGACCTGGACATGCCGCCGGCGCGCCAGGTCGCGATGCTGCGCCTGCTCGCGCACGCGGCCGGGTCAAGCGGCATGTGCGGCGGCCAGGCCATCGATCTTGACAGCGTCGGCATCAGCCTCACGCTCGAACAGCTCGAACAGATGCACCAGCTCAAAACCGGCGCCTTGCTGCGCGCTTCGGTGGTGCTGGGCGCGCTGGCCGGCGGCGATGTGAGCGACGCGCAGATGGCCGCGCTCGACGCCTACGCCAAAGCGATCGGGCTGGCCTTCCAGGTGGTCGACGACGTGCTCGATGCGACCGCCGATTCGGCCACCCTCGGCAAGACCGCGGGCAAGGATGCGGCGGCCAACAAGCCGACCTATGTATCGATTTTGGGCCTGGAACCATCCAGGGTCTTGGCAGAAAAATTGCGGAACGATGCGCATGACGCGCTCGCGCCGTTTGGTGACAAAGCAGATCGGCTGCGCCAGTTGGCGGACCTGATCGTGCAGCGGAAAGCGTAAATGAACTTGCTAGAGACAATCAACGAACCGGCCGAACTGCGCAAGCTGGCGCGCGCCCAACTGACGCCCCTGGCGCACGAGTTGCGCCATTTCCTGCTCGATTCCGTGTCCAAGACCGGCGGCCACCTCTCGTCCAACCTGGGCACGGTGGAGCTGACGATTGCGCTGCACTATGTGTTCAACACGCCGCACGACCGCATCGTGTGGGATGTGGGCCACCAGACCTATTCGCACAAGATCCTCACCGGCCGGCGCGACCAGATGCACAGCCTGCGCCAGTTGAACGGCATTTCGGGCTTCCCGCGCCGCGACGAAAGCGAATACGACACGTTCGGCACGGCGCACTCGTCGACCTCGATTTCGGCCGCGCTGGGCATGGCGCAGGCGGCCAAGATCAAGGGCGAGCATCGCCACGCGATCGCGGTCATCGGCGACGGCTCCATGACCGCCGGGATGGCCTTCGAGGCACTGAACAACGCCGGGGTACAGGAAGACATCAACCTGCTGGTCGTATTGAACGACAACGACATGTCGATTTCGCCGCCGGTGGGCGCGCTCAATCGCTACCTGGCGCGCCTGATGTCGGGGCAGTTCTACGCGGCCGCCAAGAACGTCGGCAAGTCGGTGCTGCCCGGTCCCGTGCTGGAACTGGCCAAGCGTTTCGAGGAACACGCAAAGGGCATGGTGGTCCCGGCCACGATGTTCGAGGAATTCGGCTTCAACTACATCGGCCCGATCGACGGCCATGACCTGGACTCCTTGATTCCTACCCTGGAAAACATCAAGAAGCTCAAGGGTCCGCAATTCCTGCACGTGGTGACCAAAAAGGGGCAGGGCTACAAGCTGGCCGAAGCCGATCCGGTGCTGTACCACGGGCCGGGCAAGTTCAACCCGACCGAAGGCATCCTGCCGGCCAAGGCGGGCAAGACCACTTACACGGAAGTGTTCGGCAACTGGCTGTGCGACATGGCCGCCTTTGATAAGCGCCTGGTCGGCATTACGCCGGCCATGCGCGAAGGCTCGGGCATGGTGCGCTTTGAAGAGCAGTTCCCGGACCGCTATTTCGATGTCGGCATCGCCGAGCAGCATTCGGTGACCTTCGCCGGCGGCCTGGCGACCGAAGGCTTGAAACCCGTAGTGGCGATCTACTCCACCTTTTTGCAGCGCGCCTACGACCAGCTGATTCACGACGTGGCGCTGCAAAACCTGGACGTGCTGTTCGCGCTCGACCGCGCGGGCCTGGTCGGTGCCGATGGCGCCACCCATGCCGGCAACTACGATATTGCCTACCTGCGCTGCATTCCGAACATGGTCGTCATGGCCGCCTCGGACGAAAACGAATGCCGCCAGATGCTCAGCACCGGTTACCAGTACAAGGGGCCGGCGGCGGTGCGTTATCCGCGCGGCGCCGGCATTGGCGCGGTCATCGAGAAGGAACTGACGACGCTCCCGATCGGCAAGGGCGAAATCAGGCGCCAGGGCGCCAGCGTGGCGATCCTGGCTTTCGGCTCGATGGTGGCGCGCAGCGTGGTGGCTGGCGAGGAATTGAACGCGACGGTGGCCAATATGCGCTTCATCAAGCCGCTCGACGTGGAGTTGGTCAAGCAACTGGCGCAGGACCACGACTACCTGGTGACGGTGGAAGAGGGCGCGGTCATGGGCGGCGCCGGTTCCGCCGTGGCCGAAGCGCTGGCGGCCGAAGGCATCCAGAAGCCGCTGCTGATTCTCGGCCTGCCCGACAAGTTCATCGACCATGGCGACCCGGCGGCCCTGCTGGCCAGCGTTGGGCTCGACGCCAAGGGCATCGCCGCGTCGATCCGCCAGCGCTTCGGTGCAGCGGAGCCGCGCCTGGTGGTCAATAACACCTGATACGAGGTTCGCGCGAAACGCTGCGCGACGCCCGCTCAAGTACCAACGCCAGCCTTCGGGTTGGCGTTGTTGTTTGGGCGAGTTGATCGTTCGCCGTATTTGTCCGATCCAAGAAACAATCTGTTTCATTCGCGGCTATATATCCAGCAAGTCAAACGGTCTACTCTTCTCTCACGCAATTCAATTTTTGACGAGAGACGATATGACAAGCACTACCAAGCTGACATGGAAACACTTCCCCGCAGGCCAGAACGGTTTCTTCCGCGCGCCGGTGCTGCTGGAAGGACCGACTGAAGCGCTGCTGATCGATGGCGGCTTCACGCTCTCCGACGGCAAGGCCGTGGCCGACGCCATCGCCGCCGGTGGCAAGCCGCTCAAGAGCGTCTACGTCAGCCAGAGCGACCCGGATTACTATTTCAGCCTGGGCGCAGTGCGCGCCGCTTATCCCGAGGTGCCGGTGCTTGCCGCGCATGCCACGGTAGCGGCGATCCACGCCAACGTTCAAAAGAAGCTCGATGTCTGGGGCCCGCAACTGAAGGCCAACGGCCCGCAAACGCTGGCCGATGTCGTGCTGCCAGCCGCATCGGATGCGTCCACCATGAGCCTCGACGGCGAAACCATCGAGATCGTGAATGCCGAAGGGATGAGCAACCGGCGCTACCTGTGGGTGCCTTCGCTCGAAGCCATCTTCGGTGGGGTGCTGGTGTTCTCCGGCGTGCACGTGTGGGTGGCCGATACCGCCACGCCCGAACTGCGCGCCGCCTGGGTGAACAACCTGGACGCGATGGCCGCCCGCCAGCCGCGCATCGTGGTACCGGGGCATGGAACGGTCGATGCGCCAGCCGATGCATCGGCCATCGCCTACACGCGCGACTACCTGCTCGCGTTCGAGGAAGAAGCGGCCAAGGCGGCCGACAGCGCCGCGCTGATCGCCGCCATGAAGCAGCGCTACCCTGACGCCGGCATGGAAGTGGCCCTCACCACCGGCGCCAAGGTGGTGCTCGGCGAAATGAAGTGGGCTTGATCGTGAGTCCGAATCTGGAGATGCTGCGTTCGACCTACGAAGGCCAGTCGAGCGAGAATGCAACGCGCCTGCTGGACTTGCTCACGGCCGATGCCGAATGGGTTGAAGCGGATGGTTTTCCGTACGCCGGCACCTTCCGCGGTCCCGACGCCATCGTGGCCAATGTGTTCAAGCGGCTTGCCACCGAGTGGATCGGCTACCGCGCCGAGGCGCATAGCTACCTTGAACAGGGCGACCAGATCGTGGCGTTCGGCTTTTACTCGGGCACCTGCAAGGAAACCGGGCGCGCCATGCGGGCCGCCTTTGCCCATCACTACACTTTCAGGGATGGCAAGATCGCGCGCATGGTGCAGTACGTCGACAGTCACACGGTGCGCCTGGCGATGCAAGCCTGATGCACGCCTGCGCGGGCGACGGAGATCCTGGTTTTCTCGGACGGCAAAGTCGTGGAAGAGGGAAGCCACAAAGATCTGCTGGCGCACACAGGCGGGTATTTCACCCTTGATCGCCCTAAGCCAAGTCGATATCGATAATGGACGGCAGCGCTTCGAGCGCGAGATAATCGACTTGCGCGATTGACTCGCGCCAGTCGTCCAGGTGCAGCGCCAGCAAGGGCCGCAATGCTTCCGTGAACGCGCACCGGTTCTCCCCGGTGATGAATGGCGCTCCCAGCCTGGCGTCGAGCAAATACGTTTCCGACCATGTCGCTTGCGGCGCTTGGCTTCCCAGATCGGCGGGGAAGGCGCTTCCCGCATCCCATATCTGCCGGGTCTGGCCGAGCCACAACAGTATCTGCGCGCGCCAATGCGGATCGCCGATCGCAAAAATCGAATCTACCCAAGCCTTGATGTCACGCGGATGGAGATACTTCAGGCAGAAAAACAGCGATGCCGACAGCTCGCTGCAGACATCCCACCACCCCCACGTCTCATGAGGACTGGCGGGCGGGCCATTGAACAGATGGTCGAGGATCAGCCGGCCGTCGCGCCAGCGCGACGGTCCCATGAAGACCTGTCCCAGTGTCTGCAACACCTCGTCATAGGTCCAATCGTGGATGCGGACCGGGTAATGGATAAAGAATGCCGTCGCCAGCATCTCGATGGTCTCACGCTCCGACGGCGCTTGTTTTATCGCGATCAGCCGGGGGAGCAGGTAAGCGAACCAGTCATCCCATTCGTCCATATGGCCGAAGCTTGATGTCCCGCTGGCGATTTCCCACAGTGCCTCCGTGATCTGGCTATCGGAGAGCTGGTCGACGGCCGTGGTACGGAGATAGCCGAACATCTTGCGGTCGTCACCCATGAACCACGCTTCGCCCATGAGCACCGATGGCATGGGCGCCGCCTGTTGCATGCGCGCGAGCGCTTGCGGGTCAGGTCCGGTGCCGGGCTGCCACGTCAAGCCCGGGCCAGGCGCCGGCTCGCGCTTGGCGCGCTTGCCCACTTACTTGCGCACCCGTGCCAGTTCGGCCTTGAGCCAGTCGGCGCTGTTGACCACCGCCGTGCCGGGACAGCGCATCTGGTACGGGGCGCCGCTCATGCTGCTGCCGGTCGCGCCACGCTCGATGAAGCTTTCGGTAGTGGTCAACAGCTTCTTGTTGTCGAGATAGTCGTACTTCTTTTGCAGGTGGGCGCGCGCCGCCTTCGCATCGTGCCAGGTGCCGTTGCGGCTGAACTGGCACTGCGACTTTTCGACCGTGTCGAGCAGGCGCGTGACTTCGGTGCGGGTGACGTCGGGCGTGGCGGCGAACGCGCCGCCGGTGCTGCACAGGGCAGCGCTCAATGCGGCGATCAGTATCTTTTTCATGGAGCTTATCCTCGCTTGCGCTCGTGCTGCCACAGCACGTCGCTGCCGCCGGCGAAGCGGTTCAACACGCGCGAAAGCACGAACATCAGGTCCGACAGACGGTTCACATACTGGCGCGGGTGCTCGTTGATGGTCTCGGTTTTTCCGAGCGTGACGATGCTGCGCTCCGCGCGCCGGCACACTGTGCGGCACACGTGCGCAATCGACGCCGCGCGCGAGCCGGCCGGCAGGATGAAGTCCTTCAGCGGCGGCAGGTCGGCATTGTATTTTTCGAGCAGGTCGTCCAGCCGCGCCACATGCTCGTCGGTGATCAAGGTGTAGCCGGGGATGCAGATCTCGCCACCCAGGTCGAACAGGTCGTGCTGGATCGAGACCAGTTCCTCGCGCAGCTCGGCCGGCATGTCTTCGCACAGCAGCAGGCCGACGAAGGAATTGAGTTCGTCGACTTCGCCCAGGGTGTGCACGCGCACGCTGTCTTTTTCGGTGCGGCTGCCGTCACCCAAGCCCGTGGTGCCATTGTCGCCGGTGCGGGTGGCGATTTTAGAAAGTCGGTTGCCCATGATTGTTTTCCGGTAGCTGAATCATAATCAGGCAGGATACGACAAAAGCGGCGATAACGCATACAATCGATGCATGTCCGCCTCCCTTCCCATCGATCCCGAACGCAGGCAGCAGGTCGCCCAGGCGCTGCTGGCGGTGCTGCCGGCGCGCTGCGTGCTGTCCGACCCCGAAGACACCCGCCCCTACGAGTGCGACGGCCTGGCCGCCTATCGCCAGCTGCCGATGATCGTCACCCTGCCCGACGACGAAGAGCAGGTGCTGGCCATCCTCAACGTGTGCCGTGAACTGAAGGTGCCGATCGTGCCGCGCGGCGCCGGCACCGGCTTGTCGGGCGGGGCGTTGCCGATTGCCGACGGCGTGGTGCTGTCGACTGCGCGCATGAACCGCATCGTGCGCACGGAACCCTACGCGCGGCTGGCGGTGGTGCAGCCGGGCGTGCGCAACCTGGCCATTTCCGACGCGGCCGCGCCGCATGGCCTGTACTACGCGCCCGATCCGTCCTCGCAGATCGCCTGCACCATCGCCGGCAACGTGGCCGAAAATTCGGGCGGCGTGCATTGCCTCAAATACGGACTCACCGTGCATAACGTGCTGCGCGTGCGCGTTGCCACCATCGATGGCGACATCATCGAACTTGGCGGCGAGGCGCTCGATGCACCGGGCCTGGACCTGCTGGCCGTGTTCATCGGTTCCGAAGGCATGCTGGGCATCGTCACGGAAGTCACGGTCAGGCTCATTCCCAAGCCGGCCACCGCGCGCGTGATCATGGCCTCGTTCGACAGCGTCGTCACCGGCGGCAATGCGGTGGCCAGCGTGATCGCCGCCGGCATCATCCCGGCCGGGCTGGAGATGATGGACCAGACTTCCTCGCGCATGGTCGAACCGTTCGTCCATGCCGGCTACGACACCGACGCCGCAGCGATCCTGCTGTGCGAAGCCGATGGCACCCAGCTTGAAGTGGATGAAGAAATCGAACGCATGTCGGCGGTGCTGCAGGCTACCGGCGCGAGCGCCATCGCCGTGTCGCAGAGCGAGGCCGAACGCCTGCGTTTCTGGTCGGGCCGCAAGAACGCCTTTCCGGCGGCGGGCCGCATCTCGCCCGACTACTACTGCATGGATGGCACCATCCCGCGCAAGAACCTGGCGCAGGTGCTGACCGGGATTGCGCAGATGGAAGCGACCTACGGCCTGCGCTGCGCCAACGTGTTTCACGCCGGCGACGGCAACCTGCATCCGCTGATCCTGTTCGACGCCAACCAGCCGGGCGAATTCGACCGCGCCGAAGCCTTCGGGGCGGCCATCCTGGCGCTGTGCGTCGAAGTGGGCGGCACCATCACCGGCGAGCATGGCGTGGGCATGGAAAAGATCAATTCGATGTGCGTGCAGTTCACGCGCGCCGAACTCGATGCCTTTTTCGCCGTCAAGCGCGCCTTCGACGCGCCGCACCTGCTCAATCCCGACAAGGCCATCCCCACGCTGAACCGCTGCGCCGAATTCGGCAAGATGCGCGTCAGCGGCGGCGTGCTGCCCTTCGCCGGGTTGGCGCGTTTCTGACATGGGAGACAATTTGCAGCAGATCGAACATTTCAGGGAACAGATACTGGCGGCGGCAAGGGATGGCCGCACCCTGCGCATTCGCGGTGGCGGCAGCAAGGATTGGTACGGCCAGGCCACCGATGGCGATATCCTCGACACGCGCGGTTTCAGCGGCATTGTCGACTACGAGCCGACGGAACTGGTCATCACCGCGCGCTGCGGCACGCCGCTGGCCGAGATCGAGGCGGCGCTGGCAGAACACAAGCAAATGCTGGCGTTCGAGCCGCCGCACTTCGGCGCCGGCGCCACCATCGGCGGCGTGGTCGCCAGCGGCCTGTCCGGCCCGCGCCGCGCCAGCAGCGGCGCGCTGCGCGACTTCGTGCTCGGCGCGGTCCTCATGGACGGCAAGGGCGAGGTGCTCACCTTCGGCGGCCAGGTCATGAAGAACGTGGCCGGCTACGACGTATCGCGCCTGCTGGCCGGTTCCATGGGTACGCTGGGGCTGATGCTGCAGCATTCCATCAAGGTGCTGCCACGTCCGTTGTGCGACACCACCTTGCGCTTTGCGATGGATGAAATCGACGCGTTGCGGCACCTGAACGAATGGGCCGGCCTGCCGCTGCCGATATCGGCCAGTTGCTGGCATGCCGGCGTGCTCACTGTGCGCCTGTCGGGCGCGCAGGCGGCCGTCGTTGCCGCCGCGCGCACGCTGGGCGGGCAGCCGGTCGATGACGGCGATGCCTTCTGGGCGGCGCTGCGCGAGCAGCGGCATGCGTTTTTCGATGGCGAGGGCAGCCTGTGGCGGCTGTCGGTGCCGTCGACCACGGGCGCCATCATCCTGCGCGGCGCGCAGCTGATCGAGTGGGGCGGCGCGCAGCGCTGGCTCAAGGTCGATGCCGACGCGGCGATGGCGCAAAATATACGGCGCGCGGTGACGGCGGTGGGCGGCCACGCGACCCTGTTCCGGGGCGGCGACAAGGGCGTAGGCGTGTTCCAGCCGCTGGCGCCAGGCGTCGCCAGGATTCATCAACGCCTGAAGGCGGCCTTCGATCCGTCGCAGGTTTTCAATCCCGGACGGATGTACTAATGCAAACCAATCTCGCCGATTTCATCAAGGGCACGCCCGATGGCGACGAAGCCGAAGCGATCCTGCGCGCCTGCGTGCATTGCGGCTTCTGCACCGCCACCTGTCCCACTTACCAGCTGCTGGGTGATGAACTCGACGGCCCGCGCGGGCGCATCTACCTGATCAAGCAGGTGCTCGAAGGTGCGCCGGTCACCGCCAAGACCCAGACCCACCTGGACCGCTGCCTGACGTGCCGCAACTGCGAGACGACGTGTCCGTCGGGCGTGCGCTACGGACGATTGGCCGACATCGGCCGCAGGGTGGTCGAAGAACGCGTCCAGCGGCCGCTCGGTGAACGCATCAAGCGCGCGGTGCTCAAGGAAGCGCTGCCGCGCGCGTGGATTTTCCGGCCGGCGTTCAAGGCCGGCCAGCTGGTCCGGCCGCTGCTCTCGCCGGCACTGCAAGACAAGCTGCCCAAGACGCGCAGTGCCGGCCACTGGCCGGCGCGGGAACATGCGCGCAAGATGCTGGTGCTGCAAGGCTGCGTGCAAAGCACGATGGCGCCCGATATCAACGCCGCCACCGCACGGGTGCTCGATGCCTTTGGCGTGCAGTTGCTGGCCGCACCCAAGGCCGGCTGCTGCGGCGCGCTGCGCTACCATCTGAACGACCAGGAAGGCGGCCTTGATGACATGCGCCGCAATATTGACGCCTGGTGGCCGCTGGTCGAGCGTGGGCAAATCGAGGCGATCGTGATGACGGCGTCGGGTTGCGGCGTCACGGTCAAGGAATACGGACACCTGCTGGCGCACGACAGCGCCTACGCCGCCAAGGCTGCGCGCATTGCGATGCTGACGCGCGACCTGAGCGAGATCATGCCGCAGTTCGAGGCTGAACTGGTAGCGAAGCTGAAGGGGAAAGTGGCGAAGCGGGTGGCGTTTCATCCGCCTTGCACCCTGCAGCACGGACAGCAGATCCGCGGCAAGGTGGAAGGGGTATTGCGTGCTGCCGGCGTCGATGTGACGCTGTGTGCAGACAGCCATCTGTGCTGCGGTTCGGCCGGTACCTATTCGGTGCTGCAGCCTGCGCTGGCGACTGAATTACGGGATCGCAAGCTGGCCAGTTTGCAGGCCACCAACCCGGAGCTGATTGTGTCGGCCAATATCGGCTGCCAGACACACCTTCAATCAGGCACGCAGACGCCTGTCGCGCACTGGATCGAGTTGATCGACCAGGCGCTGGCCTGAGATTACGCGGCCTGCTTTGCTTTTTCTGCTGCGGAGAGGCGCTTGCCGGTGACGACGATGGTCGTCATGTCGGTGTCGGCCTTGGCGGCGGCAGCCGGCGAGGTCGGTGCGGCGCTGCGGGCGCGCGGTGCTTCAGCCGAGGCCATGGCGGTGACGAAGGTCAGTGCGACTGCGGCGATGAGGACGGCTTCCATGTTCTTCACGATGTTCATATCGATCCTTGTTTAATGTGTCTTGTTGGTATGTACACATTATGCGGCATCGCAGCATATAACTCCAATTTCAAATTCGAATGCTTGTCATTCATTTTTTGAATGATGTAAGCACATTATTTGATGAAGGATATTTGTTTTGTGAATGTAGGAGCCCTCGTCATTCCTGTGCGGGAACGACGGTGGAGGATGACGGTGGGATGCGGATGAAGCGGGTACTGCGTGACAAGCAGTGTCTATTCGGTGAGCAGCTTTTCGATATCTGCCACCAGCTCTTCCGGCTTGGTGAGCGGCGCGTAGCGCTTGTACACGCTGCCGTCTTTCCCGATCAGGAACTTGGTGAAGTTCCACTTGATCCGCTCGGTACCCAGCAATCCGGGCGCCGCTTTTTTTAAGTGCTGGAACAGCGGATGCGCGTTATCGCCATTGACATCGATCTTGGCAAACAGCGGAAACGTGACGCCGTAGTTCTTCTCGCAGAACGCGCCGATCTCGCTCTCGCTGCCGGGCTCCTGTCCGCGGAACTGATTGCACGGAAATCCCAGCACCGCCACGCCCTTGTTCCTGAACTGCTGGTACACGATTTCAAGGCCCTTGTACTGCGGCGTAAAGCCGCACGCGCTGGCCGTGTTCACGACCAGCACAACCTGGCCCTTGTACATGGCCAGGTCCACCGGCGTGCCCGAAATATCGGCCGCCTTGAAATCGAGCGCGCCCGTCACACGATACCCAGATGCTCGGTGCCGTGCGAGAGATCGCGGTTCTTGGCTTCCTTGCCGTTCAACTTGATGTTCAGGCGCAGGTCATTGACCGAGTCGGCGTTGCGCAGCGCGTCTTCGTAGGTGATCTTGTCGGCTTCGTGCAGGTCGAACAGCGCCTGGTCGAAGGTCTGCATGCCCAGTTCGCGCGACTTCTTCATGATCTCCTTGATCTCGTGCACATCGCCCTTGAAGATCAGGTCCGAAATGAGCGGGGAGTTGAGCATGATTTCAATCGCCACGCAGCGGCCCTTGGATTCCTTCATCGGAATCAGGCGCTGCGACACCATGCCCTTCAAGTTCAGCGACAAGTCCATCAGCAACTGCTGGCGGCGCTCTTCGGGGAAGAAGTTGATGATGCGGTCGAGCGCCTGGTTGGCGCTGTTGGCGTGCAGGGTGGCCATGCACAGGTGACCGGTTTCGGCGAAGGCAATCGCGTGTTCCATCGTTTCGCGGTCGCGGATCTCGCCGATCTGGATCACGTCCGGCGCCTGGCGCAGCGAGTTTTTCAGCGCCACTTCAAACGACTCGGTGTCGACGCCCACTTCGCGCTGCGTGATCACGCAGTTCTTGTGCGGGTGAACGTATTCGACCGGGTCTTCGATCGTGATGATATGCCCGTAGCTGTTTTCGTTGCGGTGCCCGACCATGGCCGCCAGCGTCGTCGATTTACCCGAACCGGTCGCACCGACCATGATCACCAGGCCACGCTTGGTCATCACGATGTCTTTCAGGACATCCGGCAGGCCCAGGTCGTCGAGGCGCGGAATGGCCGTGGTAATGGTACGCAGGACCATGCCGACAGAACTCATCTGGATGAAGGCCGAGACCCGGAAGCGTCCCAGGTCGCCCGGGCTGATCGCGAAGTTCGCTTCCTTGGTCAGCTCGAAGCCGGCGGTCTGCTTGTCGTTCATGATCGCGCGCGCCAGGTCGGCGGTGTGCGATGGTGTGAGCGGCTGGGCCGACACCGGGGTGATCTTGCCGTCGATCTTGATCGCCGGCGGAAAACCGGCGGTGATGAACAAGTCCGAGCCGTTCTTGCTGGTCATCAGACGCAGCAGATCGAACATGAATTTTGAGGCCTGGTCGCGTTCCATTAAATATTCCTAAAAATTAGCCGGGGAAGTTTTCCGGCGTTTTGGCGGCCGAACGCGCAGCAGCGCCGGAGATGACGTTGCGGCGAACCAGGTCGGTCAGGTTCTGGTCCAGCGTTTGCATGCCGACCGAGCTGCCGGTCTGGATCGCGGAGTACATCTGCGCGATCTTCGCTTCGCGAATCAGGTTGCGGATCGCCGGCGTGCCGATCATGATTTCGTGCGCGGCGATACGGCCGGAACCATCTTTCGTCTTGAGCAGGGTCTGCGAAATGACGGCCTGCAGCGATTCGGACAACATCGCGCGGACCATTTCTTTTTCTTCGGACGGGAACACGTCGACGATACGGTCGATGGTTTTTGCGGCCGAGGAGGTGTGCAGCGTGCCGAACACAAGGTGGCCCGTTTCCGCGGCCGACAGGGCCAGGCGGATGGTTTCCAGGTCGCGCAGCTCGCCCACCAGAATACAGTCCGGATCTTCGCGCAGCGCCGAGCGCAGCGCGTTGTTGAACGACAGCGTGTGCGGGCCGACTTCGCGCTGGTTGATCAGGCACTTCTTCGAGTCGTGCACGAATTCGATCGGGTCTTCGATGGTCAGGATGTGGCCATACTCGTTTTCATTGAGGTGGTTGACCATCGCCGCCAGGGTGGTCGACTTGCCCGAACCGGTCGGGCCGGTGACCAGCACCAGGCCGCGCGGGCGCATCGCCAGTTCGGCGAAAATGCGCGGGGCGTTGAGGTCTTCCAGGCTCAGGATTTTTGAAGGAATGGTCCGCAGTACTGCCGACGCGCCGCGCTCCTGATTGAAGGCGTTGACGCGGAAGCGCGCCAGGCCCGGAATCGCAAACGAGAAATCGCATTCGAGCATTTCTTCGTACTGCTTGCGCTGGCCGTCATTCATGATGTCATAGATCATGCCGTGCACATCCTTGTGCTCCAGCGGCGGCAGATTGATGCGGCGAACGTCGCCGTGCACGCGTATCATCGGCGGCAAGCCGGATGAGAGGTGCAAATCGGATGCCTTGTTCTTGACGGAGAATGCGAGTAATTCGGAGATGTCCATTTATAATCCCTGTGCCGTGATTGGGCGCGTGCCGATGGTATGCGCATTTCGCAACGACCGACCTGCATTGAATTGCCCGCCGAAAATGATTATGTCCACAATCGTCCAGAACTTGCAAGCTGTCGATGCGAGTATTGTTGCTGCGGCCGACGCCGCAGGCCGCTCCCGGAACGACGTGCAATTGCTCGCCGTTTCCAAGACTTTTCCTGCCGAGGCCGTACTGGAAGCCGCTGCCGCCGGGCAGTATGCGTTCGGAGAGAATTACTTGCAAGAAGCATTGGATAAAATTGCCGCGGTTTCGCACGCGCTGCCGGCCGCGCCAATGGAATGGCACTTCATCGGCCCCATACAGAGCAACAAGACGCGCCCCATCGCGGCCGGCTTCGCGTGGGTGCATACCGTCGAACGGCTCAAGATAGCGCAGCGTTTATCGGAACAACGCCCGCCGCAACTGGGGCCCTTGAATGTCTGTCTACAAGTTAACATCAGTGGTGAAGCTAGCAAGAGTGGTGTCACTCCGGAAGCATTACCCGAATTGGCCCGCGCAGTGGCGCAACTGCCACACTTGCGCCTGCGCGGGCTGATGGCGATCCCGGAAGCGCAGGCCCAGGTTGACCGGCAGCGCGTCGCGTTTCGCCAGTTGCGGGTGCTGTACGAGCGGCTGCGCGCGGGCGGGTTGGCGCTCGATACGCTGTCGATGGGCATGTCGGCCGACCTGGGCGCGGCGATCGCGGAAGGTGCGACCATCGTGCGGGTCGGCAGTGCGATCTTCGGATCGCGGCACTACGAATAAAGACAATACTAATAAGGGTGGCTATGAAAATTGCGTTTATCGGTGGTGGGAACATGGCGTCGGCGCTGATCGCCGGCCTGGCGGGCAAGCTGGCCGCGGGGGCGGATATTCACGTGGTCGATCCGAATGCCGATGCGCTGGCGCGGCTCAAGGCGCAGCATGGCGTGAGCACCAGCGGCGCGATCGATGGCGCGCTGGCCGCGTGCGATGCGATCGTGCTGGCGGTTAAACCGCAGCAGATGCGTGACGTGGCGGCGGCGCTGCTGCCGCAGTTGACCGGCGCGCCGCTGATCCTGTCGATTGCGGCGGGTATCCGGGCGGCGGATTTGTCGCGCTGGCTCGGTGGCTACGGCGCGATTGTGCGGACCATGCCGAATACGCCGGCACTGATCGGGCTTGGCATCACCGGCATGGTGGCCACGGCGGGCGTGAGCGCGGCGCAGAAGGCGGCGGCGGACGGCATCATGAAGGCCGTCGGCCAGACCGTGTGGCTCGATGGCGAGGACATGATCGATCCGGTGACGGCGGTGTCGGGCAGCGGGCCGGCGTATGTGTTTTATTTTATCGAGGCGATGCAGCAGGCGGCCGAGGAGATGGGCTTGTCGGCGCAGCAGGGCAAGCAACTGGCGCTGGCCACATTCACCGGCGCGGCGCAACTGGCGGCGCAGTCGGATGACGCGGTGTCGGTGCTCAGGGAGCGTGTGACGTCGAAGGGCGGCACGACCTATGCGGCCTTGTGCAGCATGGAGGACAGTGGCGTGAAGGAGAAGGTGGTTGCCGCGATCAAGGCGGCTGCGGCGCGGGGCAGGGAGTTGGGGGATGAGTTGGGGGCGGGCTGACTGCCCGTCGTTCGCGACACTTCCATCGTCGTTCCCCCATCGTCGTTCCCGCGCCAAGGCGGCACTCGGCGGGAACGACGGGGTAGCGGGAACGACGGGTTAGCGAGGAACGACGGACGCTAGCTGTGTTTTTTACGCACTATCCCCATCACACTGCGCGCCGCCTTGATCAGCGACAGGCCAATGGTCAGCATCGGCAACACCTTGCCCGATTTGGCCACCACCAGTCCGATCACGGTACTGGCAATCCCCAGCGGCAGCTTCATCGCGCCGCCGCCAAACAGTTTGCCGATCCCGCCCGCCGGATGACGCAAGGGCGTCATCAGCGCGCCAATTTCGCGCGCCGCATCGCGCCGCTGCATCGAACACTGCACAATCAGCGCCTCGCGCCGTTCGGCCAGCGACAGTTTGTCGTTACTCATCGGCGTGCCCCGCATTCCTGATGAAATTGACGTCCTTGTTCAGTTCAGCCACGGTCGCTCCCAGCAGACGCGGACGCGCGTCGAAACTGCGCTTGACCCGCATCGCAATCACGCCGCCGGCGACGCCAAACAGCGCCGCCATGCCGCCAATGGCTTCGAGCCGGTAGCTATCCCAGAAAATCACCACCACCAGCAGCACCAGCAATAACGCGGCGATGCCGAACAGGATCAGCGACGCCAGCGCAAGCACGACATACCCAAGAAAGCGTTGCAGCTCCTCCTGCACCTCGACCGCGGCCAGTTCCAGCCGCGTTTGCACCATGGCGACCAGGGTCGCCCCGATCCGCCCCACCGATTCGGCGATCGCCATGCGCCTTACCTGCGCGAAATCAGCATGCCGATGATGCAGCCGGCGGCAGCGCCGATCCCGACCGCTTTCCACGGGTTTTCCTGCACGTACTCGTCAGTCGCCTTGGCCGCGACCTTGGTTTTTTGAACCACCGCTTCTTCCAGGCGAATCAGGTCCGCCTTGGCGCTCGTCAGGGTGCGCTCGAACTTGGCCTTGGCCGCTTGCAGTTCTTCGCCGGTCAGCTGGCTGCCGTGGCGCAGCCACTGTTCGGCATCCTGGATCACGGATTTCAGGTCGTTCACCAACTGGTCGCGCGCGCCTGGTTTGGTTGGGATGGATTCGATCATGTTTTGTTACCTCGTAAGTGAATTGATAGGAAAGCCCAGCGGTCCGAGCGCGTCGATGTCGAACTTGCGCGCTAGCAATATTGACTTTCCGTGTTATCGGAACAACATCAGCTGAAAGCGTAGTCTAACGCCACCCCGGCAAAAAGGGCCGCACCCAACCAATTGTTGTGGCGAAAAGCTGCAAAACAAGCCATGCGCTCGCGCCCACGGATCAAAGTGTAGTGATAAAGCGCCACTGCGGCGGCCACGGCGACACCGCCGACGAACCAGGCGCGCAAGCCTTCGAGCCAGCCGCACACCAGGATGATGGCCAGCGCGGCCCCATAGCACAGCATGACGGCGGCCACGTCGAAGCGTCCGAAGGTGATGGCCGAGGTGCGGATACCGATCCGGATGTCGTCGTCGCGGTCGACCATGGCGTATTCGGTGTCGTAGGCCACAGCCCAGAACACATTAGCCAGCAGCAGCCACCAGGCCACGGCCGGCACCTGGTCCTGCACGGCGGCAAAGCCCATCGGGATGCCGAAGCCGAAGGCGATGCCCAGGTAGGCCTGGGGAATGGCGAAAAAGCGCTTGAAGTAGGGATAGCTGCCGGCGATGATGACGGCCGCCACCGAGAGCTGCTTGGTCAGGGCGTTGAGCGGCAGGATCAGCAGGAAGGACATGATGGACAGGGTGGCGGCGACGGCCAGCGCTTCCCAGCTCTTGATGCGCCCGCTGGTGAGGGGGCGTTCGGCGGTGCGCTTGACGTGCTTGTCGAAGTCGCGGTCGGCGTAATCGTTGATGGCGCAGCCGGCCGAGCGCATCAGGATGGTGCCTAAGGTGAAGATGACGACGATGACGGGGTCGGGCGTGCCGCGCGCGGCGAGCCACAGGGCGATCAAGGTGGGCCAGAGCAGCAGCAGGATGCCGATCGGCTTGTCCAGCCGGATCAGGCGGAAGTACAGCGACAACTTGTTCATGGTCGGATCGCTGGCGCGACTGTCGTGGACGAGGCTTGGATTTTACTGTGTTTGCAGGGAAACGTGAACGCCGCGTTGCTCTGGCAAGCCGCGCGCGGCCTCGCTCAGCGAACCGGCTGGTCCTGCCGCGCCAGAAGCGCGGTCAGCGTGTCCACCAGTTGCGTCACGATATACGGCTTTGCCACATGGGCCTGAAAACCGGCATCGAACGCCCTCTGGCGATCCAGCGGGCTGGCGTATGCGGTCAATGCGACCGCCGGCAAGGTGTCGCCGGCAAAGCCACGCCGCCGTATCTCGCCGATCAGCTGGTAGCCATCCATCTGCGGCATGCCGATATCGCTCACGACCATGTCGAGCGCTTCGCTACCGAGCAAATCAAGCGCGAGGAGTGCAGATGGTGCCGTGAGCACGTGCGCGCCATGTGCGCTCAGTACGTCTTTCACCAACTCGCGCGTATCGGCGATGTCTTCCACGAGGAGAATGCGGCGCTGTGCAAGCATGCGCGACTGCGCCGCTGGCATCGCCGGCTGCTGGCGGGCAGCCCCTGTGCCGTCTCCCACGGAAGCAAGGGGAAAGCGTAGCGTAAAGCTGGTGCCCAGCGCGCGCCCCGGACTTGTCACCGCAATGGTCCCTGAATGCATTTCGGTGAGCTGTTTCGCAATCGACAGGCCGATTCCCAGGCCGCCATGGCGGCGCGTGCTCGAGGCGTCTTCCTGGCCGAATTTGTCGAACACATACGGCAGGAATTCGGCAGCGATACCGCACCCGCTGTCTTCGATGACGATCTGCACCAGGCTGTCCGGGACGAGGGAAGCGCGCACCTGAATCGTGCCGCCTTCCGGCGTGAACTTGATTGCATTACTCAGGATATTGTAGAGCACCTGCTGGAGCCGGTGCACGTCGCCCGCTATCGTCACCGCGCCGACGGCATAGTGCGTGACCAGCTTGAGTTGCTTGGCGTCGCTCATTGCCTGCACCGAATCGGTGGCCGCGCGCAGCAGGTCGACCAGCGCGATGTCGTGCAGCTCCAGGGTGAGCTTGCCGGTGACGATCGAGGACACATCCAGCAGATCCTCGATCAGCTTGGCCTGCAGTTTGGCGTTGCGTTCGATAATATTGAGCGAGTGCTGCAGGTCGGGCGCGTCGGGGTGTTGAATGCGCAGAAGTTGAGTGCGACCGATGACGGCAGTAAGCGGCGTGCGCAGTTCATGCGAGAGCAGGGCAAGGAACTCGTCCTTGAGGCGCCCCAGGCGCTCGGCATTCTGGCGCCCCGCACGTTCCGTTTCGATGGCATGCACGACGTCGGAGACATCGCGCGCCGAGATTGAGGTACCGATAAACGTGTGGCTTTCATCCTGCACCCGTGCCAGCGACACTTCCAGGTGCAGCGTTTGGGCATCGATGACGGTGCTCATTTTCGCTGTCAATGGCGGTGCGCCGGCATGGAGTCGCGTCAGTAGCGCGTCGAGCATGGGTGACCAGAACGGCAGCTCGGCAGCCGGCTGGTTGTGGCGCGGGCGACACTGGAACAGCCGCTCCGCCCCCGTGCTCCAGTACAGGACGTTATCGTGCGGACCGAGCGAGAAAATCGCATCCGACGAGTGCTGCAGCAAACTGGCCAGGTAATGCTCCGAAATCACCGATTGGCGATAGGCGACGCTATCGACCGCTTTGGGTTCCGCCAGCCGGAGGTTGGCGCGGTCCAGGGTGGTCCGCAGGCGCGAGCGCTGGCGGCTTGCCTGCACTGCGCGCATCAACTTCTCGCCCAGGCGCGGATCGCCCAGCGGCACCAGGGACCAGTTCGGGCCAAGCATGGGCACAAACCGCAAGTCGGTTTGTACCGCCTCGACCTGTTCCCTGGATGGTATGAAGAGAATCTGTCCGACCGGCCAGACAGTGCGAATCCGACGGGCAATCGAGGCAGCATTGCCGATGCCCGGCCCGACCAGAACGACCGACGGTTCGCGGTCCTGGCCGATCAGTTCCTGGATGCACTCGACGGCGCGTGCCGGCGCAGCCAGGACGGCGTCGAGCTGCTGCTCCTTGAGCGCCTGCGCGAGCGCGCCATCGATGTCCGCGTGCGGGTCCGGGACGATGAGAAGGAGGAGTTTATAGTTCACGGCGCTGTCACAGTAACGGCAAGCCCAGCAATGAGCGCCCGGTCCAGATTTTCAGCATGTCGGTGGTCGGGGACATCACATGCCCGGCGCGTGCATCGCGCAGCATCTGGCTCACCCGGCTGTTCTCGCGGTAGGCGATCCCGCCGCAAATCGTCATCGCTTCATTGGTGACCGCCACGGCGGTCTCGGCGGCATCGGCCTTGCAGGACAAAATGAACGGGAGCGCGTCCGGGTCGCCGCGGTCGCCGCGTTCTCCGGCCGCGTACAGCAGTTGCCGTGTCTTTTCGATGGACCTCCACATGTCGGCGTACTTCATCTGCAACGGCTCGATGTGGCGCAACGAGTCGCCGGTATGGTTGTAGCGCCGCGTGCGCATATGCTCGCCAACGGCCTCGAGTGCGGATTGCGCGATGCCGAGGTAACTGCCCGCCATTGCCATGAGAAAGTAGGGCGCGATGACTTCGAACACGTACCAGATCTGGTCGCCGGTATCGCCCAACAGATTGGTGAGCGGCACCTGCGCATCCGTCAGGCGCATGCCGCGCGACGAGTTTCCGCGCATGCCGAAGCCGTGCCAGGGTTCAAGCCATTCGACCCCGGCGGCGTCGCTGTCGACGATCAGGCAGCTCACGTCGCCAATTTCGCCGGAATCCGGGCTCAGTGCCGAGATCACGTACGAGTCGGCGCGCCCGCCGTTGGTGACGAACTGCTTGGTGCCATTGACCAGGAACTGGCCGCCGGCGAGGGTAATCAGCGTTTCGGACAGATAGAAATTGGCGCCGGTCCCGCTTTCGGACAGGGCCAGGGTGGTGATATGCTCGCCGCGCGCAATCTTGCTCAGATAATGTTCGGATTGGTAGGATGTCGCCTTGGCGGCGATCACCGCCGTCCCCACGCAATGCATGCCGAAGCACAGCGCGGACGACGGGCAGGCCTTGCCCAGCGTTTCGGTCAGCACCGCCAGCGCGAGCAGGCCCTGGCCATGGCCGCCGAGTTGTTCGGGCACTTGCAGCCCCATCAGCCCGGCCTTCGACAGCGCGGCCATCGAACGGGCAGGCCAGGCGGCCTCGCTGTCGACCGCGGAAGCGAAAGGCGCGATCTCGCTGGCGACAGTGGCCGCTGTATCTTTCAGGCTGAGTAGTTTGGTCGCAAACATGTTGAGCATCCACTCCTGTCGAAAAGGGCGAGTTCGGCGGCAGATCCGGCGCGGTGGCGCCAGACGCGATGGGTCGCTTAGGTAAATACAATTGTAGCGTTTTTGCTATCGCACCATATTTCCCATGGACGCAATCGAACCGGTCCGGAACAGGCCTCGTTTTTTCGGCCTGGTGGGGCGGGCGCGCGACCTTGCCAAGCCCGCCGCAGGCATGCTGGCGCCCTCCTTAGCGCGGGAGAGCAACGAATAGGGTGGGGGCGGTGCCGGGCGAATTGCTCAGGGCTGGCGTTCCCGCGCGGGGCGCGATGGCCAGGAGCGCGCCAAGCAAGGCGCTCCCCGACCCGGGCGTGCCGCTCATCGTGCCTCGGCTTGCTTATCCCGCATCGGGCACGACCCCATCGGGCATGAACATGTCGACGCCCGGCAGCTCGCAGGCGGCGACTGCCTCGCACACCGCGTCGATCGCGGCGCGCCGGGTAAAGCTCTTGCGCCACACGATGACCACGCGGCGCTCCGGCACCGGCGCCTCGAACGGCACGAAGGCCAGCATATTGCTGCGCGATTGCATGTCCGGGACCGAGGCGCGCGGCAGCACGGTCAGGCCGATGCCGCTGGCAACCATGTGGCGGATCGTTTCCAGCGACGAACCCTCGAAGGTACGCTGCATGCCATTGCCGGGCGACGAAAAGCGCGCCATTTCCGGGCACACTTCCAGCACCTGGTCGCGGAAGCAGTGACCGTTGCCTAATAACAACATCGTTTCGGATTTCAAATCCTGGGCCGAGACGGCGCTGCGCTTGGCCCAGGGATGGTTTTGCGGCACGGCCACGACAAACGGTTCGTCGTACAGGGTTTGCATCGACATGCCGTGTTCCGGCAGCGGCAGCGCCATGATGGCCGCGTCCAGTTCGCCCTGGCGCAGCAGTTCGAGCAGGCGCACTGTGAAGTTTTCCTGCAAGATCAGCGGCATTTGCGGCACCCGCTCGATGATGTTCTTCACCAGCGGCGGCAGCAGGTAGGGGCCGATGGTATAGATCACGCCCAGGCGCAGCGGCCCGGCCAGCGGGTCCTTGTTCTGCTTGGCGAGTTCCTTGATGGCGGCGGTCTGCTCCAGCACGCGTTCGGCCTGCGCGATGATCTGCGCCCCGAGCGGGGTGACGGAAATTTCCGCGCCGCCACGCTCGAACAGCACCACGCCCAGCTCGTCTTCGAGCTTCTTGATGGCGACCGACAAGGTGGGTTGGGCGACGTAACAGGCCTCGGCGGCATGTCCGAAATGTCTCGCACGCGCGACGGCAACGATATATTTCAGTTCGGTCAGGGTCATAAAGGTGAGGGCAGGAAGAGGACAGGCGCGGCGCGACCGTCGTGACACGATGTTGCTTATGAGTCAGCAAAGAAATTATATTCTACCGGAATGCAGTCGATATAATTGGGCCGCAGGCGGATTTTCGACCTGCCGACTACTTGAAAGGCGAGCATGTCCACCACTTTTGGCCCTCTGGAAGCGCAGGCCTACATCCATAAATTACTGACCGTGATGCACCATCAGGGCGGTTCCGACCTGTTCATCTCGGCTGATTTTCCTCCGAGCATGAAGTTTCAGGGTTCCATGAAACCGATGAGTCAGCAAAAGCTGACCGGCGAAGTCACGCGCGCGCTGGCCCTGTCGTTAATGAACGACAAGCAACGCAATGAGTTCGAGAAGGAAATGGAATGTAATTTTGCAATTTCCTTGCCGAATGTGTGCCGTTTCCGCGTCAATGTCTACGTGCAGCAGCAGTGCGTGGCGATGGTGGTGCGCACGATCGCGTCCGAAATCCCGAATTTCGAGAAACTCGACCTGCCGGAAGTGCTGAAAGAGGTCGTGATGACCAAGCGCGGCCTGGTGCTGGTGGTAGGCGGCACGGGCTCGGGCAAGTCGACCACCCTGGCGGCGATGATCGATTACCGCAATGCCAATTCGGCGGGGCACATCATCACGGTGGAAGACCCGGTCGAGTATGTCCACAGGAACAAGAGCTGCCTGATCACCCACCGCGAAGTCGGGGTGGACACGCATTCGTGGCACGCGGCGCTGAAAAACACCCTGCGCCAGGCGCCGGACGTGATCCTGATCGGCGAAATCCGCGATACCGAGACGATGGAGCACGCCATCGCCTTCGCCGAAACGGGCCACCTGTGCCTGGGCACCCTGCACGCGAACAACTCGAACCAGACCATGGACCGGATCATCAACTTCTTCCCGGAAGAGCGGCGCAACCAGCTGCTGATGGACCTGTCGTCGAACCTGCGCGCGATCGTTTCGCAGCGGCTGGTGCGCACGGAAGACGGCAAGGGGCGCAAGGCGGCCATCGAGATTTTGCTCAATACGGCGACGATCAGCGAGATGATCCTGAAGGGGAATTTTCAGTCGATCAAGGAGATCATGCACAAGTCGCGCGAGCTGGGCATGTGCACCTTCGACCAGGCGCTGTACGAGTTGTACAACCGCGGGCAGATCGGCTACGACGAAGCGATCCGCAACGCCGACTCGGCCAACGGCCTGCGCCTGCAGATCAAGCTGCGCGGCGACCGCAAGGAACCCGGCGGCGCCGCCGCATCGCGCTCGAACGATTTGTCGATGGCGGTGGACGAGGAAGAGGAAGAGTAACCCCCCACCGTCCCCGCCACCACCGTCGTTCCCGCCGAGTGCCGCCTTGGCGCGGGAAGTCGGTTCTGGCAATGCCAGAGACGACGGGGGCATCTAATTGAATTACACCGTAAGCCCACATGCCCGACTTCGAAAACAAAATCTGCACCCGCCTCGACCTCGCCGCCCGCATCGCCGCCCTCCCCAAACCAGTGGTCCTGACCAACGGCGTGTTCGACATCCTGCACCGTGGCCACGTGACCTACCTCGCGCAAGCGCGCGCCCTGGGCGCCTCGCTGGTGGTCGCGGCCAACACCGACGCCTCGGTCAAACGCCTCGGCAAGGGCGACGACCGTCCGCTCAACACCGCGCAGGACCGCATGGCCGTGCTGGCCGCGCTCGAATCGGTGAGCCTGGTGGTCGACTTCGACGAAGACACCGCGCTCGAAGTGGTCCTCGAAGCGCGTCCCGACATTTACGCGAAAGGCGGCGACTATGACATGCAGGCCATCCCCGAAGGCCAGGCCGTGCTGGCCTACGGCGGCCAGGCCATCGCCATCGACTTCGAACACGACCGTTCGACCACCAAGCTGCTGTCGAAAATCCGCACATAAAAGGAGTACCCCCATGGGTGGAAACGCCATGAAACACGTCGGCGTCACCCGCCAGTCGGCTGTCGATCACGCCGCCATCACTGCCGCCGTGATCGACATGCTGCGCGCGCTGTTCCCCGCAATTGCCAGCATGCCGATTCTCGCGTACGGCCAAAAGGACACCTTCGGCGACAGCGACATCCTGATCGAATCGTCCCACCTGCCGCCCGACTGGATCGACCAGGTCAAGGCCGCCTTCGCGCCGCAAGACCTGATCGTCAACGGCGACGTGGTGTCCTTCGATTTCCGGTCCATGCAGATCGACCTGATTACCACCCCGGCGGAAGAAATGGCATTCGCCGCGTCGTACTACGCCTTCAACGACCTGGGCAACCTGATGGGCCGCATCGCCCACAAGATGGGCCTCAAGTACGGCCATGACGGCCTGTGGAAACTCCTGCGCGACAACGACCAGGTGTTCGCCGAGATCCTCATCACGCGCGATGTCGCCAAAACCTTCGCCCTGCTCGGCTACGACCACGCGCGCTACCTGCAAGGCTTCGAGACGCTCGACGACGTGTTCGAATTCGCCGCCTCGACCCCGTATTTCCATCGCCAGATCTACCTGCTCGACAACCGCAACGCCGCCAGCCGCGTGCGCGATGCCAAGCGGCCCTCGTACACCGCGTTCCTTGCGTGGATAGCAGACAAGCCGGAACTGGACCGCTATACCTGGTCAGCCTGGGATGGCGGGCGCAGCTCGCCCGAGCGCGATGCCGAACGGGCCGACTGGGAACAGCGCATCTTCACCGACATGTTCACCGAAGCGCGTCCGCAATACCTCAAGGCGATCGACGAACACGAAACGCACAAGCGCGCCAAACTGGTCTGGAACGGCACGCTGGTCGCCGCGCACACCGGCTATCAGGGCAGGGAGCTCGGCGAATTCATGGCCGCGTGCCGCGCCAGCTTCATGAATGCACTGCACGACCCGGCGCTGTCGTTCGAGCAGTGGGTGCTGACGCTCGCGCCGGAAGATATCACCGCGCACGTCCACGCCTTCCGGCAAACGTGGCGCTAATCCGCCGACCGCTTGTCGTCCAACGCTGCAAGCTTGCAGTACGGTTCGTCGCATTGAATAATTAGCCCATGTTGATTGATCGTTCCGATGCCTATGCCTTGCTTCGCGCGCTAGGCGCCAACGAGCGGCTGCTGCGGCACGTGCAGCTGGTCGGCGAAGCCGCCGATGAGCTCATGAACGCCTACACCGGCTTGCAGGTCCGCTTCGATGCCCGCCTGATCGAGCTGGGGGTGGCCGTGCACGACGCCGGTAAAATCACCTATCCCGAGGAACTCGACGGTCCGGGTTCACGCCACGAACCGGAAGGCCAGGCCATGATGCTGGCCAATGGCGTACAGCCGGCCGTAGCGCGCTGCTGCGTATCGCACGCAGCATGGCAGCATGCCGATAATTCGTTCGAGGAGCTGTCGGTGGCCCTGGCGGACAAACTCTGGAAAGGCAAGCGCGAGGAAGAGCTGGAGTTGCGCGTGATCGACATGATTGCCGCACAGCGCGGCGTGGCGCGCTGGGACGTGTTTACGACGCTCGATTCGGCGTTCGAGGATATCGCCGCCGGCGCCAGCGCGCGCCTGCGGCGCAGCATCGCCTAAGTCAGCCGCCGCACCGATTCGCGCACCACCAGGCTCAGTGCCGGCAACGGCACCTTCACCTCGTGATGTCCGATCATCCCCAGCATCATGGTCCCGATGCACGAACCGACGTCGTACAGCGGCTGGCGCACCGTGGTCAGGGGCGGGGTGGTGTACATCGAACTATGCAGGTCGTCGAAACCGATGATCGACACGTCTTCCGGCACCCGGATGCTGCGCCGGTACAGCGCCAGGCGTGCGCCGTAGGCACTCAAATCGTTGGCCGCGAAAATGGCGGAAAAGCGCGCTCCCGAGGTGAGCAGCTGGTTGACCGCCTGCAAGCCGCCGGACTCCTGGAAGTCGCCCGCCACGATCAGCCCCGGATCGGGCTCGATGCGATGCTTTGCCAAGGTGTCGCGATAGCCGGCCAGGCGCGCGTGCGCATCTTCCTGGTCGTCGGAGCCGCGAATGAACGCGATGCGCCGGTGCCCCTGTTCGATCAGCAGTTCCATGGCCTCGCAGGCGGCGCCGTAATTGTCGAGGACAAAACCGAAGACGCGCTCGCCTTCCAGCTTGCGCCCGAACGCCACGATCGGCACGCGCTGTGAAAAATCGAGGATCTGGGTGTCGCTCATGTTCCCGGTCAGGATCACCACGCCATCCACGCGCCGCCCGATCAGCAGTTCGACCCGCTCGGCTTCTTCAAGCGCGTGCCAGTGCCCGCTCATGATCAAAAGCGCATAGCCGGCCGCCTTGACCGCATCCTCGATGCCGACCATGGCGTCGTTGAAGTAGCCGCTCACCAGCGACTGGGTCAGCACGCCGATGGTGCGCGTGCTGCCCATTTTCAGGCCTTGCGCCACCAGGTTAGGCTTGTAGTTCAGGCGTTCGATGGCGTCTTCGATGCTGCGCCGCTTGGCGTCCGACACCCTGGCGGTGCCGTTCATGAAGCGCGATGCGGTGGCCGGCGAGACGCCGGCGGCATGCGCGACCTGGTGCAGGGTGACGGGGCCGATGTCGTTGTTCTTCATCGGTTGGTCCTCATCGTCGTTGGCACAAGTGCTCGACCAGCGCGCGGTGCGGCGGCAGGTCGGCCAGCGCATGCCCGGCCAGCTTGGCGATCATCGCAAATTCGGCGGCCGCCTCGTCGCGCCGCGCCGGATGGCAGGCGCTCGGATGCAGGCCGGTGGCGAACTCCATCCCGTACAGCACGTACTGCCAGCTCGACGTCGGATACATCTCGACGTCGGCCACGAAGTCGAGCCGGTGCGGGGGCCGGCAGCGCCACATGGCCAGCTTGTCGCGCAGCGACGCGGGAATCGAACGCGGATCGGTATTGTCGGTCCAGAAGGCCGAATCGGTGCGCTGGGAGAGGCAGTAGTGCAGCTTGATGAAGTCGACCACGCGCTCGTAGCGCTCGCGCATCAGGCGGTTGAACTGGGCCGCCACCGGCGCGCTGTCGCCGTTGAACGGGAACAGGTGGCCGATCAGGTAAGCCGCCGTTTCGATCAGGCCGATGCCGGACGATTCGAGCGGCTCCAGGAAACCGCCCGACAGCCCGACCGCCACGCAGTTTTTCACCCACTGCACATCGCGGTAGCCGATGTTCAGTTTCAGCTGGCGCGGCGTGAGTCCGTCGGCAGCCGCGCCGATGTACTGGCGCAGCACCTGCTCGGCGCGCTCAATGGTGGTGTGGCGGCTCGAATACACATAACCGATCCCGCGCCGCTGCTGCAGGCCGATATCCCAGGTCCATCCGGCTTCGTGCGCGGTGGAGATGGTGTACGAGGGGATCGGCGTATCAGGCGCGGGGTAGGGCACCTGCATCGCCAGCGCGCGGTCGACGAACAGCACGTCGTCCATCTTGCGAAACGGTGAGCCGAGCGCTTCGCCGATCAGCGCGGCCCGGAAGCCCGTGCAGTCCACGTACAGGTCCGCGCCCAGCGCGCCGTGTTCGCGCGTGTGCACGCAGGCGATCGCGCCGCCGGCATCGAGTTCGATCCGTTCCACGGTGGCCTGCACGCGGCGCACGCCGAGCGAGCGCCCATGCTCGGCCAGCAGGGCGGCGAAGCGCCCGGCGTCGAAGTGGTAGGCGTAGTTCATCGGCCCGGCGTAGTCGGCATCGCCCAGGCGCTTGGGGCCGTGCGCCGCATCGGCCACGCGTTTTTGCATGGTCGCCGCTTGGGCAAAGGGGATGCCGGCGCCGGCGGTGCCTTGCAGCCAGTGCGGCAGCAGTTCCGGTCCGCCCTGGCGCTGGCTCGGCTGGCTGAACGGATGGAAGTAGTGGTCGGCGCCGGGCGCGCCGGCCGGACGCACCCAATTGTTGAAGCGTACGCCCTGCTTGAAGGTGGCCTGGCATTCGCGCACGAAGCGCGCTTCGTCGATGCCGATCGCCGCCAGGGTCGAGCGGATCGAGGGAAAGGTCCCCTCGCCGACGCCGATGATGCCGATCTCGGGCGACTCGACCAGGGTGATGCTGACGCCGGCCGCGCCTGCGCCGCCCCCCAGGGTACGCGCCAGGTAGCAGGCGGTAAGCCAGCCGGCGGTGCCGCCGCCGACGATCAACACATTATGAAACGCTTTCATGAATTGCCCCTTTTTGTGGCCCTGTGTGGCGAATATGACAAATGCGGTCGCACCGGAATATTTAGTTTGACTTTGGAATGCACCGAAATGTACCATGAAATCGTTTTCACGCAATCTGAAAACGTTTTCTCGCCCAGCCACGTCATGAACAACAAAAATCGGTCAATTCCGAATGGAGACTGCATGAAATCTACCGCCACCCAGGCGTTTCGCCGCGCTCGCGCCCCAATTCAACTTGCCATCCTGACCTTGCTCGCGGGTATCAGCGCGGCGCACGCCCAGGATGCGGCGCAAGCCCCGGCAGCGCCTGCGGTCAGCAAGAGTGTCGCCAGCGGCGACTCGAACCTGATTCCCGAAGTCGTCGTCACCGCGACCAAGCGTTCGACCCCGCTGCAAAAAACCCCGATCGCGATCACCGCCATCAACGCCGCCGCGCTCCAGGACAACCATGTCCAGACCATCCAGGACGTCGTCAACCTGGTGCCGGGCTTCCAGGCCACCGGCCAGGGCGACCATGGCGTGATCACCATGACCTTGCGCGGCATCGGCAACGACAGCGCCAAGACCGAATACGCCGATCCGGAAGTGGCCAGCTTCGTCGACGGCATCTACTCGCCGCGTCCGGAAGGCGCCACCTCGCTGCTGTTCGACCTGGAAGCGATCGAAGTGCTGCGCGGCCCGCAAGGCACGCTGTGGGGCCGCAACTCCACCGTCGGCGCGGTCAACATGCAGACCACCAAACCGGTCATCGGTGAACGCTCGGGCAGTTTCGAAGCCGGCATGGGCGACTACAAGCGCCTCGGCACGCGTGGCGCGGTCAACATCCCGCTGAGCGATAGCGCGGCCCTGCGCATCTCCGCCGTGCACGAACAGCACGACGGCTACATCGATTACCAGAAGCTGCCGGCCATTCCGCTGGCCGACCAGCGCGCCGCCTTCAAGGCTGGCGGCGGCAAGGATGCCGATTTCCGTCCGATCAATCCGAACCTGTTCGTCGCCGGCGGCCCGAAATACGGCTCCCAGGACCAGACCGCGGTGCGCCTGGCGCTGTTGTGGAACATCGCGCCTTCGCTCAAGTGGAACGTCTCGTACGAAAAATTCGCCGACCGCGGCACCCCGAGCATGAACTTGCTGCAAAACCCGCGCGCCGGCACCGACCTGTGGTCGACCCTGGCCGACGTGGCCCCGACCCTCAAGCGCGATACCGATGCGATCCGCTCGCGCCTGGAATACACGATCAACGATTCGATGGCGCTGCACTACATCGCCGGCGTGTCGCGCTTCTCCGGCTCGTCCACCTTCGACCAGGATGGCGGCGTCGCCGTGCCGACCAGCTTTGCCACGGGCGCGACCTACCAGGCCAACAACACGGTCTCGTCGAACTACAAGAACCACAGCCACGAACTGGAACTGCAGTCGCTCGGCAAGCACGATATCGACTGGCAGCTCGGCCTGTACTACGCGGCTGAAAAGAACGACATCCGCTTCGACATCCCGATCTTCAACGGCACCCAGGAAGGCACCGTCAGTTGGCAGGGTTCCTTCATCCAGCCGAAGGAAACCGTGGCATCGAGCGCCGCCTTCGGCCAGGCCACCTGGAACGCCACCGAGAGCCTGCACCTGACCGGTGGCCTGCGCTACACCAAGGACAAGCGCACCAACGTCGGCGGCAACGGCTACACCTGGAACTACGACAAGGACGTGGCCCAGGTGCCGCTGTCCCCATCGATCGATCCGCGCATTCCTGGCCAGGGTTACAGCCCGGGCGTGCCATCGAACGATGGCGTCTACCACGGCAGCAAGGTCACGGGCCTGGTGCGCGTGAACTATGACCTGGACCGCAGCAACATGGTCTACGCCAGCGTCGCCACCGGCTACAAGTCGGGCGGCCTGCAGGATGGCGGCCGTCCGTACGGCGCCGAAACCCTGACCAACTACGAAATCGGCACCAAGAGCACCTTCTTCGGCGGCATGGTCAAGATGAACAACGCGCTGTACTACTCGGACTTCAAGGACTTCCAGTTCAGCGCCCCGATCACCAATCCGGACGGCACCCGTGGCCTGGCCACCAACAACGCCGAAGGCGCCACGGTGTCGGGCCTGGAGTCGGAAATCGCGGCCAAGATCACGCGCGACGACAAGCTGCAACTGACCTTGGCCTACACCCGCGCCAAGCTGGGCAAACTGGTCGGCGGCACCAATGACTACACGCTGCCGAAGTGCGCCATTCCGGGCATCAGCACCTGCCTGGACGTAAGCGGCAACACCATGCCGCACGCGCCGAAGTTCTCGATGCAGCTGCAATACCAGCACAACTTCGAGCTGGCCGGCGGCGCCACCCTGGTGCCGCGTATCTCGACCCACTACGAAACCGCGTCCTGGCTGAGCGTGTTCAACCTGGGCGAGGGCGACCGCCAGAAAGCCTACGTGCGCACCGACCTTGGCCTGCGCTACACGGCCAGCAAATGGTGGGTCGACGCCTTCGTGCGTAACGTGGCCGACAAAAACATCAAGACCAGCGCCGCCAATTCCTTCGGCCCGTACATGGCGCAGTACCTGCCGCCGCGTACCATCGGCTTTAACACCGGCGTCGACTTCTAAGTAGCGCCAACCCGTCCGCTTCCCCCGGGGGAGCGGACCACGGCGCGGCGTGCCTGCAAGGGCGCCGCGTGTCCCGTCATTGCCCCACCGATATCGAGCTCTAGAATGAACCAATCCAATCACTACCCTGCCGACTTTACGTGGGGAGTCGCGACCAGCGCTTTCCAGATCGAGGGCGGCGCCAGCGCTGACGGCAAGGGGCCATCGATCTGGGACACCTTCTGCCTGAACCCGAACAACATCAAGGACAAGAGCGACGGCACGGTCGCCTGCGACCATTACAACCGCTATCGCGAAGACGTCAGCCTGATTTCGTCGCTGAACGTGGACGCCTACCGCTTTTCGATGGCATGGGCGCGCGTCCAGCCGAGCGGCAAGGGCGCCTGGAACGAGGCCGGCTTCGGCTTCTACGACCGCCTGCTGGACCAACTGGCGGCGAAAGATATCAAGGCGCACCTGACCCTGTACCACTGGGACCTGCCGCAAGGCTTGCAGGACGACGGCGGCTGGCTCAATCGCGACAGCGCGCACCGCTTCGCCGACTACGCGCACGAAGTGGCGCGCCGTTTCGGCAACCGCGTCGCGGCCATCGCCACCCACAACGAGCCATGGTGCAGCGCCAACCTCGGTTACGGCAATGCGCAGTTCGCGCCCGGCGTGGCGGACGCCAAACAGGCGATCCAGGTCTCGCACCACCTGCTGCTCTCGCACGGCCTGGCGATGACGTCGATGCGCGCCACCGCCAGCTCGGCCCAGCTGGGCATTGTGCTGAACCAGTGGACGGCCGACCCGGCTACCGATTCCGAGGCTGACCGCGCCATGGCGGAACTGGAGTACGCGCGTTCGGTGCAGTGGTTCATGGACCCGATCTTCAAGGGCCGCTATCCGGAGCTGGCGCTGCGCGCGCACGGCCAGAACGCGCCCGTGGTGCACGACGGCGACTTCGCCGCCATCGCCCAGCCGATCGACTTCCTCGGCGTGAACTACTATTTCCGTTCCTTCTGCAGCGCCGAAACGCCGCCGCGCACGCCGCCCGGCAAGCTCGGTTTCACCGACATGGGCTGGGAGATCTATCCGCAGGGGCTGACCGAACTGCTGGTCAAACTGAATGCCGAATACATGCTGCCGCCGATTTACATCACCGAAAACGGCATGGCCAATCCGGACGCGGTCAGCGGCGGCAAGGTGGCCGATCCCGAGCGCATCGCCTACGTGCAGATGCACCTGGACGCGCTCAAGGCGGCCATGGAGCAGGGCGTCGACGTGCGCGGCTACTTCCTCTGGAGTTTGCTCGACAACTTCGAATGGAACTCCGGCTACGCCAAGCGCTTCGGCATCGTCCACGTCGACTACGAGACGCAGGAGCGTACGCTCAAGGACAGTGCCATCTGGTACCGCGATTTCCTGTCCGCCCAGCGCCAGCGCTGATCGACTGTTCTTCCACTGGAGGCAACATGGTTCATGATTCCTATGCCGATGGTGCGCGCCTGCTGGCCGACATCGGCGGCACCAACGCGCGCTTCGCGCTCGAATACGGCGCCGGGCGGGTGGGCGACGTGCACACCCTGGCCTGCGCCGACTACGCGCACTTCGACGACGCGGTGCGCGCCTATCTAAACAGGCTGCCGGCGCGGCGCGTGCGCCACGCGGTCATCGCGATCGCCAATCCGGTCGACGGCGACGCCGTCAAGATGACCAATCACCACTGGGCGTTTTCGATCGACGCCTCGCGCAAGACGCTCGGTCTCGATACCCTGCTGGTGGTGAACGACTTCGCCGCGCTGGCCATGGCGTTGCCGGCCCTGCGGCCGGCGGACCTGGACCAGATCGGCGGCGGCAAGGCCGTGGCCACCGGCGTGATCGGCCTGGTGGGCGCCGGCACCGGCCTGGGCGTGGCCGGCCTGGTGCCGGTCGACGGACGCTGGGTGGCGGTGCAGAGCGAAGGTGGCCACGTCGCCTTTTCGCCGTTCGACGAACGCGAAGTGGCAGTCCTGCAGCATTGCTGGCAGCGTTACGAGCACGTCTCGGCCGAGCGCATCGTCTCCGGACCCGGCATCGTGCTCATTCGCGAAGCGCTGGCCGACAGGCGCGGCCTGCAGGTCGACGCCAGCCTGTCCACGGCGGATATCGTGGAACGCGGTTTGGCCGGCAGCGACCCGCTGTGCCGTGAAACGCTGGACTGCTTTTCGGGTATGCTGGGCACCGTCGCGGCCAACCTGGCGGTCACGTTGTGCGCGCGCGGCGGCCTGTATATCGGTGGCGGCGTGGTGCCGCGCCTGGGCGCGTATTTTGCCCAGTCGCCGTTCCGGGCGCGCTTCGAGAACAAGGGACGTTTTTCCGCCTTCACCGCGCAGATTCCGACCCTGGTGATCAGCGCCCCCTATCCGGCCATGCTGGGCGCGGCGGCGATCCTGTCGGCGTACCTGGCCGACCTGGCGCCAAGCGGCGCCGGGCCGCGCGCCATGGCGCCGGCGCCTTTGCCGCTGCCTCCTCTTGAAATGGAAAACGACCATGCACGCTTCTAAACCGTCCGTCTCGCCCCTGCTGTGGGTGCCGACCGGTTACTTCATGATGGCGCTCGGCTACGTCATGCTGACCTCCGTCACCGCCATCATGTTCAAGAATCTCGGCATGGACAACGGCAAGGCGGCCCAGTATTCGAGCCTCCTGATCCTGGCCTACACGGTCAAGCCGCTGTTCGCTCCCTTCGTTGAAATGTACCGCACCAAGAAGTTCTTCGTGCTGTGCGCGCAAGTGCTCATTGGCCTGGGCTTCGTCGGCATCGCGCTGGTCATGGCCCTGCCGAACTACATGGCGATCCTGATGGCGCTGTTCTGGGGCTTGTCGTTCGTCGGCGCGACCCTCGACATCGCCAGCGACGGGGTCTATGTCACCTCGCTCGATTCGCGCGCGCAGTCGCTGTACTGCGGCATCCAGAGCCTGAGCTGGAATATCGGCCCGATCGTCGCTTCCGGCGGCATGGTGTTCCTGAGCGGCTGGCTGCACGTGAACGTGTTCCACCACGACGCCACCGTGTTCGGGCCGGACTGGATCGACGCCTGGCGCATTATCTTCTTCCTGGTGGCCGGACTGACGCTGCTGCTGGCCATCTGGCACGCGCGCTTCATGCCGGACGGCGCGCGCGCCGAAAACACGCCAGCGAGCGTCAAGGCGGCCGGGCATATCCTGATGGATGCCTTCGTCACCCTGTTCCAGAAGCGCGGCATCTGGCGCATGATCGCCTTTGCCTTCCTGTTCCGCCTCAGTATCGGCTTCCTGGAAAAGATCGGCCCGTTCTTCATGGTCGATCCGGTCGCCAAGGGTGGCCTGGGGCTGAACAACGAAATGCTGGGCCTTATCTACGGCACCTACGGCCTGGCGGCGGTGCTGCTCGGGTCCCTGCTCGGTGGCCTGTACGTGGCCAAGCGCGGCCTCAAGGAAACCCTGTTCGTGCTGTGCTGCGCGGTGAATATTCCGAATGTGACGTTCCTGATCATGGCCGTGTACCAGCCATCGAGCCTGTCGCTGATCACGGCCGGCGTGATGATCGAGAAGTTCTTCTTCGGCTTCGGCGCGGTCGGCTTCATGATCTACCTGATGCAGCAGCTCGCGCCGGGCAAGTACACCACCACCCACTACGCCTTCGGCACCGGCATCATGGGCTTGTGCGGCATGGTCACGGGCGCCATCAGCGGCCACTTGCAGGAGTGGATGGGCTACATCGCCTACTTCGTCTTCGTGATGGTCGCCACCATCCCCTCGTTCATCGCCACCTGGTTCGCACCGTTCCACATCATTGATGCGGCCGGCGACGATCCGAAAGCCACGCAGGCGGTACCGGCATGAGGCGCGCGCCAGCCTGCCTGCTCACGGTGCTGCTGGCGGCCGGTGCCCACGCCGCTGCCGCTCCCGCGCTTGGCGAGATCCGCGTCAACCAGCTCGGTTTCCTGCCGCAGGCGCACAAGGTGGCCGTGCTGCCGGCCGGCGCCAGCGGCGATGTCGAGGTGATCGACGCCGCCAGCGGCGCGCTCGCCTGGCGTGGCCGCGCGGGTCCCGCCGCCATGTGGAAGGAATCGGGCGAAACGGTCATGCTGGCCGATTTCTCGGCCTTGACGCGGACCGGCGAGTATCGCATCCGCGCCGCCGGCGCCGCGCCATCCGAACGTTTTTCGGTGCGTGCCGGCGTGTACGTGGAGCTGAACCGCGCCGCGCTCAAGGCGTTCTACTTCAACCGCTCCGGCATCGCGCTCGACGCCGCCCACGCCGGCGTGCATGCGCGCGCGGCCGGGCATCCCGACACGCGCGTGCTGGTGCACGCCTCGGCCGCATCATCGGTGCGCCCCGAAGGCACCGTCATTGCCAGTCCCAAGGGCTGGTACGACGCCGGCGACTATAACAAGTACATCGTCAATTCGGGTATCTCCACCTACACCTTGCTGGCCGCGTTCGAGCATTTTCCCGGCTATTTCGCGCGCCAGCGCACCGGCATTCCGGAAAGCGGGAACACGTTGCCGGACATCCTCGACGAGGCGCTGTGGAACCTGGAATGGATGCTGTCCATGCAGGACCCGAATGACGGCGGGGTGTACAACAAGCTGACCAACCAGAACTTCGACGGCATGGTCATGCCGGACAAGGCCAGCGGCGCGCCGCGCTACGTGGTGCAAAAGGGGACTGCCGCCACGCTCGATTTCGCCGCCACCATGGCCACCGCCAGCCGCGTCATGAAGCCGTACGAGCAGCAGCGTCCCGGCCTGTCGGCGCGCATGCTGGCCGCGGCCGAAGCGGCGTGGGAATGGGCGCGCGCCAACCCCGCCGTGGCGTTTCGCAATCCGCCCGGCGTGGTGACCGGCGAATACGGCGACGCCAGCTTCGACGATGAATTCGCGTGGGCCGCGGCCGAACTGTATATCAGCAGCGGCAAGGACAGCTACTACGCGGCGATGAAGCCGGCCGCCGTGACGGCCAGCGTGCCCGAATGGGCCGACGTGCGCGGCCTGGCCTGGATCTCGCTCGCGCACCATCGCAAGCGCTTGAGCGCTGTCGCCGACCAGCGCCTGATCGCCGCGCGCATCGATGGCCTGGCGGCGGCGCTGGCCGCCAAATGGCGCGCCTCGGCTTACGGCGTGCCGATGCAGGGCGGCGATTTCGTCTGGGGCAGCAATGCGGTGGCACTGAACCAGTCGATGATGCTGCTGCAGGCGTACCGCCTGAACGGCAAGCGCGATTACCTCGACGCGGCGCAGGCCGGCCTCGATTATGTGTTGGGGCGTAACGCCACCGCGTATTCCTTCGTGACCGGCTTCGGTGCGCGCCAGGTGCTGCATCCGCATCACCGGCCCTCGGTAGCCGACCAGGTGGCCGCGCCGGTGCCGGGCTTTCTGGCTGGCGGGCCGCACGCGGGCCAGCAGGACAAGGGCGACTGCAAGGTGCCCTATCCGTCGGCGCTGCCGGCGCTGTCGTATATCGACGACGATTGCAGCTACGCCAGCAACGAAGTGGCAATCAACTGGAACGCACCGCTGGTGTATGTGTCGGCGGCGCTCGACGTGCTGGGGGACGCCGCGCCGTGAGACGGGAAGATCCTTGCCTGCTGCTGGCAATGCTGGTGCGCCAGGAGCAGCTGCTCCAGTTCGAGTTTTTCAACAGCGACGTCGCGCTCGAGATTGGCCTGCGGCTGGTACGGATATAAGCGTCAACTGCATATCGTCGTCCCCGCCTGCGCGGGGACGACGGGGGCTACTCGAACGTCACGCTCCTCTGCTGCGCGTGGCTTTGCATGGCCATGCGGATGATCTTGATCACCGCCAGGCCTTCGCGCGCGGTCACCGGCAAGCTTTTGCCATGGGCGATGGCGTCGAACACACGCTGGTAGTATTCCTGGTAGCAGCCGGGCAGCGCTTGCGCCTTGCCGGTCACGCTCAGCGCGCCTTTCACGAAACTGATGTGCGCGTGCAGCGACTCCGCTTCCACGCCCCAGCCGGGCGCCCCGGGACGCTCGCCGCGCATCAGCGCCGCTTCCTGCGGGTCCATCCCATGCTTGATGAAACTGCCGGTATCGCCATGCACGGTGAAGCGCGGCCCGGCCTGCAGCACCAGCGAGGACGCGTGCAGGATCACGCGGCGCGCGCCGTAGCGCATGGTCAGGTGAAAATAGTCGTCGGCGGCGTCGCCGCCAGCGTCGCGCTGCACCCCCATGTCGCAGTTGACACAATCCGGATTGCCGAACAAGACCAGCGCCTGGTCGATCAGGTGCGCGCCCAGGTCGTACAAGATGCCGGAACCGGGCAAATCCTGTTCGCGCCAGCGCCCGCGCACGTTGGGGCGGTAGCGGTCGAAATGCGCTTCGTACAGATGAATGGGCCCGAGCAGTCCCGCTTCGATGGTCTGGCGCAGGGTCAAAAAATCGCTGTCCCAGCGCCGGTTGTGGAACACGCTCAGGTGCAGCTGCCGCTGTTCAGCCAGCGCGATCAGTTCGGCGCCCTCGTCGAGGGTGATGGTGAACGGTTTTTCCACCACCACGTGCTTGCCGGCCAGCAGCGCCTGCCTGGCCAGCGGCGCGTGGCTGGCGTTGGCGGTGGCCACCACCACCAGGTCCACCTCGCTTGAATCGATCAGGGCGCCCGGGTCGGCCACCACCTGCACATCCGGAAAGTCGCGCAATACGCGCTCGCCCTGGCTGGAGCAAACGCGGGTCAGGCGCAAGCCCGGCACCGATGCAATCAGCGGCGCCTGGAAGGTGGCGCCGGAAAAGCCGTAACCAATCAGTCCGACCCGGACTTCGCGTGCCGCCTCCATCGCTACGCCTGCTGCCATGCGGCGAAGGCGTCGACCAGGCCAGCCCCGGTGGCGCCATCGATGCCCGGTCCGGCCTTGATGCCCAAGCCTTCCGGATCGCTGGCCGGGCTGGCCGAACCTTCGCGCACATCGATCGCGGTGCGCACCAGCAAGGCCTTGATCTCGGCCGGCGTGAGCTTGGGGTTTTTCTGCAGCAGCAGGGCGCACACGGCCGCGATTTGCGGGGCCGAGGCCGAGGTGCCGCTGAACACGGCCCAGCCGTCGCCGGCGGTGGTGCCGTCATGCTCGGCGTTGCCGGTATCGATCTCGGCGCCGGGCGGGACCGGCAGCATGATGTAATCGGCATTCGGCAGCATGCCGACCAGGCCGCACACATCGGGCACGTGGCGGCCTGAATAAATGGCGCTGGTAAAGGCCGACGCGTAATCGGACGCTTTCATCGCGCCATCTTCGGCCACGAAGGTGCCGCCCACGCACAGCACTTCCGGCATCGAGGCCGGGAAGGCGTAGTGCCCGTTGCCGGCGGAAAATACCACCACGATGCCGCTGGCAATCGCCGCCTGGATTTCCGCTTCCAGCGCTTTCAGGCCGTTCGGCAATTCTTTTAGTTCGGACACGCCATCGTTGTCGCGCAAGTCGTAGCACATGCTCACCGTGATCACGTGCGGCTTGTGCTTGAGCGCTTCCTGGAAGCCTTCGAGAATGCTGGCGCCGCCGTTCGGATCGTCATCGTCGCCCAGCTTGACGCCGATGAAAGTCACTTTCGGCGCCACCGCGAACACATTGGCCGATTCGCCCGTGCCGTGGCTGCCCGGATCGGTGCGGCGGTTGGTGGCCGAGGGCGCCAGCACCACCGAGGACGTGAAGCCATTGCGTGTGAAGAAGGGATGCGAATGGTCGAAGCCGGTATCGATCATGGCCACGCGGATGCCTTCGCCGTGGTGGCGTTCCTTGTGGATATGGGCCGCGTTGAGCTTGGCGGGCACATCCTTGAGGACGTCGAGGTGGTAATAGCCGACCGCCGGCGGGCGCGCGCTGGCGCCCGGGTCGGCCAGGTAGATGTGGGGCCACTGGATATACGCGTCGTCGATCAGCGCGGACAGGGCGGGATCGGGATTCCATGGCGCGCCCTCGGCCGGGTAAAACACCTGGTCGCTCGAATAGCTCTGTTTCTTGCTCAGGTTGAACGGGGTCAGGTGCGTGCCGAACACTTCCTCGAACTGGGCCACGCTGCCGCGCACCGAGACCGTCATGCGGCCGCGTCCGGAAACGGTGAAGCCGCGCTGGCGCAGCGCTTCGATGGCCGTTTCCATTTCGCCGGGGGCGGGCTCGAAGCTGAGGATGCTGCGCGAGGACAGGCGCGCGGCCAGCTTGGTCGGACCGGCGCTGGCGCGGCCCTTGAAGGTGACGGCGATGCGCAACTGGGCGTCGGGCGGCGCAGATTCGTTGAGGGCAGGGCTTGGCGGGCTGGGTTTGAATGGCTGCATGGATTCCCCCTAGATAGGTTGGCCCGGCGCCGCGTGGCGCGGAGCGATGGTAATCAGGCTGACGGCATGTTGCAGATCCGCCGGAATGGCGAGTGCCGGGGTGGATCTTACATCGGAAGCGAACCCGGCTCTTACATTTGGAATTGGTCCGAATAAATTTTCCGCCTCGGCCACGGAGGTTTCCGCCGAGATGGTGGCCATGCCGCACGCGGTCACGCGCAGGCCGTGCGCCTCAAGCAGGGCGCACAGGGCGGGGTCGTCGATGCGATCGCGGGAGGGATTGCGCAGCACGAGCTGGAGCTTGATCATGAGGGGGCGGACAGAGGGACGCTGATGTCATGATAGTAAGGCTTTGCGGAAATCCTTGCCGGACAGGTGCTATCGTGCGCGCGCGCCTCAGGCGCCGCCGGCGTAGCCGTTCTGGCGCCATGCTTCAAAGACCACCACGGCCACCGTGTTCGACAGGTTCAGGCTGCGGTTGTCCGGGCGCATCGGCAGGCGGATGCGTTGTGCCTCGGGAAAAGATTCGCGCAGCGCGGGCGCCAGGCCGCGCGTTTCGGCGCCGAACACGAACACGTCGCCGGGCAGGAATTTGGCATCGGCGAACGGCGCGGAGCCGTGCGTGGTCAGCGCGAACATGCGCGCCGGGTCGGGCCGGCAGGCGTCCAGGTAAGCTTGCCAGTTCTTGTGGACCTGCATGGTGGCGTAATCGTGGTAGTCGAGTCCGGCGCGCTTCATCTTGGCATCGTCCAGCGGGAAGCCGAGCGGTTCGATCAGGTGCAGTTGCGCGCCGGTGTTGGCGCACAGGCGGATGATGTTGCCGGTGTTCGGCGGGATTTCGGGTTCTACCAGTACGACGTGGAACAAGTCATTCTCCTTTTGTAAAGTCAGTGCGGCGCCGTGCGCGCAAACACCAGGTTGCTCACGCGCGCGGCGCCGAAGCGCTTGAGCGTGGCCGCCAGCGCATTCAATGTATGGCCGCTGGTCATGACATCGTCGACCACGCCGATGTGGCGTCCGCGCACCTGGGCCAGCATGTCGGGCGCCACCAGGAATGCATGGCGCATATTGTTCTTGCGCTCTTGCGCCGTCACGCCCGATTGCGCCGGCGTGTCGAGCCGGCGCAGCGTCAGCCGTGCTTGCAGGGCGATGCCCAGCAGTGCCGACAGCGGCCGGGCAATTTCGAGCGCCTGGTTGTAGCCGCGCTCGCTAAGCCGCGCCGGTCCCAGCGGCACCGGACACAGCAGTTCGGGCAGCGCGAAGCCGGGTGCGGCCAGCACCGCCGCATGCAGCGTGTGCGCGCACCAGGGCGCCAGCGCGAGGGCGCCGCCGAACTTGAGCCGCAGTACCAGCTGGTCGAGCGGACTGGCGTAGCCGCCGGCGGCCACGGTGGCGTCGTAGGCGGGCGCCCCGGCCAGGCAGGCGCCGCAGGCCAGGGCGGCGTCGGCGGGGCCGAGCGGATTGGCGCAGCGGCGGCAGCGCGCCGTGCCGGCGTCCACGAACTGGCGCGCGCAGGGCGTGCACACGGGGGCGTCGGCCGCGCCGCCGCACAGGGCGCAGGCGCAGGGCAGCAGCGCGCGCAGCCTGCCTGCCATCGCTTCGCATCGCGGCCATGCGCTCATCGGACTGCCCTTTTTAAATGGGAATGCGGCAAACGGGAAGACGGCAAACGGGTACACTGCCCGCATTATCTCATCTCACCGCTTATTTCACTCGCCCATGGCTACCCCCGATACCCTGAGCGCGCCGATCGACCTGGCGCGCGTGCGTACCTTGTTCTCGCGTCCGCAACGCGTGGAACAGTCCGATTTCCTGCGGCGCGAGATCGCCGCCCGCATGCATGAGCGCCTGATGCTGGTCAAGGTGGCGCCCAAACGCGTGCTCGACGCCGGCTGCGGCAGCGGCGCCGACCTGGCGTTGTTGCAAAAAGATTATCCCGCCGCCCACATCGTCGGCCTCGATGCGGCCCCCGCCATGATCGAGGCGGCCAAGACGCCAGCCTCGGCCCTCAAAGCGCTGAACCAGATGCTCAGCCGCCTGTTGCCGGGCAAGGCCGGGGTCGACCTGCTGTGCGGCGATTTCGGCAGTTTGCCGTTCGGGCCGAACTCGGTCGACCTGGTGTGGTCCAACCTGGCCTTGCACTGGCATCCCCAGCCCGACCGCGTGTTCGCGGAATGGCGCCGGGTGCTGCGCCAGGATGGCTTGCTGATGTTTTCCAATTTCGGTCCGGATACCTTGCGCGAGCTGCGCACGGCCTTTGCCGAGGCCGACGCGGCGCCGCACGTGCTGCCTTTCGTCGACATGCACGACTTCGGCGACCAGCTGGTGGGGGCCGGCTTTTCCACTCCGGTGATGGATATGGAAATGATCACGGTCACCTACGACACGGCCGCGGCCCTGCTGGCCGACGCGCGCGCGCTGGGCGGCAATCCGCTGGCCACGCGCGCGCGCGGCCTGCTCGGGCGCGCGGCCTGGGGGCGGGTGCTGGCGGCGCTGGAGCGGCAGCGCCGGCCCGACGGCAAGCTCGGCCTGAGCTTCGAAGTGATCTACGGCCACGCCTTCCGTCCGGCGCCGCGCGTGACCGCCGCCGGCGAGGCGATCATCCGCTTCGAGCCGCGCAGGGGGCGCTGAGGGCGCGCGCGCTTTTCGCCACGGGCGGGCCGCGCCGGGCCGCCCGGTTGTACCCCTCATGGTACAAAACGGCCGTGAAAGCGGGGCAAACAAGGGGGAGCTGACCCGTTACGGGAGGATTTTCCCTTGATGACGTTGGGCATACTTGAGTATAATCAAGGACTAATTTTATCGACTGTGTTGATTTTTCTTGGAAACACCAAGGAATGTTCAACGGTGCGGCAGTCGAAAGCGATAGCAAGTCAGCGTTCATCAGTGTGCTTTGTTCACCTATGGCCGATGTCAGGGTTCCAGTCGGGTCCGCCGTGCCGTGAGCGCGCCGGGACGGTATGGGCCCTTTTTGTGCGATGGTTTCGGAGCGCCGGGATCCGATCAGGATGCTTCGGCGTAGAAAAAATATTTTTATTTTTGGGTGGTTGGGGAAAACATGACATATGCAAAGCGACTTCAGGCCTTGATGTTCGGTCTGGCAATTTCGGCCAGCATCCCTGCGCTGGCTGCACCGGTGGAGGGACGTCCGGTTGAATACCAGTTGAACCTGCAAATGCCAGTGACGAAGATTGCAACGGAAATCAACGACCTGCACACCTGGATGATGATCGTCTGCATGGTGATCTTCGTCGCGGTGTTCGGCGTGATGTTCTATTCGGTCTTCAAACACCGCCGTTCGCTGGGCCACAAGCCAGCCACCTTCCACGAATCGACCGCTGTCGAGATCGCATGGACTGTCGTGCCTTTCCTGATCGTCATCGTGATGGCGCTGCCTGCGACCAAGACCGTGGTGGCGATGAAAGATACGTCCAACGCCGACATCACCATCAAGGCCACCGGCATGCAGTGGAAATGGGGCTACGATTACCTGAAGGGCGAGGGCGAAGGCATTTCCTTCCTGTCGAACCTGAAAACCCCGCGTTCGCAAGTCGGTTCGCCCGGCGTGGAGCCGACCGAAGCGCGCGGCGTCAACTACCTGATGGAAGTCGACAATGAAATCTACGTGCCGGTCAACAAGAAGATCCGCATCGTCCTGACCGCCAACGACGTCATCCACGCCTGGATGATCCCGGCCTTCGGCGTCAAGCAGGATGCGATTCCCGGTTTCGTGCGCGACACCTGGTTCAAGGCCGAGCAGATCGGTACCTACCGCGGCCAGTGCGCTGAGCTGTGCGGTAAAGAACACGCCTTCATGCCGATCGTGGTCAATGTCGTCTCCGACGCCGACTACACCAAGTGGGTCGATGGCGAGAAAAAGAAAATGGCTGCCCTGGCCGACGATCCATCCAAAGTGTGGACCATCGATGAGCTGAAAATCAAAGGCGAAAAAGTCTACGCCGCCAACTGCGCGGTCTGCCACCAGGCCAACGGCAAGGGCTTGCCGAACAACTTCGCCGCCCTGGACGCGTCGCCGTTGGTCATGGGCCCGAAAGCGGAGCAGATCAAGGTGCTGCTGAACGGCCAGAAGTCGGGCAAGTTCCCGACCGAAATGCCAGCCTGGAAACAATTGTCGGATTCTGATATTGCTGCGGTGATTACTTACACCCGCAACAACTGGTCGAACAAGGCAACGGAAAATATCGTTCAACCAGCCGAAGTCCTGGCTGCACGTAACAAGTAATCGGGAGTAAGTTATGAGCACAAGCACACTAGATCACGCACACGGCCATGACCACGATCATAGCCACGATCACCCGACGGGGATGACCCGCTGGCTGTTCGCCACCAATCACAAGGATATCGGTACCCTGTACCTGTGGTTCTCGCTCATCATGCTGCTGTCCGGCGGCGTGCTGGCGCTGATGATCCGTACCGAACTGTTCAAGCCGGGCCTGCAATTCTTCCAGCCCGAGTTCTTCAACCAGCTGACCACGATGCACGGCCTGGTGATGGTGTTCGGCGCGATCATGCCGGCCTTCGTCGGTTTCGCCAACTGGATGATCCCGCTGCAAGTGGGCGCCTCCGACATGGCGTTCGCACGGATGAACAACTTCTCGTTCTGGCTGCTGCCGCCTGCGGCGATCCTGCTGGCGACCTCGTTCCTGGTGCCTGGCGGCGCGACCGCTGCCGGCTGGACCCTGTACGCTCCGCTGTCGACCCAGATGGGACCCGGCATGGACATGGCGATTTTCGCGATGCACCTGATGGGCGCCTCGTCGATCATGGGTTCGATCAACATCATCGTCACCATCCTGAACATGCGCGCTCCCGGCATGACCCTGATGAAAATGCCGATGTTCTGCTGGACCTGGCTGATTACCGCCTACCTGCTGATCGCCGTGATGCCTGTGTTGGCTGGCGCGATCACCATGACCCTGACCGACCGTCACTTCGGCACCTCGTTCTTTAACGCGGCCGGCGGCGGCGACCCGGTCATGTACCAGCACATCTTCTGGTTCTTCGGACACCCCGAGGTGTACATCATGATTTTGCCGGCCTTCGGTATCGTCTCGCAGATCCTGCCGGCGTTTGCCCGCAAGCCACTGTTCGGCTACGCCTCGATGGTCTACGCAACGGCCTCGATCGCGATCCTGTCGTTCATCGTCTGGGCGCACCACATGTTCACCACCGGCATGCCAGTGACCAGCCAGCTGTTCTTCATGTACGCCACCATGCTGATCGCGGTACCGACCGGCGTGAAAGTGTTCAACTGGATCGCCACGATGTGGAAGGGTTCGATGACGTTTGAAACCCCGATGCTGTTCTCGGTCGGCTTCATCTTCGTGTTCACCATGGGTGGTTTCACCGGCCTGATCCTGGCCGTGACCCCGATCGACATCCAGCTGCAGGATACCTACTACGTCGTGGCCCACTTCCACTACGTGCTGGTGGCAGGTTCCCTGTTCGCCCTGTTCGCCGGTTTCTACTACTGGTCGCCAAAGTGGACTGGCCACATGTACAGCGAATTCCGCGGCAAGATGCACTTCTGGCTGTCGCTGATCACGTTTAACATCACCTTCTTCCCGATGCACTTCCTGGGTCTGGCGGGGATGCCACGCCGCTACGCGGATTACCCGGCGCAGTTCACCGACTTCAACACGATCGCCACCATCGGCGCGTTCGGTTTCGGCCTGTCGCAGGTGTACTTCCTGTTCTGCGTGATCCTGCCGACCATCCGTGGCGGCGCCAAGGCGGCCGACAAGCCATGGGATGGCGCTGAAGGCCTGGAGTGGACCGTGCCGAGCCCGGCGCCGTTCCACACCTTTGAAACACCGCCGACGGTTAAGTAATCAGTAATACAGTAGCGCGGGCAGCCTTGGCTTGCCCGCGCTACTGAACTTGTAAGTGAAACGCCATGTCTGATCCAAAAAAGCCGAACAATGCACGAACGGGCCTGATCCTGGGCGCGCTGGCCTTATTTTTCTTCGCGATGGTGTTCATCAAACGTATTTGGCTGTGAGTTGACGTGGCTACTGAAGAATCCGGAAAGCTCAAGCTCAATCGCACGATGCTCGGCAAGCTGCTGGTCGTGACCGTGATCATGTTCGGTTTCGGCTATGCCTTGATTCCCGTGTACAAGCACCTGTGCGAAATGCTGGGGATCAACGTACTGACCCAGGCCGATGGCACGGTGATGTACGACAAGAATACCCAGATCGACAAGTCGCGCACGATCACGATCGAGTTCGACGGCAATGCGCAGGGTCCGTGGCGCTTCCGCCCGACCACGCGTTCGATCGATGTCCATCCGGGCGAACTGACCACCGTGGTGTACGAGGTGGTCAATACGCAGAACCGGACCGTGCAGGCGCAAGCGATTCCCAGCTTCGCGCCGCAGCTGGTGATGTCGCATTTTAAGAAGGTCGAGTGCTTCTGCTTCAAGCAGCAGACCTTGAAGGCACATGAAGCGAGGCAGATGCCGGTGGTGTTCTACATCGATCCGGCCCTGCCGCGCGACGTGAAGACGATGACGCTGTCGTACACGTTTTTCGAGATTGCCGGTACCCAGGCAGTGGCAGCGAAGTAGGGGCCGCGATGACGGATTTGAATAAAGGCGACGAACGCAATATAAAGAACGAGCGCAAGATCGCGTTCGGCGCCACGATGAAAGCGGTGTTCTGGTCGTTCCTGGGCATCCGCAAACGCAGCGATTACGAAAAAGATTCGGCCAGCCTGAATCCGGTGCACGTGGTGATTGCCGGATTGATTGGGGTGATGTTGTTCATTGGCGTACTGATCGCCCTGGTGAAGTTTGCCGTGTCGGGTCATTGACGGCAGGGTGGCCAGGGTGCCGGATGCCCGATCAGGTTTTACAAATTAGCAATAAATTCACCGCATACAGTTTGATTTAGGAGATGAAGATGAGTTCACCACACGCCGCCGTACCGCATTATTTTGTGCCAGGCCCGTCCAAATGGCCGATGGCCGCCGGCTTGTCGCTGCTCGTTACGATGCTGGGCGCTTCGGCCTGGGTCAATGACCTGTCCTGGGGCCCGGCAGTCAATATCGCCGGTATCCTGTCGACCCTGCTGGTCATGTACTTCTGGTTCGGCGACGCCATCGGCGAATCCGAGGCGGGCCAGTACGGCAAGAACATCGACCTGTCGTTCCGCTGGTCGATGAGCTGGTTCATCTTTTCCGAAGTGATGTTCTTCGGCGCCTTCTTCGGTGCCCTGTTCTACGCGCGCACCATCACCACCCCGTGGCTGGGCGACCTCGATCACAAGATCATCTGGCCTGATTTCGCGGCCCAGTGGGGCGGCGCCAGCCCGGCCGGCACCGTCGACAGCTTCACCACCATGGGTCCGTTCCCGATCCCGACCATCAATACCGCTCTGCTGCTGCTGTCGGGCGTGACGCTGACCATTTCGCACCACGCCCTGCGCGCCGGCCACCGTGCCAAGACCGCGTTCTGGCTGGCCGCCACGATCTTGCTGGGCGCGACCTTCATGGGCTTCCAGGCGTATGAGTACATGCACGCTTACAGCGAACTGAACCTGAAACTGACCTCGGGCATCTACGGTTCGATCTTTTACCTGCTGACGGGCTTCCACGGCTTCCACGTGACGCTCGGCGCGATCATGCTGTCGGTGATCCTGTACCGCGTCATGAAGGGCCACTTCACCGCCGAGAACCACTTCGGCTTCGAAGGCGCGGCCTGGTACTGGCACTTTGTCGACGTGGTCTGGCTTGGCCTGTACATCGTGGTCTACTGGCTGTAAATGGCGGCATGCAGCGGGGGGTACGCCCTCCGGCAGGTGTAGAACAAGAAAAACCGGGGACAGTCCACCAAGCGGTGGCCTGTCCCCGGTTTTTTGCGGTTGGGAATAACCTTGACGGCCTGAGGGTCGCTCAGCGTCAGCGAATGCCGGTCGGCGCGATCCAGCCCATCTTGTAGCTGCCCAGCAGCACCAGGAACAGGGTGATCGACAGGCCCACGCGCATCGCCAGCGCGTGCACCGTGCGGTTGCTCTTGCCCTTGTCGCGCATCAGGAAGAACAGGGCCGAGCCCAGGCTTCCGATGATGAGCATGAAGGCAGTAGCGACGAGGATTTTCATAATGAGCTCGAATTTTTTGAGTAAGGCACCATTGTAATGCGTATCCGCTTCCGGTTTCGGGCGATCCCCTTCGTGGCCACGGTGCTGCTGGTGGCGCTCGGCATCGCCCTGGGGCGCTGGCAGGATGGCCGCGCCGCCGAGAAAATCGGCCTGCAGCAGACCATCACGGCGCGCGCTGGCGCCGCCCCGCTGGTGCTCGGCGCGACCCCGCGCACGCCCGCGCAGGTCGAGTTGCGCCCGGTATCGGTGAGCGGCACGTTTGTGCGCGACTGGCCGCTGTTCTTGAACAACCGTCCGCAAGAAGGCAAGGCCGGCTTTTACTTGCTGATGCCGCTGCGTATCGAGGGCAGCGATATGCACGTGCTGGTGGCGCGCGGCTGGCTGCCGCGCTACACCGGCCAGTACGACCGCTTGCCGGAGTTCGATACGCCGGCCGGCACGGTGACCGTCACGGGTTTGGCGCGCCCAAGCATGGGCAAGGTGATGCAGCTCGGAACGGCCGCCCCGGTTGCGCCCAAGGCCATCCTGCAAAACCTGACGCCGGCCGAGTTTGCGCAAGCGAGCAAGCTGGCGCTGCAGCCCTTTTTTATCGAGCAAAGCGGCCCTGCGCCGGCCGGCGACAAGCTGGTGCGCAACTGGCCGGCCCCCTCCCTGAACGTGGAAAAACACCAGGGTTATGCATTTCAATGGTATGCGCTGGCGGTCATGGCGCTGCTCTTTTTCGTGATTACAGGATTTCAACGTGGAACAAAACAAAACGACTAAAGCAAGTCAATGGAGCGGCCGCTGGAAACTGCTGGCCGTGGTCTTCGTGTGCGCGGCGCCGATGCTGTTCTCCTACCTGACCTATTACGTCATCAAGCCGACCGGGCGCACCAACTACGGGACCCTGATCGCGCCGCAGAAGTACCCGATCCCGCCGGCAATGGGCATCACCACGCTCGACGGCAAGCCGATCGCGCTCGACGCCTACAAGGGTAAATGGATCATGCTGCAGGTGGGTCCCGGCGAATGCCCGCAAGCCTGCCGCGACCAGCTGGTCGCGATGCGCCAGCTGCGCCTGATGCAGGGCAAGGAAATGGAGCGCATCGAGCGCGTCTGGCTGGTGACGGACGCCACCCCGATCGACACCATGCTCATGCGCGTGGTCGACGGCACCCGCATGCTGCGCGTGCCGGCCGCTGCTGTGACGTCCTGGCTGCCGGTCGAGGCGGGCGGCAAGGTGGACGAGCACATGTATCTGATCGACCCGATGGGCCACCTGATGATGCGTTTCCCAAAGCAGCCTGATCCGGCCAAGGTGAAGAAGGACATGTACAAGCTGCTCAAAGCTTCCGCGATCGGTTAAGCGATGCAGCTCGCGTCCATGGTGCAACTCGGCGTGACGGGCTTGCTGGCGGCCTGCCTGCCGCTGGCGATGGTCTGGATGTCGTCCGACCCCAACAAATACCGCAAGCTGGTCTGGATCACGGTGTTCCTCACCTTCGACCTGATCGTGTTCGGCGCCTTCACGCGCCTGACCGATTCGGGCCTGGGCTGCCCGGACTGGCCGGGCTGCTATGGCGCGGCCAATCCCTTCCTCGCGCATGCCGAGATCGTCGCCGCCGAAACGCTGATGCCGAGCGGCCCGGTGACGCTGCTCAAGGCCTGGATCGAAATGATCCACCGCTACCTGGCGATGGGCATTGGCGTGCTGATCGTGGCGCTGATGGCGACCGCCTGGATCCAGTGGCGCAAGACGCGCCGCGCCGAGTTTGCGCCCGGTTTGCCGACGGTGCTGTTCGGCTTCGTGCTGGTGCAGGGCGCCTTTGGCGCCTGGACCGTGACGCTCAAGCTGCAACCGGTGATCGTCACCATCCACCTGTTGCTGGGGATGGGCCTGCTGGCCATGCTGGTCTGGCTGGGCGCGCGCCAGAACCGCGCCGCCGCGCTGGCCCACGGGCGCTTCACGGCGCCGGCCGCTGCGGCACCCTCGATGCTGGGCCGCCTGGCGCTGGCCGCGGCCCTGGTGCTGGCCGTGCAGATCGCCCTGGGCGGCTGGGTCAGCACCAATTACGCGACCCTGGCCTGCACTGATTTCCCGCTGTGCAACGGCAAGCTGGTGCCCGAGATGGATTTCGAGCACGGCTTTACCCTGTGGCGCGCGCTGGGCAAGACTGCGGCCGGCCACTACCTGCCGTTCGCCGCCCTGACCGCGATCCACTGGGTGCACCGCAACTTCGCCTTTGTCGTGCTGGCCGTGCTGGGCCTGGCGGCCTGGCGCGCGCGCGCCCATCCGGGCGTGGCCAGGCACGCGCGCGGGATCGCCATCGTGCTCGCGCTCCAGGCCGTGACGGGTATCGCCACCGTCTACCTGAACTTTCCACTCACCATCGCGGTACTGCATAACGCCGGCGCGGCGCTGCTGGTGCTGATGCTGACCATGTTAAACTACAAGATCAAGTACCCCTCCGGCCCGGTACTGCAAGCAAGCCACCACCCATGACAACCCAGACCGCAACACACAAATCCGCCAACCGCGTCGCCCAGTACTGGGCGCTGACCAAACCGAGAGTCACCCAGCTGGCCGTGTTCTGCGCCGTGATCGGCATGCTGCTGGCCACCGATGGCATACCCAGCTGGCGCATCCTGGTGCCGGCCACGGTCGGCATCTGGCTGCTGACCGGCGCCGCCTTCGCCGTCAACTGCCTGGTCGAAGCCGAGATCGACGCGCGCATGGCGCGCACCGCGCGCCGCGCCACCGCCATGGGCGAACTGACCAAGACCCAGACCCTGATCTTTTCCGCCATCATCGGCGGGGCCGGCATGGCCGTGCTGTACACCTTGGTCAATCCGCTGACCATGTGGCTGACCTTCGTGACCTTTGTCGGCTACGCCGTCATCTACACCATGATCCTGAAACCGGCCACGCCGCAAAACATCGTCATCGGCGGCCTGTCGGGCGCGATGCCGCCGGCGCTGGGCTGGGCGGCGGTGGCCAACGACGTGCCGATGCAAGCCTGGCTGCTGGTGCTGATCATTTTCGTGTGGACTCCGCCGCACTTCTGGGCGCTGGCCATGTACCGGCGCGACGATTACGCGCGCTCGGGCCTGCCGATGCTGCCGGTCACGCACGGCATGAATTTCACCGGTTTCCACGTCTGGCTGTATTCGATCGCACTGGCGGCCACCACCGTGCTGCCATACGCGGTGCGCATGAGCGGCCACATCTACCTGGCCTCGGCGGTGCTGCTCAATGCCGTGTTCCTGTGGCATGGCTGGCAGGTGTACCGCCACTATTCCGACCAGGTGGCGCGCAAGGCGTTCACCTGGTCCATCATTTACCTGTCGCTGCTGTTTGCCGCCTTGCTGCTCGACCACTACGTCAAATTATGATCAAAAAACTGTTCTCCCTGTGCGCGCTGGCCGTGTTGCTGGCCGCGTGCGACAAACCGGCCTCCGCGCCGTCCGCCAAGGCGCTTGCCTTCCAGAACACCGACCTGACCGGTCTCGCTTACGCGCGCGACTTCGCCTTGACCGACCACAACGGCAAGCCACGCACCCTGGCCGACTTCAAGGGCAAGGTGGTGGTGGTGTTCTTCGGCTTCACCCAGTGTCCGGACGTGTGCCCGACCACCATGGCCGAAATGGCGGCGGTGATGAAGGAGCTCGGTCCCAAGGCCGACCAGGTGCAGGTGCTGTTCGTCACCATCGACCCGGCGCGCGACACCCAGGCCCTGCTGGCCCAGTACGTGCCGGCCTTCGATCCGCGCTTCCTCGGCCTGTATGGCGACCTTGACGCCACCGCCAGGGTGGCCAAGGAATTCAAGGTGTTCTACGCCAGGGTCGACGGCAAGACGCCGGGCAGCTATTCGATGGACCACAGCGCCGCCAGCTATGTGTTCGACCGCAATGGCAAGGTCCGCTTGTTCGTGCGTCATGGCAACGGCGCGGGGCCGATCGTGCACGACATCAAACAATTGCTCGACTGATCCACCTACCACCTCAGGGGACGACCATGGACCAGGCACGCGGCGGCAGGAATTACGCTTACATGGGCGCCATCGCGCTGCTCACCATCGGTTGCCTGTATGTGCTGCGGCCTTTCCTGGCGGCGATCCTGTTCGCCGCCGCCATCGTCATCTCGTCCTGGCCGATCTACCTGTATGTGCTGGCGCGCATGCGCGGACGCCGTACCCTGGCCGCGCTGACCCTGACCCTGACACTGACCTGCCTGGTGATCCTGCCGATCGCGCTGGTGGCCTACAACCTGGCCGACGATGTCGGCCGCTTCTACGAGCAGCTCAAGGCCGCCGTGGCCACCGGCCACGTCGAGCCGCCGGCCTGGCTGCGCCAGTTGCCCGTGGTGGGTGAAACGCTGTACTCCTATGTCGGCAGCCTGGTATCGAGCCGTGAACAGATGATGGAACTGGCCCAGCGCCTGCTGGAGCCGGCGCGCCACTACCTGCTGGGCGGCGGCATCGTGCTGGGCGCCGGCGTCGCTCAGATGAGCCTGGCCGCCTTCGTCAGCTTCTTCCTGTACCGCGACGGCCACACCCTGCTCGTTGCCACCGGCGTGGCCATGAACCGCATCATCGGCGAGCGCGCGCACCGGATCGCCACCACCGTCAGCCAGACCGTGCGCGGCGTCATGTACGGCTTGCTGGGAACGGCGCTGGCGCAAGCCGTGGTGGCCGCCATCGGCTTTGTGATCGCCGGGGTGCCGGGGGTGCCGCTGCTGGCCGTGGCCACGTTTGTCATGTCCTTGGTGCCGGTCGGCCCGCCGATCATCTGGGGCGGGGCGGCGATCTGGCTGTTCAACCAGGGCCAGACCGGCTGGGCCATCTTCATGGTGGTGTGGGGCCTGGTGCTCATCAGCGGGGTCGACAACGTGGTCAAGCCGATGCTGATCAGCCGCGGCAGCAGCCTGCCATTCCTGCTGGTGTTGCTGGGCGTATTGGGCGGGGTGCTGGCCTTCGGTTTTGTCGGCCTGTTCATCGGCCCGACCCTGCTGGCGGTGGGCTACTCGCTGCTGCGCGAATGGACCGGCATCGAGCCGGCGGTCGTCAACGACGCCTGAGCCGCGCGGGATCATGCGATGTTTTCTGAAGGGCTTGCTGGGCGCCCTGTTGATGCTGGCCCTGGCGGCAGTGATCATTCCTCAGTATTCGGATTATATTGCGCGCTCGGAAACCAGTGTTGTACTTGTTCTACTTGAGCCCGTGCAGCGCGCCATTGCAGCCGATGCTGTCAAGCAAAAATCGTTTGCAGGGATGGCGAAGCACCTCGCGAATCCGGCCTTGATTGCGGATAGGCTGACAGGGATGCTCACAGTGTTCGAGGTCAGCGACGCAGGCGTGATTACTGCGAAAGGAGGGAGGGATGGACAGATGATCGTCTTGTCACCCTCATTGCTTGATGGGAAAATACAGTGGCGCTGCATCGGCGCCCCGGACCATGACATGCCTGCCAGGTGCAAAGGCGGCCGCCCGTAGACGGGTCGCGGCGCCTCATCCCCCGTTTGATCAGTCCTGTTCGTCCGTGTCGAGCGTGCGCTCGATCTGCGGAATCACCTTGATCAGCACGATGCGCGGCCCGTTCATCTTCTTGACCACGATGTCGAAGTGCGGAAATTCGATCCGCTGGCCCTGCTTGGGAATGTCGCCCAGCTTGACCATCAGCAAACCACCCACCGATTCCACTTCATCCAGTCCCAGCGTTTCGTTATCGATATCGATGCCGAGAATGCGTTCGAGCGAGAAGATCGGCAGACTGGCCTTGCCGATCAGGGTGCCGTCCGGCTGGCGCAGCCAATCGTTTTCGTTGAGGCGGAATTCGTCACGGATTTCACCGACCATGGCGCCGAGCAGGTTGTCGAGCGTGATGAAGCCGACCGGGCGCTTGCCCTTTTCACCGATCAGCGCAAAGTGCGGCGCCCCGTCGCGAAAGCGCCTGAACATTTGCTGCGCCGGCGTGCGCGCCGACATCGTTTCGACCGGGCGCAGGAACTGGGTCAAGTCCTTGATCGGACGGCCCGCCTGCTGCGCGAAAAACAAATCCTTCAGGTGGATCACGCCGAGCACGTCTTCGCCATTGGCATCGAAGTAGGGATAGCGGCTGAAACGGTTCCTCACCACGGTCTGCAAATTGTCTTCCAGCGATTTGCTGGCGTGCAGGGCGATGACTTCATTGATCGGGCGCATCAGGTCGGCCACCGACAACTGGCTGAAGTCGAGCGACTGGGCCAGGATGTGGCGCTCGTCGCGGGTGAATTTTTCGCCGGGCTGGCTGGTGCGCAGGATCAGCTTGAGCTCATCGGTCGAATAATGCGCATCATGCCCGCCCGGACCGGACAGGCCCGCCAGGCGCAGCACCAGGTTGGCGCTACCGTTGAGCAGGTAAATGGCCGGGTACATCGACCAGTAGAAAATGTACAGCGCCGGCGCGGTCCACAGGCCGACCACTTCCGGATTGCGGATCGCCAGCGATTTCGGCGCCAGCTCGCCCACCACGATGTGCAGGAAGGAAATCACGCTGAAGGCGACCACGAACGATACCGTGTGAATGATCTTTTCGGACGTTACGCCGACCAGGCCGAACACCGGTTCGAGCAGGCTGGCAAAGGCCGGTTCGCCGACCCAGCCCAAGCCCAGCGAGGCGAGCGTGATGCCCAGCTGGCAGGCCGACAGGTAGGCGTCGAGCTGGCCGTGGACCTTGCCCAGCAGGCGTCCCCGCAAGCCCTGGCTCTTGGCGATCGCGCGCACGCGGGTTTTTCGGAGGGTGACGATGCCGAATTCGGCGGCCACGAAAAAGCCGTTGAGCGCGACCAGGAACAGGGCGAGCACGACCAGTAAGGCATTTTGCATAAGGAGTTGGGTTAGTTTTTCGCTTGGCCACAGGGGGCCGGGATGGACATTGTACCGTTCATGGCGTGCTGAACACACCCTGATGTACTGCGGAAAGGATCGCTTCGACCGCGGGATGCTTGATTTTACGCTCGTTGGAGATGGCATAGACGTGCTCGCGCACCTGCGGCACGTGGCCGGCCAGCACCGCGCCGAACTGGTCGGCCAGGTCGGTGGCCAGCGCCGCCGGCGCGAAAAACAGGCCGGCGCCGCGCCGTCCGAAGGTGTTGAGCAAGGCGTTGTCTTCAAACTCGCCGACCACGTCGGGCCGCACATTGTGCAGCTCGAACCATTCGTCGATGCGCCCGCGCAAGGCATTGTTGCGGGTCGGCAGCAGGAAGGGTGCGCCGTTCAGGCTGCCCGGAAAACCTTGCGCATACGCCCCGGCCAGGGCCGGCGTGCCGACCACGATGGTGTCGCTCTCGAACAGCATGTGGCTAAATACGCGCAAGGTGGTGCCCGAGCGCACCGCGCGGTCGGTCAGCACCACATCCAGCTTGTGCAGGGCCAGGTCGGCCAGCAAGGCCTCGAACTGGTCTTCGTAGCACACCAGGCGCACCGGGGTGGCCAGGTGCAGGGTCGCCTCCAGCAGGCGGAAGGCGGTCAGCTTGGGCAGGGAATCGGAAATGCCGACCGTGAGCCGGGTGCGTCCGCTATCGGCTTCGCCCAGCGCTTCCTGCAATTGCTCGCCCAGCAGGAAGATCTGGTCGGCGTAGGCCAGCGCCAGGCGCCCGGCCTCGGTCAGCTGCAAGCTGCGGCCCTGCTGCATGAACAGGGCCTTGCCGATCGATTGTTCGAGCTGGCTGAGCTGGGTGCTGATGGTCTGGATTGCCAGTCCCAGGCGCTCGGCGGCACGCGTGACGCCGCCTTCCTTGGCCACTACCCAGAAGTAATAGAGGTGGCGAAAATTCATTCCAGTATTTTTCATGCTTCGATTTTTCAGAAGTAATCCTCAGATTATCTCCTATTTTTAAATTCGGCGCAGGGGTCTACACTGCATCCATCAACAATAACAAGTGAGGGAAATCAAACTATGAAGCACTTCAGAATTTCATTTTTAGTCACCTTCGTCTGCCTTGCGGTAGCCGGATGGTGGGGCTACCAGCACCACGGCGTGAGCGGCATGTTCACGGCGCTGGGCGTGGCGGCGATCTTGGGTATCATGGAAGTGTCGCTGTCCTTCGATAACGCGGTCGTGAACGCCTCGGTGCTCAAGACCTGGGACGATTACTGGCAAAAGCTGTTCCTCGGCGTCGGTATCATCATCGCCGTGTTCGGTATGCGCTTGCTGTTCCCGCTGGTCATCGTGGCGCAAGCTGCCGACCTGGGCATCATGGAAGTGTGGAACCTGGCCTTGTCCGATCCGAAAGCGTACTCGGCGCACCTGACGGCCCACCATGCGGAAGTGGCGGCCTTCGGCGGTATGTTCCTGCTGCTGGTGTTCCTGAACTTCCTGCTCGACGATGAGAAAGAGACCCACTGGCTTGGCCGCATCGAAGAAAAACTCGGCGCACTCGGCAAGGTCGGTTCGATCTCGGTGATGATTGCTCTCGGTACCTTGATGGCCAGCATGACGATGGTCGAGGAAGCACAAAAGATGGTGGTGCTGATGGCCGGTCTGTGGGGTATCTTGATTTATGTGGGTGTCGACACGATCAGCAGCCTGCTGGAAAGCGAAGATGAAGGCAGCAATGTCGGCGATATGGTCAAGCGCGGTGGCGTGGGTGGTTTCCTGTACCTGGAAGTGCTCGATGCATCGTTTTCCTTCGACGGCGTGATCGGCGCGTTTGCGATCACCACCGACGTCGTGATCATCATGCTGGGCCTGGCAATCGGCGCGATGTTCGTGCGTTCGATGACGGTGTTCCTGGTCAAGAAGGGCACGCTCGACGAATTCGTCTACCTGGAGCACGGCGCGCACTATGCGATCGGTATCCTGGCGCTGATCATGTTGGCCAGCATGAAGTTCCACGTGCCTGAAATCTTTACCGGCCTGATCGGCGTGGCCTTCATCGTTGCCTCGCTGTGGTCGTCGCTACGTCACAAGAAACAGCAGTTAGCACTTGCGCAATAAGCGCTGCGTCATACAAACGCGGCACACTGAAGAACACCCGTGTGCCGCGTGATTCCCCCGGTGTTCATCGCTTTGTTTTGTTTTTTACTAACTTTTGGAGAATTAACATGCCAGTCAGCTTGCAAAAAGGCGGTAACGTCAACCTGAGTAAAGAAGCACCCGGCCTGACCAAAATGATCGTCGGCTTAGGCTGGGATACCCGCGCCACCGATGGCAGCGCGTTCGACCTGGACGGTGCGGTGTTCCTGCTCGACGCCAGCGGCAAGGTCCGTTCCGACGCCGACTTCATCTTCTACAACAACCTGAAATCGGCCGACGGCTCGATTACCCACTCGGGCGACAACACCACCGGCGCCGGCGACGGCGACGATGAAAGCGTCACCATCGACCTGGCCAACGTGCCGGCCGATATCGACAAGGTCGTGCTGGCCGTGACGATTCACGATGCCGAGACACGGCGCCAGAATTTCGGTATGGTGTCGAAAGCCTTCGTTCGCTGCATCAACGCCGCCGGCAATGCCGAAATCGCCCGCTACGACCTGTCGGAAGATGGCTCGACCGAAGCGGCCATGGTCTTCGGCGAAGTCTACCGCGCTGGCGCGGACTGGAAATTCCGCGCCATCGGCCAGGGCTTCCAGGGCGGCCTGGGCCCCCTGGCAAAAAGCTACGGCGTCAACGTTTAAGTCGTGTGCGGCCCGCTTCCCGGCGGGCCGCCAACAAGGAGCACACATGGCAGTTTTTACAGTCACAGGCGATATCGATCCTTTCCTGCACGTCTCCATGACGCGCGGCGACACGATTTACTGCGAATCGGGCGCCATGGTCATGATGGAGGCCGCGCTTGACCTCAAGGGCAAGATGCAGGGCGGCATCGGCAGCGCGCTGATGCGGCGCTTCGCCAACGGCGAATCGTTCTTCCAGCAGCACATCGAAGCGGTGCGCGGCGATGGCGATTGCCTGCTCTCGCCGACCCTGCCGGGTGCGATGCAGATCATCGAGTGCGGCCAGCGCCAGTACATGCTCAGCGACGGCGCCTTTGTCGCCGCCAGTTCCAAGGTCGATCTCAAGGTGCGCACGCAAAGCCTCGGCAATGCGCTGTTCGCCGACAGCGGCGGTTTTTTTGTCACCGAGACCAGCGGCAACGGCCAGGTGGTGGTGTCCGGCTTCGGCTCGATGAACGAGCTGGTGGTCGAGCAGGGCAAGGACATCACCATCGATAATTCGCACGTGGTCGCCTGGGACAGCAGCCTGCACTACACGCCGTCGATCACGACCGGCACCAGCGGCGGCTTTTTAGGCAACCTGATCAACAGCCAGACCAGCGGGGAAGGCATCGTGCTACGCTTCTCCGGCAATGGCAAAGTGTATATTTGTTCGCGCAACCGTGCCTCGTTCCAAGCCTGGGCGGCCGGCAGCGCGCGTTAAAAACCAAGGAGTCCTACCATGTCAGTCAATCTGCAAAAAGGCCAGAAAATTTCTCTGGATAAAGAAGCCGGCAGCACCCTGACCCGCATCACCATGGGCCTGGGGTGGGATGCCATCAAGACCAAGGGCTTGTTCGGCTTTGGCGGCAAGAGCCAGTCGGTCGACCTGGACGCATCCTGCCTGCTGTTCGACGAGAGCAACCGTGCGGTCGATGCGGTCTGGTTCCGCCAGCTCAAGAGCAAGGATGGCAGCGTCGTGCACACGGGAGACAACCGCACCGGCGCCGGCGATGGCGACGACGAGCAAATCCTGGTCGACCTGAGCCAGGTGCCGGCCACCGTCAAGTCGCTGGTGTTTACCGTGAACAGCTTCACCGGCCAGAACTTCGCGCAGGTCGAGAACGCCTACTGCCGCATCATCAACGGAGCCGACCAGAAGGAAGTGGCGCGCTTCAATCTGTCGGTGCAGGGCGAGCACACGGCCCAGATCATGGCCAAGCTGTACCGTCACGGCGGCGAGTGGAAGATGCACGCGATCGGCGAAAACGGCAGCGGCCGCACCTTCGATGAACTGATGCCGAAGATCACGCCGCACCTGTAAGCTGGCGCGCCGGCCGGGCACGATCCCGGCATGGCGCCGGGCTTTAGCAGCGCCCCGCACCGATCCCTGTCCTCATGCGACACGGGTGTTTGGCGCGGGGCGCTTCTTTTTTGTGCATTGATGAAGTGCCCGCTGCTAGAATCGCGCTCAGAACAGCAAGCGAGGATCCGCCCGCGATGCGACACTCTTCATTGCAAAGCGTTGTATGACCCTTGACCTTACCCGCGTGCCCGCGCAGCCGGACCCGCCAGCGGCCGCCATCACGCCGCGCTGCCTCTCGATCGACCTCGAAGTGGGCCTGAAAGATGGCCGCATCCACCAGTTCGCGGCCGTGCGGGGCGACACCGGCGATGCCATCGTGTTCACCAAAGGCGACTTGCACGCGGCGCTGGCGCAACTCGACGACTTCGCCGACCCGGTCGCCTTCGTGCTCGGCCACAACCTGATCGCGTTCGACGCGCCGCACCTGGCCGCCGCCGCGCCGCAGCTGCGCCTGCTCAAGCTGCCGATGGTCGACACCCTGCGCCTGAACCCGCTGGCTTTTCCGCGCCATCCGTACCACCATCTGGTCAAGCACTACAAGCACGGCCAGCTCCAGCGCGGCAGCCTGAACGACCCCGAAGGCGATGCCCGCCTGACCCTGCAAGTGTTCGCCGACCAGCTGGCCGCTTTTCGCGAGATGCAGGACGGCGCGCCCGACCTGCTGCTGGCCTGGCACTGGCTCACTACCAGCGCCGCCACGCTCTCGGGACTGAACTCGCTGTTCATGATGGTGCGCCGTGGCGCGCGGCCGGGCGACATCGAGGCCATGGCCGCGATCCTGCGCCGCCTGGAGGGACAGGCGTGCCTGGTCCAGGCACGCGCCATCGCCGCCGATGCCCCCACCCTGGGCTGGGCGCTGGCGTATGCGCTGGCCTGGCTCGCGGTGGCCGGCGGCAGCTCGGTCATGCCGCCGTGGGTGCGCCACCAGTTCCCGCAAGCGGCCCTGCTGGTGCGGCGCCTGCGCGATACGCCGTGCGCCGATGCGGCCTGCGCCTGGTGCCGCGAGCGCCACGATGCGCGCCATGAGCTCAAGCGCTGGTTCGGCTTCGACGCGTTCCGCCCCGAACCCTGCGACGCCCAGGGCCGTCCGCTGCAGGAAGCGATCGTCGACGCCGCCATGCGCGGGCGCCACCTGCTCGGCATCCTCCCGACCGGCACCGGCAAGTCGCTGTGCTACCAGATTCCGGCCCTGTCGCGCTACGACAAGACCGGCGCCCTGACGGTGGTCATCTCGCCGTTGGTGGCGCTGATGGCCGACCAGGTGGCCGGGCTGGAAGGGCGCGGCATCGGCTGCGCGGTGGCGATCAACGGCCTGCTGTCGATTCCCGAGCGCGCCGCCGCGCTGGACCGGGTGCGCCTGGGCGACGCCGGCATCGTCATCGTCTCGCCCGAGCAGTTGCGCAGCCCCGGCGTGCGGCGCGTGCTGGAACAGCGCGAGATCGGCGCCTGGGTGCTGGACGAGGCGCACTGCATCTCGAAATGGGGCCACGACTTCCGTCCCGACTACCGCTACGTGGGCCGCTTCATCCGCGAACGCGCCGCGCACGGGGCAGGTGGGGGCGAGATTGCCCCGCTGCTGTGCCTGACCGCCACCGCCAAGCCGGACGTGGTGGCCGACATGCTGGCGCATTTTCGCGACAAGGTTGGCATCGAACTGGCCTTGCTCGACGGCGGCGCCAAGCGGGTCAATCTGTCGTTCTCGGTGGTGCCGACCACGCAGGCCGAAAAATTCGCGCACATCCACCAGTTGCTCGACGCCGAACTGCCTGCGCACGCGCCCGGCGGCGCCATCGTCTATTGCGCGACCAAGAAACAGACCGAGGAAATCGCCGCTTTCCTGCGCCAGAAAGAGGTGAGCGCGGGGCACTTCCATGCCGGCTTGCGCGGGCGCGACAAGAAAGACCGGCAGCAAGCCTTCATCGCCGGTGAGCTCAAGGTCATCGTCGCCACCAATGCCTTCGGCATGGGCATCGACAAGCCGGACGTGCGCCTGGTGATCCACGCCGACATTCCCGGCTCGCTCGAAAACTACCTGCAGGAAGCCGGGCGCGCCGGACGCGATTGCGGCGCCGCCCTGTGCGTGCTGCTGTACACGGTGGAGGATGTGGAGCGCCAGTTCGCCATGTCGGCGCGGTCGCGCCTGTCGCAGCAGGATATCCAGGTGGTGCTCAAGGCGATCAAGCGCCTGGAGCGCAAGAAGCCTGGCGACGCCGACATCGTCGCCACCGCCGGCGAGATCCTGACCGAAGACGCCGACGGCGACTTCGCGCGCGACTCCACCACCGACGACACCCGCGTGCGCACCGCCATCGCGTGGCTGGAAGAAGCCAGGCTGCTTACGCGCGAAGAAAACCAGGTGCAGATATTCCCTTCCTCGCTGCGCGTGGCCACCCTGGAAGAAGCCGAAAAAAAGCTGGCTGCCTACCCGCTGTTCAAGGACAAGCGCGACGCCTTGCTGGCGCTGGTGGGAGCCTTGATCGGCGCCGATGCCGACCAAGGCATCTCCACCGACGAATTGATGAATGCCTCGGGCCTGTCGGCCGAGAAGGTACGCGCCGCCCTGTATGAACTGGAGCAGTACAAGATCGCCAGCAACGACACCGCGCTGACCGCCTTCGTGCATGTGGCGGTGGAGATGTCGTCGAAACGCTTGCTCGAACAAGCCTGCGCGCTCGAAGTGGCGCTGCTCGACGCCATGCGCGAAGGCGCGCCCGACCTGGCCAAGGGCGGCGCGTCGGTGCTGCACCTGCGCCACGCCAGCCAGCGTTTGAAAGACGCCGGCCTGGCCTGGGCCTTGCCCGAAAAGCTGCTGCGCATCGTGCGCAGCATCGCCAACGACGGCCATGGCGACGATGGCGTGGGCAGCTTCGGCGTGCGCCAGCTCGATGCGGAGAGCGTGCAGATCACCTTGCAGCGCAGCTGGAACCTGATCGCCAGCAGCGCCGCCCTGCGGCGCGACGGCGCGACCAGGCTGCTGGAGCATCTGGGCACCTGCCTGCCGCCAGGCGCGCGCGGCAACGACCAGTTGGCCAGCACCACGCTCGGCCAGCTGCTGGCGTCGATCGAGGGCGACCTGGAGCTGGCGGGGCGGTCCAGGTCGTGTCCCAAGCTGGTTGACCGTGGCCTGCTATGGCTGCACGAGCAGGGCGTGATCCGCCTGAACAAAGGCATGGCGGTGTTCCGGCCGGCCATGACGATCCGCCTGGCGCCGGAACGCCGCGGTTTTTACAAGGCCGACTTCGCGCCCCTGCAACTGCACTACAGCGAGCAGGTGGTGCAGATCCACGTGATGGCCGAATACGTGCAGCGCGGCTTGCAGAAGATGGCCGACGCCCTGCAACTGGCGATGGATTACTTCAGCATGGAGCGCGATCAATTCATCGCGCAATGGCTGCCCGCGCGCGCGAAGGAACTGGAACGCCAGACCACGCCGGCGTCGTGGCGCGCGATCGTCGACAGCCTCAATAACACGGCCCAGCAAAGGATCGTGGCCGACGACCGCGAGCGCACCAACGTGCTGGCGCTGGCCGGTCCCGGGTCGGGCAAGACGCGCGTGCTGGTGCACCGCATCGCCTATCTGGTGCGGGTGCGGCGCGAGAATCCGCGCGCCATCCTGGTGCTGACCTACAACCGCCACGCCGCCGTCGAAATCCGGCGCCGCCTCGCCGCGCTGATCGGGGCGGACGCCAACGGCGTGATCGTGCTGACCTGCCACGCGCTGGCGATGCGCCTGGCCGGCATCAGCTTCGAGAAACGCGGGGCGGCCGCCGACGACCTGCTCGGACAAGTCATCCCGCAGGCGGTGGCCTTGTTGAACGGAACCGGCCTGGCGCCGCAGGAAGCCGACGAACAGCGCGACCGCCTGCTCGGCGCGTTTCGGGCGATATTGGTGGACGAATACCAGGACATCGGCCCGGACCAGTACGCGCTGATCTCGGCGCTGGCGGGGCGCAACAGCGCCGACGAGGATGCGCGACTGAGCCTGTTCGCGGTCGGCGACGACGACCAGAACATCTACGCCTTCAATGGCGCCTCGGTCGACTTTATCCGCCGCTTCGAACAGGACTACAGCGCCAAACCGGCCTACCTGACCGAGAATTACCGCTCGACCCGGCATATCATCGACGCGTCCAACGCCATGATCGCGCCCGCCAGCGGGCGCATGAAAAACGAGAACCCGATCAGCATCGACCGCGCGCGCGCCAGGGTCGATGCGGGCGGCGTGTGGCAGGCGCGCGACCCGGTCGGCCAGGGCCGCGTGCAAATGATCGACGCCGGCGCCGACGATGGCAGCCAGGCGCAGGCCATCATGGCGGAGCTGCGCCGCCTGGCCGCACTCGACCCCGATTGGGACTGGGCCGGCGTGGCGGTCATCGCGCGCGAGTGGAAAACCCTGGAACCGCTGCGCACTTTTTGCATGTTAAACGCCATCCCGGTGCAGCTGGCCAATGAAGAAACCGCGCAGTTCTGGCGCCTGCGCGAAACCCAGGCGCTGGTGCGCTGGCTGCGCGCCGGCGGCGCGGCGCTGGTCGACACGGCCGCCATCGAGGCCTGGCTGGGCACCCAGCCGCAGGGCACCTGGCTCAGTCTCTTGCGCCAGGCGGTCCAGGAGTATGCGCTGGAGACGGGCGGCGCCGAACTGCCGGTGGCGCATTTCATCGAATGGCTGGCCGAATGGGGCCGCGAAGCGCGCCGCCGCCAGGGTGGCTTGCTGCTGCTGACGGCACACCGTTCCAAGGGGCTGGAGTTCGACCACGTGGCCGTGGCCGACGGCGACTGGACCGCACTCAGTGCCAACGAAGACGCCGATGCGCCGCGCCGCCTGTACTACGTGGCCATGACGCGCGCGCGCCAGACGCTGACCCTGGCACGCTTCGCGCCGTCGCGCAGCCGCACGGCCAATCTGCTCGACCAATTGGCCGACGCACCATGCCTGCTGCGCCGCGCGCCGGTGGTGGTGGCCGCGCCAGCGGGCGCGCTGCGGCGCCGTTATTTGCAGCTCACCTTGCAGGATGTCGATATCGGCTTCGTCGGGCGGATGGCGCCGGGCGACCCGGTCCACCGCGCCATTGCCGCGCTGCGCATCGACGACGCGCTGCAGCTACGCGAAGGCAAATCCAGATGGGAACTGGTGACGGCAGGCGGCGTGGTGGTGGGACAGCTGGCCAGGTCGTTCAAGCCGCCGCCACATCTGCGCTGGAGCGCGGGCCGGGTGGCCGCGATCCTGGTGCGCCAGGCCGCTGACGACGAGACCGGGTACCGTCGCCTGGCCCGCTGCGCGCAGTGGGAAGTGGTGCTGCCCGAACTGGTGTTTGACGCAGCTTCCTGAGATTGCCTGAAAAGCTTGACCAGGCTGCCCGGCCGCACGTGCGCGCCCGGATTGCCGGAGCTGTTGCTCAGCGAAGGCCGGCTGGCCGCCGCCGGCGTCGTGTTTTGCGTGGTCATGGGGTTTGCCTTGCTGCGGCGTTTGTCGCGCGCTCCGTGGTCAGTGCGCGGCCAAGGTGGGCGCAAGGCCGGGACGGCCAGGTGGTCTGCGGCGGGACGCTATGCGCGCTCGCTGGTGCGCGCCTTGCTGCGCGAACTGGCCGGCTGCCGGGCGGGGATCAGCCTGTTTACCCTGGTGCTGGCGTTCGGGCTCGGCGCCGCCGGCGCCGCTGGCGTTTCCGGCCGGCCGCATGGCTTGAATGGCGCTCAGTGGGCGCTTTTCTGGACCAGCGCGCTGCCCACGCCGTGGCGCTTGCCTTCGCTCACTGCCGTCACGGTACCGTCGGCATTGAACACGATGGCATTCGCCGCGCCGATTTCTTCCGGTTTGGCGCGCCATTTGTAGCCGAGTTTTTCCAGCGCCAGCGCCTGGGCGCCGCCGGCAAAGCCGGGCTCGGCGTCGGTAGCCGCATCGTTGCGCTGGCTCAGGCGCGGGGCATTGATGGCCTGGTCCATCGGCATGCCGAAGTCGACGTGGTTGACGATGGTTTGCAGAACGGTGGTGATGATGGTCGCGCCGCCCGGACTGCCGACCGTAAACGCCGGCTTGCCGTTGCGCAGGGCGATGGTCGGCGCCATGCTGCTGCGCGGACGCTTGCCCGCTTCCGGCACGTTCGGGTGCGGGCCGCTGAAATCGAAATCGGTCAGTTCGTTATTGAGCAAGAAGCCGTAGCCCGGCACCACGATGCCGCTGCCGCCCCAGGACTCGATGGTGAAGGTGTAGGCCACCACATTGCCTTCCTTGTCGGACACGGCCAGGTGGGTGGTGTGGGCGCTGTCGGCCAGCAGGCGCGCGGCCTGCGGACGCTGCGGCACGCTGGGGTCGTTCTGGAAGGGATACGGGTCGCCCGCCAGCACCTTGGGGCCGGCGCGCTCGGCATTCATCTGGGTGCGCCGGCGTGCCGCGTATTCCTTGCTGAGCAGGCCGGCCACCGGGGCGTCGACGTATTCGGGATCGGCCAGGTAGGCGTTGCGGTCGGCAAAGGCCAGCCGGCTCGCTTCCAGGTACAGGTGCTCGGCGCTGGCGCGCGGCAGGCTCTTGAGCTTGTAGCCCTCGAGCAGGTTGAGCGCTTCGCCGATGGCGATGCCGCCGCTGCTCGGCAGCGCCATGCCGTACACCTCGTAGCCGCGGTAGGTGGTTTTCACCGGCTGGCGGATGCGCGCTTCGTAGTTGGCCAGGTCGGACAGGGTCATCGCGCCGGCGCGCACGCGCACGCCGGCGGCCACCGGCGGCCTGGCCACGGCGTCGACGATGGCACGCGCGATCGGTCCCTGGTAAAAGGCTTTCTGGCCCTGGGCGCCGATCTCGCGGTAAGCCTTGGCCATGCCGGGGTTCTTCAGCAGGGTGCCGACCGGCAGGGGCTTGCCGTCTTTCAGGTAGAGGGCGCTGCTGCTGCCAAACAGCGAGAATTTTTTCTGGTTGTCGGCGCTCATGCGGTGGAAGTTGTCACTCACCATGAAGCCCTTGGTGGCCACGCCGATGGCCGGCGCGAGTACCTGCTTGAACGACATGGTGCCGTAGCGGCTCAGCGCTTCATGCCAGCCGCGCACGGTGCCGGGCACGCCGACCGAGGCGCCGCTGGCGAGCGTGGCGTCGACGTCGCTCTCCTTGCCGTTTTCCTGGAACATGGTGGGGGTGACGCTGGCCGGCGCCGTTTCGCGGTGATCGACCGTGATCACGCGCTTGTCCCTGGCCAGGTAGATCATCATGAAGCCGCCGCCGCCGATGCCGCAGCTGTAGGGATCGGTCACGCCCAGGGTGGCGGCCGCGGCGACCGCGGCGTCGATCGCATTGCCGCCCTTGTCGAGTATGGCCATGGCCGCTTGCGAAGCCTGTTCGCTGATGGTGGCGACCGCGCCGCCGGTGCCGCTCGCCACCGGGGTCCTGGCATGGGCAAGGGGAATGACGAGGATGATGGAACAGGCGAGGGCGAGGCGGCGGGCGGCGTGGGTCATGTGCTCTTATGGGCTTACTGGTGAAAACTGGTATATGTTCAGGGTGACCGCTAGTTCCGGGTCGGGCGGTATGTTGCTGGGCGACCGAGGCGGCGGGTCTTTGGCCAGCACGATGAACAGCCCGGGCTGCTGCACTGATTTATGGGCCCGCGCGCGTGATGTGAGCGCAAACGGCTCGACCGCGCCGGTGGGAAAGGTCAGCGTGAAATAAAAGGCGATCTCGCCGGCCCAGATGCAGATCACGTCGGGCGGGCAGCGGCTGTCTGCGAAGCTCTCGTAGCGCAGGTTGGCGCCCTCCGCGATGGTGCTGGTCTTCGGCATCAAGGTAATGGTGATCATGTTGGGATGTATTGATTCTTCCTTCGCGGGCGCGGCGTTGCACAACGCACACACCCAGACGGCGGCGAACGCGAAAATCAACTTGTTCATGATGGCTCCTCAGTAGTGGAAAGCCGATCATAGATCATATCAATTTCGTCGCTATGTGGCCGCGCAATTGACGAGTTATGGCGCCGTACATACCCGCCGGCAAGGCAGGGGCCGTCCAGGCCCCGGGTATTACGCTTGCGCCACGCTGTCCTGCAGGCGCAAACGGGTGCGGCGGGTCAGGCCGATCACGGCCAGGCCGAGCGCCAGCATGGCGTAGGTTTCCGGTTCCGGCACGGCCGTGGTGTAGACGGTCAGGGTCGGGTTGAGCACGCTCAGGCCAGCCCACGAATCCTGGCGCTGGACTACGCCATCCGGCGTGGTCCAGACCGCCGGGGCGGCGAACAGGGTCATGCTGCTGTTCAAGGAGATGGTCAGCATGTCCCTGAGCGTCAGGTTGGCGGCGCTGAACACGAAGGAATCGTTGCCATTGAGCTTGTTGACGCTGCGGTTGCCCTGGTTGCTCCAGTCGTTCGCGCCGCTGGCGATCAGGCTGACCGAACCGCGGTTGCTGGCCATGCCGGCGCCAGCGCCGCCGCCTGGCGGCACGGCAGGGTCGAGGGTGCCGGCGAAGCTGGCCGAAAAGGAATAGCCGGTGACCTGGTAGCCGGCACGCACCGCGAACGTCATGTCGGCCGAGTAGGCATTGCCGTCGGCATCGCTGGTGTTGAGGGACATGCTGTTGGCAAAATCACTGAAGCGGATGGTGGTCGCGCCAGCCACGTCGGACACGAGCACGTCGGCCAGCGTCGAATCGGGATTGGTGAACGTGAAGCCGGTCGCTTCGATGACGGTCGGCGCAGCCGATGCCGTGGCGGAGGCAAAAGCCAGCGCCACTGCGCCCATCTGCAATTTAAACAAGTTCATTGGTCGCATTCCTCTTCATTGTCACATCGACGAACGCCGCAACGGCGCACCAGGCTTGCCATCATAAGCGAGGGCCGGCTGGCATCAAAGTAAAACATTGTAAGAAAGATATTTGGCGCGCCGAGGCAATCGCTGAGCACGCCCGGCCGCCAAGGGGAGCAGCGGCGGCCCGGCCGTTCATGCGTCGAGGCTGTCCTGCAAGCGCTTGCGGGTGCCGCGCGTGAAGACGATGACGGCCACGCCGACGGCGAGCATCACATAGGTTTCCGGTTCCGGGACCGACTGCGAGGCCACGCTCGGGCGCGCGCTGGCGGCGCTGAAACCGCTCCTGGCGTCCTTGGCATAGTTGGCGCGTACTTCCGCAAAGCCGTGGCGCGTGCCGGAGCCGCCCCACGCGGGCACATTGCCGTTGGCGTAGGCACTGATGGCGCCGCTCAAGTCGGCTTCGCCGGCGAGCGCGGCCTCGCCCGGACGCCCGTGCATGGCGCGGGTGACATCGCCCAGGCTGAACGCGCCAACGCCGCGGCTGTCGGCCAGTTCGATGCCGGCGTGCTGAGCATAGCGTTTGCTCATATTGTTCAGGGCCGGGGACTCGATCAGGGCCGGTGCGGCGCCGGCCAGGCCGGGCGCCAGCACCAGGACGGCCAGGCTTCGTGTCCATGTAAAGTGTTTCATTTGCTGACTACCTATTCATGTTTGGCTGTGAAAAAGGCTGTGACGGCGCGCGGGGCAGCGCTCGGGGCCCATGTTATTGCCGCGCTCAGACACCGGCACGGTATGCATGATACGTCAATCTCGGATTATAAATATGTAATCAAGTGTATTGACTTGTACAAGCTTGACGCTTTGTACTGACGAAAAAAATGCCGCCTAGTCTACACCAGGCGGCATCGGCGCGGGGGCGCCAGGCGTGCGCGGGCTCAGATATAAGCCGACAACGCACTTTTCATTTTCTTCAGGGCAGCACTTTCGATCTGGCGGATACGCTCGGCGGAGACGCCGAATTCGTCCGCCAGCGCGTGCAAGGTGGCGCCGGAACCGTCGTCGTTGGCCAGCCAGCGCGCTTCGACGATGCGGCGCGAACGGGCGTCGAGCTTGCCCAGCGCCGTTTCCAGGCCTTCCGATTGGAGGCGCGTGACCTGTTCAGCTTCGAGCACCTTGGTCGGCTCGGACAGGTCCGACGACAGGTAGGCGATCGGCGAGAACTTGTCGTCTTCGTCATCGGTCGGCGCTTCGAGGGCGATGTCGCGGCCCGACAGGCGCGTTTCCATCTCGATCACTTCTTCGCGCTTGACGTCGAGCAGCTTGGCCAGCGCATCGATCTGGGTTGGGGTCATGGCATCGAGGCCCTGCTTGTTGCTGCGCAGGTTGAAGAACAGCTTGCGCTGGGCTTTGGTCGTCGCGACCTTGACCAGGCGCCAGTTCTTCAGGATGTACTCATGCATTTCCGCCTTGATCCAGTGCATGGCGTACGACACCAGGCGCACGCCCTGGTCGGGATCGAAACGCTTGACCGCCTTCATCAGGCCGATATTGCCCTCTTGAATCAAATCGGCGTGCGGCAGGCCGTAGCCAAGGTAGCCGCGCGCGATCGACACCACCAGCCGCAGGTGCGACAGCACCAGCTCTTGCGCGGCGGCGAGATCGTTATTTTGTTGCAGGCGTTGAGCCAGGGAAATCTCTTCCTCGTGGGTCAGCATCGGCAGGCGGTTGACCGCCGAAATATAAGCGTCGATATTGCCCAGATTGCCGGTGAAACCGAGTCCTAAAGCACGATTGCCGGTCGGAACCAATGCGGATTGTGCGGACAACGTCATCATGTATTTCCTCGTAGAGTGTCTGTGCTGCATCATCGAATGCCCGGGCCGGATGCGGGTCCGGGGCGACTGTTGCGGTCTGATGCCAGCGGTGGCTTCGGGGATTCCCCGCCATGCAAGACCCTATATTAGCACTCTCTCGTGTGGAGTGCCAATGCCGAGAATATATGGCGGCGATAGCGAAATGATATTACTTAGAGGCAAGCATAAATTCGCAAGTTTCACTCTAGTGGAGGGTGCCATTTGTCCTTTGATCCAGATCAAATTTGCGGCGCGGCCGATCGCCATGCGTTTGCGCCAGCGCAGTATCTAAACCCGGTTCCAGTGTCGCCGATCAGGGGGATCGCCTCTGTTCGTTTACGCACGCAAGGCGCTCGTCGCATGTCAGGCCGCGCCATGAATCCGATCATTATCATGGACGGTGACGACAATGACAACGATCTGTATGGCGGGGCCGGGTCGGATACGGACATGATGTTTGCCAAGGCAGGCGGCGCGGATTGCTCATCAAAGCATAGGCGAAGGCCGCCAGCAGCAAGCGCGCTGGTGTGAGCACCCTGGATAGTGCGTCTCGCGCCGCGAGCGCCGGCCCCGCACACGCCTGAGGTAGCGCAAAGGAAGGGCGGGGACGCTCGCTACAATGCGCCATGCCCGCCCTTCACGACCTCGGATACCGTTCGCTGTTCGCCCACCCGGAACTGGTGCGCGACCTGATCACCGACTTTACTTCCGCCAAGCTGTTCGACGAGATCCCGCTGTCGGCCTTCGAGCGGGTCAATCCGGCGTATGTGAGCGAGCGCTTGTCTGCACGCCAGGACGATCTCGTCTGGCGCGTGCGGCTGGGCGACGAGTTTCTTTACGTGTACATCCTCCTGGAATGCCAGTCCGGCGTGGATCGCTGGATGGCGCTGCGCATGCAGACCTACATCGGCTTGCTGTACCAGGACCTGATCAAGGGCCACGCATTGTCCCCTGGCCTGCTGTTGCCGCCGGTGCTGCCGCTGGTGTTCTACAACGGCTTGCCGCGCTGGAGCGCCAGCACGGACCTGGCCGGCCTTCTCATGCAAGTGCCCGCTGAACTGGCCGCATTGCAGCCATCCCAGCGCTACGTGCTGATCGACCAGCAGCGCCTGGACAGGACAGCGTTGGAAGCGAATGCCAGCCTGCTGGCGCTGTTATTTCGGTTTGAACTTTCAGTCGGTCCCGATGTCTTAGATCAGGTTATACCTGCCCTGAAAACGTGGTTTGCAGCTGCGCCCCAAGCCAGCCTGCGGCGTTCGGTTCGGGTGTGGATCAATGCTCTGCTGGCGCGCGGAGCCAGCGAACGGGCATTGGTGGTGGTTGACAGTCTGGAGGAGGGTGCTGACATGAAAGGTAAGCTTGACACCTGGGCCGAGGAGTTCGAGGAACTCGGCTTTCAAAAAGGATTCGCGTTGGCGGAGAAAGCCAAGGAAGATGGCAAGGCGGAAGGGCAAGGCGGAAGGGCAAGTCGTTACCCTTCGCGCGGTGCTGGGCAGCCTGTTGCGCAGCCGCTTCGGCGAGTTGCCGGCGCCGGCAACGCAGCGCATCGCTCAGGCCACGCAGGCTGAGCTTGAACAGTGGTTCGAGCGCAGCCTCAATGCGCCCAGCCTGCAGGCGGTGTTTGACGCTGGCACGACTTCCACGTAGTCCGATATGTCATGAGTAGAGCTTGGCGCTTGCGCCGCGAGGTGCGTGAAAGGCCAGGCAGATACTCATTGGCGACCTATCCTGGCTAGCGCAAACGCGCCAGATGCCTGCGCACCGACAGTACCGCGCCGGCCAGGCCGAGCGCGGCGCTGACGGCCAGCAGCACGCCCATCGCCACCGGATTGAGCGGCGCCAGCTGGAAGGATGAACCGTACAGGCGCGCGAACTCGCCGATGGCCGTATTGAGAGGCTGCAATGACAAGGTCACCGCGCCCAGCGCCACGCCGCCGGCGCACAAGCCCAGCAAGCCGCCGGTGTAATAGAAGGGACGGTGGATGAAGCCGTCGGTCGCGCCGATCAGTTTGCTCACGGCGATCTCGTCGCGCTGGGTCAGCACCTGCAGGCGGATCGTATTGAATACCACGGCAATGACCACCATGCCGAGGGTCACGGCCAGCAGCAGCAGGATCAGGCGCAGCACGCGCAGCAGGGCGGCCAGGCGCTTGACCCAGGCCGAATCGACCTGCACCGCGTCCACGCCCGGCAAGGCGCGCAGGCGCGCGGCGATGGCGTCGACGCTGCCCGCTTCGCTCACGCTGCGGAAGCTGTCGAGCTTTAACACATAGCCGTCCGGCAGGGGATTTTCGCCCAGCGTGGCCAGGACGTCGGCCAGGCCGCTCTTGCTTTTCAGGCTGTCGAGCGCCTGTTCGCGCGGCACGAACACGATGCGCGACTTGGGATCGGCCAGGATCGCGCGGATCGCCGGTTCCAGTGCCTGCGCCTGCTCGCGCGTGGTCTCGGCCCTGGTGAAAACGCTGATTTCCGGCTCGACCGACAACTGCTCGGACATCGGGCGCACATTGTCGAGCAGGGTCAAGCCGGCGAACGGCAGCGTGAGCGCGATGGCGACCACGATCACATTGAACAGGAAGCTGAGCGGCGACTTGCCCAGCTGGCCGAGCGCCGAGCCGATGGCGAAACCGTGTTGGCGGAACCAGCGCTTCATGTGGCGTCTCCCACCACGGCGCCATGGTCGAGCCGGATCACGCGCGCGCTGCCCTGGCGTGCGGCGTCGTACAGCACCAGTTCGTCATGGGTGGCGATCAGGCAGGTCACGCCCACCGAATGAAAGGCGCGCAGGGCGTCGAGCACCTTGTCGGCACTGGCGCGGTCGAGGTTGGCGGTGGGTTCGTCGGCCAGGATGATCTGGGGCCGGTTGACGATGGCGCGGGCAATCGCCACGCGCTGCTGTTCGCCGCCCGACAATTCGAGCGGCCTGGCCAGCGCGCGCCCCTCCAGCCCGACTTTTTCCAGCGCGGCGCGGGCCCGCAGTTCGGCCTCGGCCTTGGAGGCGCCGGTGACCAGCAGCGGCAGCATGGTATTGGCCAGGATCGAGCGGTCGGTCAGCAGGCGCTGCTGCTGGAAAATCAGGCCGAGATTGCGCCGCAGATAGGGCAGGCTGGCATTTTTCATGCGCCCGATATCCTGTTCGTTGACCAGTACGCTGCCCGAGGTGGGGCGCTCCATGGCCGCGATCATCTTCAGCAGGGTCGACTTGCCGGCGCCGGACGGGCCGGCCAGGTAGACCAGTTCGCCGCGCGCGATGTTCAGGGTCACCTCGCGCAGGGCGGTGGCATCGGCCGAGTAGGTTTTGGAGACGCAGCGAAATTCGATCATGGGCGCTTATCCCAGCAGCGCCTCGACGAATTCGTCGGCGCTGAACGGTTGCAAGTCTTCGATCTTTTCGCCGACCCCGATGAAATACACGGGAATCGGGCGGGTACGGGCAATCGCGGCCAGCACGCCACCCTTGGCGGTGCCGTCCAGCTTGGTGATCACGAGGCCGGTCAGCTGCAAGGCATCGTCGAAGGCCTTGACCTGGGCCAGGGCGTTCTGGCCGGTATTGCCGTCGATGACCAGCAGCACTTCGTGCGGGGCGCCATCCATGCCCTTGCCGATCACGCGCTTGATTTTTTTCAATTCTTCCATCAGGTGCAGCTGGGTCGGCAGGCGGCCGGCCGTGTCGACCATGACCACGTTCATCTTGCGCGCCTTGCCGGACTGCACGGCGTCGAAGGCCACGGCGGCCGGGTCGCCCGATTCCTGGGCGATCACGGTGACGTTGTTGCGCTGGCCCCAGACCATCAATTGCTCGCGCGCGGCGGCGCGGAAGGTGTCGCCGGCGGCCAGCAGCACCGATTGCTCGTATTTCTGCATGTGCTTGGCGAGCTTGCCGATGGTGGTGGTCTTGCCGGCGCCGTTGACACCCGCGATCATCATCACCAGCGGTTCGTGGCGGCCCAGTTCGAGCGGCTTGACGAGCGGGCGCAGCATGTCGGTCATGAGCACCTTGAGCGCGGCCTTGACGGCGGCCGCGTCGAGCAGCTTGTCTTCTTTTACCTTGCGCCGCAGTTCGGTGAGCAGGTAGTCGGTGGCATCCATGCCGGCGTCGGACATCAACAGGGCCGCTTCGAGTTCCTCGTACAGGTCTTCGTCGATGCGGGCGCCCACGAACAGCAGGCTGAGGTTGTTCGAGGTCTTCGACAAGCCCGCTTTCAGGCGCGCCATCCAGGAACTTTTGCTGTCGGCGTCGTTGCCGAGGCGCTCGGCGGTTTCCGCAATCAGTTCGCTGCTTGCGGCGGGTGCCGGCGGCGGCGCGACGAAGGTCGAGGTGCTGCCGTAACGGCGTGACGACGGTGCGGAAGGCGCCTGCGCGGCGACCGGCGCGGGCGGCACGACTGGCGCGGGCACGGCCGGTAGCGGCGGAGGAGGAGCGGGCTGCGGTGGCGGCGGAAGATCGGGAGCGGGCGGTTTTTTCTTAAAAAAACTAAACATGGGAGTGTGTTGGAGGGCGCAGCATGCTGATGCCCGGCGGCGCCGGGCACGACGAAATCGATGCCGCGTATTTTACCAGAGCAGGGCGGGGTTTCCTGCGCCGGGCTGGCCAGTATGTGGCGCTAAGCGCCAACAGCGCTGTTCCGGGCCCGCCAGCGCGCCAGCGCCACGTCGATGTCGTGCAGGTCGAGCACCCGGTTCGGCCCGAGCTGGCGCCGGGCCAGCGCGGCGCAGCTGCCCCCGGCCCACACCTGCACGCTCTCGCCCAGGCGTTTTTCCAGCTCCATCACATTGTCGACCGCCGCGCGCGGCGACATCACGCTTGAAAACGAGAGCGCCACGATGTCGGCGCGCTGCACCCGCGCCGCTTCGACGATGTCGGCCAGCGGGGTCTGTACGCCGAGCGAGACGCAGTGCGCCCCTTCCAGGGCGAATAGCGCTTCGGCCATCAACAGGCCCAGGCCATGCCGTTCCTGGGGCACGGTGGTGAGCAGGATGCGCGGGGCGGCGTCGATCAGGCCGGTCTGCTGGTTGGCCGAGAAGATTGCGTTGCGCATCACGCTTTGCAGCAGTTCGGCGAACAGGTGTTCTTCGAAAACGGCCAGGCCGCCGGCGGCCCAGGTGTCGCCCACCAGGGTGGTCAGCGGCGCCACCAGTTCCAGCACGAAGCGGCGCAAGCCCAGTTGCAGCAGCGACTGGGCCATTTTCTGGCGCAATTCATGCATCTGGTGCGCCTTGATCATGACCAGGCACTGGCGCAGCAGCGGGTCGTCGGCGTCGGCCGCGATGGTGCCGCTGCCGGACTTGCTGGCCATGCTGCTCAGCTCTTCCGTGTCCAGGTGCATGATCTTGCCGGGCCGGTAACCCATGTCCAGCAAGCGCTTGACCACGCGCAGGCGCGCCACCTGGTCGAGCGGATACAGGCGCTCGCCGTTGGCGTCGCGCTGCGGCTGCGGAAAGTGATAGCGACGTTCCCACACGCGCAACGTTTCCTTGGGGACACCGGTGTCCCGTTCCACGTCGCTGATGCTGCTGAAAACGGCAGTGGTCTGTGCTTGGCTCATTGTCGCATTCATCGTTTGTTCAGGACATCGTCCCGATTGTAAGTCGAAATAGTAAACAAAAAACTACTCTTTGTATCAGCTTGCTTTCGCAGGCCGCCACTGGCGCCACATGATGCCACGCCTCTCGATATTCCTGCTTGGTAATGGATCATGTTTCTTGAGTCCAATTTATTACCCACTACGTATACATCAATGGCAGTTTATTTTGCCATGGACAAACCGTTGACATATTTCATTATTTCAAGGATTATCCGTCAGGTGATTAGTTTGTCCTGGACAAAACAAGGAAGGCGGGTGGGGTGATGAAGATAGCGGTGATTGGAGCGGGAATGTCGGGTTTGTCGTGCGCATACCGGCTTGTCCATGGCGGAGCGGACGTGATCCTGTATGAAGCGGGTGCTTACTTCGGTGGCCACAGCAACACGGTGGACGTCACCCTCGATGGCATCACGCATGGCGTGGACACCGGTTTTTTGGTGTTCAACGAGCGTACCTATCCGAACCTGATCGCCCTGTTCGCCGAGCTGGGCGTGGACACGGCGCCCAGCGACATGTCGTTTTCGGTCAAGCTGCCGCTCGGGCAGGAGCCCGGCGCGCGCATGCTGGAATGGGCTGGCAGCAACCTCGACACCGTGTTCTCCCAGCGCGGCAACCTGCTGCGGCCGCGCTTTCTGGGCATGCTGCGCGACATCCTGCGCTTCAACCGGCACGCCACCAGCCTGGCCGTGGCCCAGCGCATGCCGGCCATGTCGCTGGGCGACTTCCTCGACCAGCATGGCTACAGCGCCCAGTTCCGCTCCTGGTACCTGCTGCCGATGGCGGCCAGCATCTGGTCCTGCCCATCGGACCAGATGCTGGCCTTCCCGGTAGCGACTTTTATTCGCTTCTGCCACAACCATGGCTTGCTGCAGGTGAGCGACCGGCCCCAGTGGCGCACCGTGCGCGGCGGCTCGCGCAACTATGTGGAAAAACTGCTGGCCGCGATTCCCCAGCGCCGCCTGGCCTCCCCGGTCACCGGTGTGACGCGCAACCCGGCCGGTGGCGCGCGCTCGGTGCGCGTCGATACCGCCAGTGAAAGCGAGCAGTTCGACCATGTCGTCATGGCTTGCCACAGCGACCAGTCGCTGGCGCTATTGCACGACGCGCGCGCGGACGAGCGCTCGGTACTGGCGGCGGTGCGCTACCAGCCCAACCGCGCCGTGCTGCATACGGACGCCAGCTGCCTGCCGCGCAGCCGCAAGGCCTGGTCGGCCTGGAATTACCAGAGCACGGCGTCGGCCACGCCGCAGGTGTGCGTGCACTATCTGCTCAACCAGCTGCAGCCGCTGCCCTTCATGACGCCGGTGATCGTCTCGCTCAACCCGATCGATGAGCCGAACCGTGCCCGCGTGCTGGCGTCGTTCGACTACGCGCACCCGGTGTTCGACGATGCCGCGGTGGCCGCGCAAGCGCGCCTGGCCGGCTTCCAGGGCCACCAGAACACCTGGTTCGCGGGCGCCTGGACAGGTTACGGCTTCCATGAAGATGGCCTCAAGTCGGGCCTCGCCGCCGCCGCCGCGCTGACGGGCCTGATGCAGGGCACGCAGCATGCGGCGGCCTGACCCCGCCATCGATGCGCGCGCGCAGCTGTGCTTCGGCCAGGTGCGCCACACGCGCCTGCGCCCGGTGGCCAATGCGTTCGCCTACGCCACCTATTACGTGCGCCTGCCGCTGCGGGCGATGGGCGCGCAGGGCTTCGGCTGCGCCCTGTTTTCGCGCAACCGCTTCAATCTGCTCTCGTTTTCCGATGCCGACCATGGCGATGGCAAGGTCGCGCTGGTCGAGTGGATCGACACGCTGCTGCGCCAGGAAGGCATTCTCGACGCCGATGGCGAGGTGTGGCTGCAAACCATGCCGCGCGTGCTCGGCTTCGTGTTCAATCCTGTCACGTTCTGGTTTTGCCACCGGCGCGACGGCGCCCTGCGCGCGCTGGTGTGCGACGTGCGCAATACCTTCGGCGAGCGCCACTATTATTTGCTCGACACCGGCGCCGACATCGCCAACGGCCAGGAACTGCATGCGCGCAAGGTGTTCCACGTGTCGCCGTTCTGCCAGGTGCAGGGCGGCTACCGCTTCCGCTTCACCCATGTGCGGCGCTTGAAGGATGGCCAGCCGCAGGACCGCACCCTGGCCTGCATCGACTACGACGATGCCGACGGCGCGCTGCTGCAAACGAGCCTGTCCGGCCGCGCCGCGCCGATCACCGCAAGCAGCGCGGCGCGCGCCTTTTTCGGTTTTCCGCTGATGACGGCCGGCGTGGTGGTGCGCATTCATATCCAGGCGCTGCGCCTCTGGCTGCGGCGCGTCCCGTTCTTTTCCAAACCGACTCCACCCCAACATAAGGTAACCCGATGAGCTCCCAATCCCTGCCATCGCTTGCGCCGTCCGCGCCCGGCCCGCGCGCCGCCACGCCGGCGCCATCGTCCGCCAAGCTCATTCTCAAGCTGCTCGAGAACCTGAAACATGGCGCCCTGACCCTGATCACGCCGGACGGCGCGCAGCGCCACTTCGGCGACGAGTCGGTGCCCGTGATCCTGGAGCTGAACAACTGGCACTGCTTTTCCGCCGCCGCGCGTTCGGGCGACATCGGCTTTGCCGAGGCCTACATCGATGGCGACTGGCAGACCAACAACCTGACCGGCCTGATCGCCCTGCTGGCGCGCAACCGCAACGCCATCGACACGCTGGTCTACGGCAGCTGGTGGGGCAGCCTGGCCTACCGCATCAAGCATCTCCTGAACCGCAACAGCAAGGCCGGCAGCCGCAAGAACATCCACGCCCACTACGACATCGGCAACGCCTTCTATCGATTGTGGCTCGATCCATCGATGACGTATTCGAGCGCCCTGTATACGCAGGCCAGTGGGCGCGACCTGCAACAGGCGCAACAAGCCAAGTACCTGCGCATCCTGCACCAGCTGGAAGTCGCGCCCGGCCAGAAGGTGCTGGAAATCGGCTGCGGCTGGGGCGGATTCGCCGAACTGGCTGCGCGCGACGGCCAGGTGCACGTGACCGGACTGACCTTGTCGGAGCAGCAGCTGGCCTACGCCAAGACGCGCCTGGAAAACGCCGGCCTGGGTGGGAAAACCGACCTGCGCCTGTGCGACTACCGCGACAGCGCCGGCCAGTACGATGCGATCGCCTCGATCGAAATGTTCGAGGCGGTCGGCGAAAGCTACTGGCCCGGCTATTTCGAGTGCATCGCGCGCAACCTCAAACCGGGCGGGCGCGCCTGCATCCAGACCATCGTGATCGCCGACGAACTGTTCGAGCGCTATCGCAAGGGCACGGACTTCATCCAGCAATTCATTTTCCCGGGCGGGATGCTGCCATCGCCCTCCGTATTCGAGCGCATGGCGTTTGAACATGGCCTCACGGTGACCGGCCGGCACCGTTTCGGCATCGATTACGCCGACACCCTGGTCGAATGGCGCAAGGCGTTCCACGCGCGCCTGGACGAGGTGCGCGCACAGGGCTTCGACCAACGCTTCATCCGCACCTGGGAGTTTTACCTGTGCTACTGCGAGGCCGCGTTCCGCGAAAAGAACACCGACGTCATGCACTTCACCCTGACGAAAGCCTGAGATGCGCCGCCGCATATTCTTGTCCGCCCTTGCACTGTGCTCGATGCTGGCCTGCGGGACGGCCGGCGCCGCGCCGGCCCACATCGAAGAAAACCTGCCGCAGGCGCGCCTGGCGGGCAAGGGCACCTACTCCTGGTTCGGGCTGACGATTTATGAAGCCGAACTGTGGGTAAGCGAGAAAGGCTATCGCGCCGACCTGCCGTTCGTGCTCGACCTGCGCTACGCGCGCAAGCTCGATGGCGTCAAGATCGCCGAGGCCAGCGCCGGGCAGATGGAAAAGATCGGCGCCGGCAGCGCGGCCCAGCGCGCCCAGTGGCTGGCCAAAATGAAAGCCATCTTCCCCGATGTGAAAGAGGGCACCCATATCAGCGGCGTGTTCGTGCCCGGCGGCGGCGCCCGCTTTTACGTCGATGGCAAGGCGCTGGCGTCGCTGCCCGACCAGGAATTCGCACGCGCGTTTTTTGGCATCTGGCTCGATCCGGCCACCAGTGCGCGCTCGCTGCGTAGCGCGCTGCTCAAAGACGCCGCCGCGCGATGAGCCGCCTGTCGCTACCGATGCTGCTGTCGTACGGCTTGTTCGGCCTGCCGCTGGCGATGGTCGCGCTGCCGATCTATGTTTACCTGCCCCAGTTTTACTCCGGACGCGCCGGGCTGTCGCTGGCGCTGATCGGCGCCGTCCTGCTCGCCGCGCGCGTGGCCGCCGCTTTCATCGACCCGCTGCTCGGCTGGTGGATCGAACGCGGGCAGGGCGCGTACGCGCGCTATGTGGCGCTGTCGCTGCCGCTGCTGCTGGCCGGCTTCGTGGCGCTGTTCCACCCGCCGCTGCTGGGCAGCCTGGCGACGATGGGCTGGTTTCTCGGCGCGCTGATGCTGGTCTACGTCGGTTTCAGCATCGCCACCATTGCCCACCAGAGCTGGGGCGCGGCATTGACCCAGGCCCCGGCCGAGCGCGCGCGCGTCACCGGCGTGCGTGAAGCCTGCGGCCTGGTGGGCGTGGTGCTGGCGGCGGCGGTGACCGGCAAGGCCGGCTACGACGCCCTGAGCGTGGCATTCGCCATCGCCCTGGCGTTGGGCGGCGCGCTGCTGCTGGCCAGGGCGGCAAGGCCGGCCATCGGCAAGGCATCCGCCGCGCGGCCCGACTGGCGCGCCATGACGGCGCCATTTCGCGAAGCGCCGTTTCGCGCCCTGTTCGCGGTCTTGATCGTGAACGGCGTCGCATCGGCGATTCCGGCCACGCTGTTCCTGTTTTTCGCGGCCGACCGGCTGCAACTGGGTGACATGGCCGGCCTGTTCCTGATTCTGTACTTTGGCGCGGCGGCAGCCTCGATGCCGTTGTGGATAGCCGCCGCCGCCCGTTTCGGCGAGGCGCGCGCCTGGGCCGCCGGCATGCTGCTGGCGGCCGCCGTTTTCGTCTGGGCCTTCGGGCTGGGCGCGGGCGCGAGCATCGCCTTTGGCGTGATCTGCCTGTTGTCCGGACTGGCGCTGGGCGCCGACCTGGCCTTGCCGCCGGCGCTGCTGGCCGGCGTGATCGGCGCGGCCGGGCATGCCGGCGGGCGCGAAGCGGCTTACTTCGGCGTGTGGAACTGGGGCGTGCAAATGACGCTGGCGCTGGCCGCCGGCATCGCCCTGCCGCTGCTGGCGTGGCTCGGCTACGTGCCCGGCGCCGGGGGCGGTAGCAGCGCGCTGGCGGCGGCTTACGCGCTTCTGCCGTGCGCACTCAAATTGCTGGCCGCCGCCATGTTGTGGCGCGCGCCCCTGCGTCACTGTTAACTACAAGGATTGAACCATGAAACTCTCCACCATCCGCGCGGCCGCTTTCCTGGCGCTGGCTTTGGCCACAGCCGGCTGCAGCACGCCCACGCCCGAGACGTACGCGAAACAGGCGCCGGGTCTCGACATCACGCAGTATTTCAACGGCACGCTGGACGCGCACGGCATGTTCCAGGACCGCTCCGGTGAAGTCATCAAGCGCTTCGTGGTGGTGATGCGCTGCCAGTGGCATGGCGACACGGGCGTGCTCGATGAAGACTTCGTGTACTCGGACGGCACGCGCCAAAAGCGCGTCTGGAGGTTGACCAAGACCGGGCCGGGACGCTTCAGCGCCACCGCGGCGGATGTCGTCGGCACTGCCCAGGGCACGGTGTCGGGCAATGCGCTGCGCTGGCAGTATGTGCTGGCGCTGCCGGTCGACGGCAAGGTCATCAACATGGACATGGATGACTGGATGTTCCTGATCGACGACAAGGTCATGCTGAACCGCACGGCGATGAGCAAGTTCGGCGTGAACCTGGGCAGCGTGACGCTCTCGTTCACCAAGCGCGCGGCGCCGCAATGAATCCGCGCATCGACGAGTGGCGCGGGCGGCGCGTGTGGATGATCGGCGCCTCGACCGGCATCGGGGAGGCGGCCGCGCACCTGCTGCTCGACCTGGGCGCGCGGGTGGCGTTTTCCGCGCGCAGCGCCGACAGGCTGGAACAGACGGTGGCCGGCGAGCCGCACGCGCTGGCGCTGCCGCTCGATGTACTCGACCACGCCAGCGTGGACGCGGCCCGCCAGCGCATCGTGGCGGCGTGGGGCGGCATCGACCTGGTGCTGATCGTGGCCGGTGGCTACAACGACATGCGCGCCGATGCGATCGACCTGGCGGCGGCCAACCGGATGATCGACCTCAATCTGCGCGGTGCCTTCAACTGCCTCGACGTGGCGCTGCCGCTGCTGATCAAGCAGGGCGCCGGCGGGATCGGCATCGTGGCGTCGGTGGCCGGTTACGGCGGACTGCCCAAGGCGCTGGCGTACGGGCCGACCAAGGCGGCGCTGATCAACCTTTCCGAGTCGCTGTACCTCGATTTGCGTCCGCGCGGGATCGCCGTGTACCAGATCAATCCGGGTTTCGTCGATACGCCGCTGACGGCCGGGAACGACTTCAAGATGCCGGCCCTGATGAGCGCCGCCGATGCCGCGTATGCGATGGTGCAGGGGATCGAGCGCGGCGCCTTCCATATCCACTTCCCCAAGCGCTTCACCAACAGCATGCGGCTGGCGCGGCTGCTGCCGTATCGCCTGTATTTCTGGCTGATTCACAAGGTGACGGGATTATGAACCGGGCGCCCGAACTGGCACGGCTGGTGCGCTTTTACGAGAATATCGAGCGCGCCTCGGTGCGCGCGCAGCTGATGCAGATTTACGCGCCCGATGCGCAGTTCAAGGACCCGTTCAACGAGGTGTGCGGGATTGAACCGATTATCGGCATTTTCGTGCACATGTTTGCACAGGTCGGGCAGCCGCGCTTCGTGGTGACGTCGACCGTGCTGCAGGGTGACGATGCCTTCCTGACATGGGAATTTCTATTCCGGATGAAGCGCTTTTCCAGGGCGCCGCAGTGCATCCGCGGCGCCACCCGGATACGCTTCGACGCGGGCGGGGCAGTCATGATCCATCGCGATTACTGGGACGCCGCCGAGGAGTTATATGAAAAGCTTCCATTGCTGGGAAGTGTCATGCGCTGGCTCAAACGTATGGCAAACAATTAGGCTGTATGGATGGGCACACATATGCATCAATCCGGCGCAAGAATCGCTATGCTTTTATCGGAAAAGGGTATAAATTATTACAAAACTATGACAGGAGGCAGTGTGAAAAGCCCAGACAATTTCAGCTTGTTGATTTCGCCGGAGACGATTCATGTGGCGGGATCGATGTGGATACGCAACGTCATCGGATTGGCGTTCATTGCCACGGTGGCTTGTTTCTTCACGGCGCCAGTGACCGAAGCGCCAAACGCCTACGACCGGCCGCTGCCTATGCCAGCCGAGCTTGGTCTTGAACTGCTGCCGCAAGCGCAGCTGGTCAGTCCGCAGTAAGGCATTCTGGCCCTCATTGTCAAAAAGGAGCGCATGGCCTGTTTGGCATGCGCTCCTTCTGGTGCTCGGCACCGATACCACCGGTATCAGTGCTGATAGAGCTGCCTGTTACTTGGCGGCCTTTGCCGCCTCCGCTGTCTTCCTGATGGTTTCCAGCGTCGCATTCGGCGTAATCAAATTCCCGTCATAGCGCAGTTCGATCACCGCCGGCAGTGAGTTTTCACGCGTGTGCGCCAGTGCGCGTGCCAGCGCCGGGCCGAATTCCGCCGTCGCATTGACCACCTCGCCATGCGCGCCATAGGCCTCGGCCAGTTCCGCAAAGTCCGGGTTATGCAAGCTGGTGCCCGAGACGCGGCCCGGATAATCGCGCTCCTGGTGCATGCGGATGGTGCCGAACATACCGTTATTAAAGACGATAATAATCACGCCGGCCTTGTATTGCACCGCCGTGGCCAGCTCCTGGCCGTTCATCATGAATTCGCCATCGCCGGCAAAGGTCACCACTGTACGTGTCGGATCGACAATCTTTGCCGCGATTCCGGACGGAACGCTGTAACCCATCGCGCCATTCGTCGGCGCCAGCTGGGTACGCATGCCGCCATAGCGGTAAAAGCGGTGCGCCCACGATGCGTAATTACCGGCGCCATTCGTGATGATGGTATCGCGCGGCACTTGCGCCATCAATTCCTGCACCACTTGCCACAGGTCGAGCGGGGCCTGGCCATCCTTGAAAATCGGCGGCTGTTCCTGGTAGGCGGCCAGCTCGGCTTTCGCCTCGGCCACCGTACCGCGCCAGGCGGACGAGTCCACCGGCTCCATCGCGGCCAGCATGGCGCAGGCTTGCGCGGCGCCGCTGTTGATCATCAGGTCGGCCTGGTAGACGCTGCCCAGTTCCTCGGCATCGGCATGGAAATGCACCAGGCGCTGGGCCGGCACCGGGGAAGCGAGCAGGGTGTAGCCGCCGGTGGTCATTTCGCCCAGGCGCGGGCCGATGGCGATCACCAGGTCGGCGTTTTTCACGCGCGCCGCCAGTTTCGGGTTGATCCCGATGCCAACGTCACCTATATAGTTGGGGTGGGCGTTGTCGAGCAAGTCCTGGAAGCGGAAGGTGCAGCCGACCGGCAGCGCGTTGGCTTCGGCGAAACGTTGCAGGTCGGCGCAAGCCTGGGCGTTCCAGCTGGCGCCGCCGAGCAGCACGAGCGGTTTTTTAGCGCTGGCAAGCATCTCGCGCAGGGTGGCGATCTGGGCGCCCGAGGGCGATGCCTGCACCGGCTGGTAGCGGCGCGTGTCGGCCACCGAGGCGAGGTCGATCAGCATGTCTTCCGGCAGCGCCAGCACCACCGGACCGGGACGGCCGCTGGTGGCGACCTGGAAGGCGCGCGCGATGTATTCGGGAATGCGGTCGGCACGGTCGATCTGGGTGACCCACTTGGCCATCTGGCCGTACATGCGGCGGTAGTCGATTTCCTGGAACGCTTCGCGGTCGATGAAATCGTTGCCGACCTGGCCGATGAACAGGATCATCGGGGTCGAATCCTGATAGGCCGTGTGCACGCCGATCGAGGCATTGGTGGCGCCCGGGCCGCGCGTGACGAAGCAGATGCCGGGCTTGCCGGTCAGCTTGCCGTAGGCTTCGGCCATGAAGGCCGCACCGCCTTCCTGGCGGTTGATGATGAAGCGGATGTCGGAATCGTGCAGGGCGTCGAGCACGTCGAGGTAGCTTTCGCCGGGAACCCCGAAGGCGGTGTCGACGCCGTGAATATTGAGCGCATCGACCAGGATCTGGCCGCCACTGCGGGAAGGGTGCGTCATGTCGTCTCTGCCTTGATGGTTGAGTATGCGCCATTCTATGCGAGCCGATTCTTGCAAGCTTTTGAAATTACGACATTAAATATCAGAATTACTATCCCGGGCGAAGGGCGCGCGACATTGGCCTGCCTCAAACTGCGGCGATATGGCAGGGCTAACGTGGGTAGATTCTCCATTCTTCCAGCTGGCTGCCATGGATTTGCTGATCATCCTCGTTCTGATCCTGCTCAATGGCGTGTTCGCCATGTCCGAGCTGGCGCTGGAGTCGTCCAAACGGGTGCGGCTCGAAAAAATGGCCGCCGAGGGCCGTGGCGGCGCGCGCGCGGCCATGCGGCCGGCCGATGACCCGGGCGCCTTCCTCTCCACGGTCCAGGTCGGCATTACCGTCATTTCGACCTTCAATGGCGCCTTCGGCGAAGCGTCGCTGACCGCACGCCTGGCGCCGCAACTGGCTGCGGTGCCGGTACTGGCGCCCCATGCGCGCCAGGTGGCGCTGGCGCCGGTGGTGGCCGGCATTACCCTGGTTTCCATGCTGCAGGGTGAGTTGGTGCCCAAGCGCATCGCAATCCAGTATCCGGAATGCGTGGCTTCGCTCATCGCGCCGCCGCTGCAGGCGCTGTCGCGCGCGATGGCGCCATTCGTGCGCCTGCGCGAAGTGCTCGGGATCGGACAGGCGCTGCCCGGCGAAGCGAGCGGGGCATATCAAACCCTGGCTGGTTTTGTTCTGGAGCAACTTGGGCGTGTGCCCGCCGCGTCCGACCGCTTTGTGTGGGAACGCTATCGTTTCGAGGTGGTGGATATGGACCGCCACCGGATCGAGCGGGTGCTGGTGGCGGAGCTGGGGGAGGCCGGCGGCGGCGTCGATGGCTTGCTGGCCGGTCTTAGCGGACCACGAGCTTGCCGGCGCCGGCGTTGCGCAGTACCGATTCGCGCACTGTCGACGCATCGATCACGGCCGGGGTGTACGGCAGGGTCCAGCCGATCGCGCTGCTGAACTTGCAGCTGCCGCCGCCCATGCCCAGTGCCGCGCCGTTCAGCAGGGAACCGCTGTCGATGATGGCGCCGGTTTTGCCGGAGGAACCCGAGGACTCGACCACATTGCCGCATTCCTTGGCGCCGATGACGTCGAAGGCATTGTGCTGCGAGACGATCTTGGCCTTGTAGCCCACGCCGATGCTGTAGTGGTGCGGGTACAGTTTGGCGTCGCGGTCGCCCTGGTAGTAATTGTTGTACACGTGGACCTTACCGAAACGCACGCGCGGCGAACGCCCGCTGATGTCCATGTAATGATTGCCATGGAAGGTCACGCTCAGATGGCCATCGTCGGACGTGGTGTCGTCGGACGAGCCGACCAGGGTGTTTTTCTCGTGCAACTTGAACACATTGTTCGACACGGTCACATAGTCGGCGCCATTCTTGATGTCGAGCGCGCCATCGTGGCATTGCTTGAGTTTGCCGTTCTCTTTCGGGAACTGGTCGTCGGTGCGCGGCGCGTCGGTGAAGGTGTTGTGGTCGATCCAGACGTGGGTCGACTTGTCGACGTTCAGGCCGTCATAACGCGAGTTCCAGTTGCCGGTGCTGGTATCTTTCGGATCCCACACTGGCGCGATGTCGCATGGGTTGGCGATGGTCAGGTTGCGCACGATCACATTGTCCACGCCTTTGATCATGATGCGGCCGTTGACGATGCCCGCATTCGGGCCCGCGCCGATCAGGGTGGTATTCGATGGCAGCGAAATCAGGCTGCGCACGCCCTGCTCGGCGACACTCTTGAGCGGGCCGTCGGCCGCCATGTCGATGGTGCCGTAGATCTTGATCTGCATCGGCCGGCCGCCCCCGGTCTTGAGCGCGGACAGCAGTTGCGATGCCGAGCTGACCAGGAAGACATCCTTCTGGAGCGCCGCCGCGCCGCCGCGGGTGCCGGTGCTGTAACTGGCCCAGCCGGTTGCCGGAGCTGCCTGCGTCACCGGATCGCTAGCGGCTGGCGGGGTGGTCGGTGGGGTGGTTGGCGGTGTCGTCGGCGGCGTGGTCGGTGGCGTCGTTGGCGGCGTGGTCGGCGGCGTGGTGCCGCCATCGAGCGGACCTAGCGCGCATTTCTTGTCGACACCCGGATAAGGATCGCTGCCGAACGTGGCGGTGGTGCAGGCAACTTTGCCGCTGAGCGACTTGAGCACCCATTTGTTCTTGATGCCGTACGATACCTGGCGCTTGCTGGTGCCGTCGTCACAGGTGCCGCCCTGGGCGGCGCATGTCGAGAAGCTCTCCGGCCAGTCCGAGGCGTGGGCGGCGGTGCTGGCGAACAGGGTGGTGCTGATCAGTGCGGCAAGAGGCAACAGTGTCATTAAGTTTCCTTTTTGTAAATTGTCGATATTTTAATAGTACGTATGTATATTGGGTAACTTTGCCGCGATCACATTTTTTGCGCGATTGATACCGAAATTGGTATCAGTGGCGCGATGACAAGCGGAAACTTTTGTCCGGAGGGCTGGGGCGCGGTACAATGGCAGGGTGAAGCAGGCCAGACAGTCGCTGGCTGGCGCGTAATGCGTCGGCGGGAGGAAGGTCCGGACTCCATAGAGCAGGGTGACGGTTAATGGCCGTCCGCTGAAAGCCGACCGGCGCAAGCCGGGGAGTATAAGGCGAGGAATAGGGCCACAGAGACGAGCGTATTAAGTTACGGTGAAACGCGGTAACCTCCACCTGGAGCAATCCCAAATAGGCACGCGTTGAGGCGGCTCGCGGAGCGTGCGGGTAGGGAGCTTGAGCGCCGGAGTAATTCGGCGCCTAGAGGAATGGCTGTCATAGCGAATGCCTGCAAGGGTAGTCGCCGTAACAAAATCCGGCCTATCGGCCTGCTTCACATTGAATATTCGGCGCGCAAGGCGCCGATGCACTGCCGCTCCGCCTCTCCGGCGGCGCGGCATGCCGCTGTCATTTCCCCCGCATGTGTGCCTGTTTCGGCTACCCCGGGGCGCGTTTTCGCACAGCGGCGAACCCGATTTGCTCAGCACCGCCACCCCTTGATCCAGCCCACTACCACACTCCACCGCGCGCGCCGGACAATTTACTCATCCGTTGCGTAAAAGTAAGCAGATGTAATTATTTTAAGCTTTGTTGTGTCTCGCAAACCCATGTGTATAGATGAGGTTGAACATTCACTGTCTTGTCTAAGTCTCTAATTTTTCGACATATTTTACTTTGAAGATCCTTCAAGGTAATGCGCTAAGTCCTTGACTTCATTAACAAAATTCCCTTTTAGCACGATTGAAAGCGCTTGACCGTCCAGATGGCTTCATCTAAAGTGGGCAACTGTGTGAAAAAGTGTAGTTTTGTGGGAGAGAAATGATGCTCCTGGCGCCAAAACACCGACTTCATAATAACTTTTCCAAGTAGGTAACTCGTGTTTCAAGGCGCGTCCGCAATCAATCTCGATGCGAAAGGCAGGATGTCCATTCCCGCCAAGCATCGCGACGCACTCGCAGTCCAGTGCGAAGGCCGCCTTACGCTTACCCGCCACCCGCACGGGTGCCTGCTGTTTTTTCCGCGTCCGGTGTGGGAATCGCACCGCGAGCAAATTGCCGCCTGGCCGATGTCGGCCCGCGCGTGGCAGCGCATTTTCCTCGGCAACGCATGCGATGTCGAGCTCGATTCCGCCGGCCGTATCCTGATTTCCCCCGAGCTGCGCAGCGCCGTCGGCCTGACCCGCGAGGTCATGCTGCTGGGCATGGGCAGCCATTTCGAGATCTGGGATGCCGCCAAACTGGCCGAGGACGAGCAAGCCGCCGTCGCCGCTGGCATGCCCGATGTTTTATCTAATTTTTCTTTCTAAGGCGCACCGATGATGAATGTGGTGGCGGTGCCGGAATTTCAGCACCGGACGGTGTTGCTGGACGAAGCGGTCGATGCGCTCGATCTGACGGGTGCGCGTGCCGATGGCACGTATATAGACGGGACCTTCGGTCGCGGCGGACACAGTCGCCTGATCCTGTCGCGCCTGGGTCCGAACGGGCGCCTGTTCGCCTTCGACAAGGATTTGCAGGCGATCGCCACGGCGGGCCAGATCGACGACCCGCGTTTCGAGATCGTGCACGACAGTTTCGCCACCATGCAGCAGGCGCTGGCCGCGCGCGGCGTGGCGCGGGTCGATGGCATCCTGCTCGACCTGGGCATTTCCTCGCCCCAGGTGGACGACGCCGCGCGCGGTTTCAGCTTCCGCAACGACGGTCCGCTCGACATGCGCATGGACACCACGCGCGGCGTTTCCGCCGCCGAGTGGCTGGCCAGCGAGACTGAACAACAATTGGAAAGGGTCATTCGCGATTATGGGGAAGAACGGTTTGCTTTTCAGATTGCAAAGGCGATTGTTGCTCGCCGGGCAGTCGAACCAATTTCAAGCACACGACAGCTTGCCGGCATCGTGGCAAACGCGGTCAAAACCCGGGAGAAGGGCAAGGATCCGGCCACCCGGACCTTTCAGGCTATCCGGATTTTCATCAATAAAGAGCTTGAAGACCTTGAAACAGGCTTGAGCGCGGCCTACGCCATGCTCGCGCCCGGCGCACGCATGGCCGTGATCAGCTTCCATTCGCTGGAAGACCGCATGGTCAAGCAGTTCCTGGCCAGCAAGGTCAAGGTCGAGCAGCCCGACCGCCGCCTGCCGATCCGCGCGGTCGACCTGCCGCAGCCGCTGATGAAGCTGATCAGCAAGATGAAGCCGTCCGACCTGGAAATCGACGGCAATCCGCGCTCCCGCTCGGCCGTGATGCGGGTGGCCGAACGCCTGCCCGCCCGGAGTGCGGCGTGAACGGCAAGATCAACATCGTGCTCGCCGCGCTGCTGGTCGGCTGCGCGCTGTCGCTGGTGAATGCCCAGTTCCAGGCGCGCAACCTGTTCATCGAACTGGGCAAGCTCGAACAGCAGGCGCGCCAGCTCGACATCGACTGGTCGCAATTGCAGCTGGACCAGTCGACCCTGGGTACCAACGCGCGCATCGAACAGATCGCGCGCGACAAGCTCGACATGACGCCGCTGACCCCGGCGCGTACGCAGTACCTGACGGAAGGGGAGCAATGAAACGCGGTGGCAATGGTGCGGCGGGCGCGCGCGTAGCGGCCTCGAAAGGCGTATCGTTCTCGAAAAGCCCGGTCCTGGCGGTGAGCCTGCCGACCTGGCGTTCGCGCGTCGTGCTGTTCGTGCTGTTCGCCTCCTTTGTTGCGCTGGCCGGGCGCGCCATGTGGCTGCAAACCGTCACCGAAGACGTTCTCATTAGCTATGGCAAGCAGCGCTACGAGCGCACCATCGAACTGCCCGCCACGCGCGGGCGCATCCTCGACCGCAACGGCCAGGTGCTGGCGTCGTCGGTGCCGGTCAAGGCGGTATGGGCCATTCCCGAAGACGTGCTGGCCTCGCCGCCGGAAAAGCTGCGCGCCCTGGCCGCGCTGCTCAAGATGAGCGACGCCGAGCTGCGCAAGAAACTCGATTCCGACCGCACCTTCGTCTACCTCAAGCGCCAGGTGGAAATGCCGGTGATCGAGCAGATCGCCAAACTGGACATCAAGGGCCTGGACACGCGCAAGGAATACAAGCGCTTCTACCCGCAGGGCGAAATCGCGACCCACCTGGTCGGGTTCACCAACGTCGAAGACGCCGGCCAGGAAAGCATGGAACTGGCGCAGCAAAAGACCCTGGTCGGCACCACCGGCAGCCGCCGCGTGATCAAGGACCGCTTGGGCCAGATCGTCGAAGACGTGGGCCTGTCGAAAGAGCCGCACGACGGCCGCGACCTGACCCTGTCGGTCGACAGCAAGCTGCAGTACATCGCCTTTACGCAGGTGAAGGAAGCCGTGGCCAAGTTCAAGGCCAAGGCTGGCGCCGCCGTGGTGCTGGACGTGAAAACCGGCGAAGTGCTGGCGCTGGCCAACTGGCCGACGTACGACCCGAACGACCGCAAGGGCCTGACCGGCGCGCAGCTGCGCAACCGCGTCATCACCGACACCTTCGAGCCGGGATCGACCCTCAAGCCGTTTACCGTGGCGCTGGCGCTTGACACCGGGCGCGTCACGCCCAACACCCGCATCGATACCGGCGCCGGACGCCTGGTGATCAACGGCGCGCCGATTTCCGACACCAAGCCGCACGGCGTGATCTCGGTCGCCGAAATCATCGAGATGTCGTCCAACATCGGCACCTCCAAGATTGCGCTCTCCATGCCGGCGCGCGAAATGTGGGAGATGTTTACCGAAGTCGGTTTCGGCCAGCAGCCCAAGTTCGGTTTCCCGGGCGCGGTGGCGGGGCGCGTGCGTCCGTACAAATCGTGGCGTCCGGTCGAACAGGCCACCATGAGCTACGGGAACGGCATCTCGGTCTCGCTGCTGCAGCTGGCGCGCGGCTACATGATGTTTGCACGCGATGGCGACACCATTCCGCTGTCGTTCCAGAAGGTGACCGAGCTGCCGGTGGGGCGCCAGATCATCAAGCCGAAAACCGCGCGCGACATGCGCGAGATGCTCGAACGCGCGGTCTCGGGCCAGCACGGTACCGCCAAGCAGGCGCAGATCGCCGGCTACCGCGTGGGCGGCAAGACCGGCACCGCCTACAAGGTCGAAAACGGCAAGTACGCCATGCCGCGCAAGTACATCGGCAGTTTCGTGGGCATGGTGCCGATGTCGAATCCGCGCTTCATCATCGCCGTCATGATCGACGAACCGACCGCGCTCGGCCACTTCGGCGGCATTGTGGCGGCGCCCACCTTCGCCGCGCTGGCCGCCAACGCGCTGCGCGCGCTTAACATTCCGCCCGATTCGGACGTGACTGAAATCGTCGCGCCGTACGACGGCTCCGGGGAGGTCATGTAATGCGTCATGTAATGCGTCATGTAATGCGTCATGTAATGCCGTCTTTGAATCCACAGGAAATCTGCGCCTGGATCGCCCAGGCGGCGCCCGGCGCGAAGCTGGTGTCCGACTCGCGCCGCGTCAAGCCGGGCGATGTGTTCTTCGCCTATCCGGGCGACGCCGCCGACGGCCGTGCCTACATCGCCCAGGCCATCGCCCAGGGCGCCGCCGCCGTGGTGTACGACGCGCGCGATTTCGCCTGGCTTGATGCCTGGAGCCTGCCGCACCTGGCCGTGCCCGACCTGAAAGCGCACGCCGGCCCGATCGCGCACGCCTGCCACCGCATGCCCGATAGCGCCATGTTCACCGTCGGCGTGACCGGCACCAACGGCAAGACCTCGTGCGCGGTCTGGCTCGGCCAGGCCTTTGCGCGCCTGGGCCAGACGGCCGCCGTCATCGGCACCCTGGGCGTGGGCCTGTTCAACGGCCGCGGCGAGGTCGAGTACGACGTCACCGGCTACACCACCCCGGACGCCGTGCTGCTGGCCGAAAAACTCGCCGCCGTGCGCGATGCGGGCGCCACTGCGCTGGCGATTGAGGTAAGCTCCATCGGGCTCGGGCAAGGCCGTACCCTGGGCATGCATTTTGACGTTGCGCTGTTTACCAACCTGACGCGCGACCACCTCGATTATCACGGCACCATGGAATGCTACGAAGCGGCGAAGGCCAAGCTGTTCGCGTGGCCAGGATTGAAAACAGCAGTGCTTAACCTCGACGACCCGGCCGGACAACGCCTGGTCAACCACTTGATTTCCCAGACCGGCGGCGCACCATCGGTGACCGGCTACACCCTGCGCGACGCGGCCTCCCAGCCCGACATCGCCGGCGTGACCATGCTGCGCGCCTCGCAGTTCCGCAGCCGTCATGCGGGCACCGAATTCCATCTCGAGTCGCCGCTCGGCAGCGCCCAGGTCAAGACACGTTTGGTCGGCCACTTCAATATCAGCAACGCGCTGGCGGTACTGGGCGCGCTGCTGGCCAAGGGCGTGGCCCTGCGCAGCGCGCTCGACGCGCTGGAAGCGCTGACCCCGGCCCCGGGCCGCATGCAGCAGATTGGCGGCCAGGACGCGCCGATGGTGGTGATCGATTACGCCCACACGCCGGACGCGCTGGAGCAGACCCTGGGCGCGCTGCGCCAGGTCGCGCGCGAACGCGGCGGCCAGCTGTGGTGCGTGTTCGGCTGCGGCGGTGACCGCGATCCGGGCAAACGCCCGCAGATGGGCGCCATCGCGCAGATCGCCGAACACGTGCTGGTCACCAGCGACAATCCGCGCAGCGAAGAGCCGGCCGCCATCATCGCCCAGATCGTCGCCGGCATGGATGCGGCCCATCCGACCTCGCGCTTCCAGGCGATCGAAGACCGCGCCGCCGCGATCCTGTCGGCCATCAAGCATGCGGCCAAGCCGGACGTGATCCTGCTGGCCGGTAAAGGCCACGAGCCATACCAGGAAATCAAGGGCCGCAAGATGCCGTTTTCCGATGCCGACCACGCCGCGCTGGCGCTGGCCGCGCGCGTGACCATGATGAGGACTAACTGATGCACGGCACGCTCGCACAACTGGTCGCAGCTATTTCCCACGCGCGCATGACCGCCGACGCTTCCTTTGACAGCGTCTCGACCGACAGCCGCAGCGCCGGCGCCGGCGCGCTGTTCGTCGCCCTGCGCGGCGAGACCTTCGACGCCCACGATTTCCTGGCGCAGGTGGCCGCCAGCGGCGCCGCCGCCGTGGTGGTGGAAAGCCTGCCGCACGGCTGGACCTTGCCGGCCATCGTGGTGCCCGACACGCTGGTGGCCCTGGGCCGCATCGCGCATCACTGGCGCACGCAGTTCGACCTTCCCGTGATCGGCGTCACCGGCAGCAACGGCAAGACCACGGTCAAGGAAATGATCGCCGCGATCCTGGCGGCCGGCCTGTCCGATGACACGCGCCTGGCCACGCGCGGCAACCTGAATAACGAAATCGGCGTGCCGCTCACGCTGATGCGCCTGAGCGCGGCGCACAAGGCGGCCGTGATCGAACTCGGGATGAACCACCCGGGCGAAATCGCGCGCCTGAGCGCCATCGCCGCACCGACCATCGGCCTGGTCAACAACGCCCAGCGCGAGCACCAGGAATTCATGCACACGGTCGAAGCGGTCGCGCGCGAAAACGGCGCCGTGCTGGCCGGCCTGGCGCACGACGGCGTGGCCGTGTTCCCTGGCGACGACGAATACACGCCGCTGTGGCAGGGCATTGCCGCCGGCCGCCGCACGATCACGTTCGGCCTCGACGCCGCATCGAACGTGAGCTGCGTGCACCGCGCCGCCGATTTCGGCAGCGAACTCGATGTCACCATTCGCATCGACGGCGCGCCGCTGCGCATGTTCGTCGTCAGGCTGGCCGCGGCTGGCCTGCACAATGTACGCAACGCGCTCGCCGCGATCGCCTGCACCGTGGCCGCCGGCGTGGCGCCGGATATCGTGGCGCGCGGCCTGGCCGCCTTCGAGCCGGTCAGCGGGCGCCTGCAGCGCAAGCAGGCTGCCGGCGGCGCCACCGTCATCGACGACACCTACAACGCCAATCCGGATTCGGTGCGCGCCGCCATCGACGTGCTGGCGCAGGCGCATGCGCCGCGCATCCTGGTACTGGGCGACATGGGCGAAGTAGGCACGCAAGGGCGCGAGTTTCACGAAGAAATCGGTGCCTACGCGGCCGCGCGCGGTATCGACACGGTGCTCGTCACCGGCGAACTGACGCGCCACATGGCCGCGTCGGGCGCACAGCACTACACGCAGTTCGACGAATTATTGGCAGCACTCGATACGCAATTGGGCAGCAAATCTGACGCGACTGTACTGGTGAAGGGCTCGCGTTTCATGAAAATGGAACGGGTCGTCGCTCATCTGGTCGGATCACATAACACAAGTAAGGAAGCCCACTAACATGCTGCTCTGGCTCGCACAAATGTTCCAGGACGAACTCGGTCCTCTGCGAATCTTCAACTTCATCACTTTCCGCGCGGTGTTCGCCACCATCACGGCGGTGCTGATCGGCCTCGTGGCCGGTCCCGCCGTGATCCGCAAACTCACCTCGCTCAAGGTCGGCCAGGCCGTGCGCCAGGACGGTCCGCAGACGCACCTGAAAAAACACGGCACCCCGACCATGGGCGGTGTGCTGATCCTGATCGCCATCGGGGTCTCGACCCTGCTGTGGTGCGACCTGTCGAACCGCCTGGTGTGGCCGGTGCTGATCGTGACCCTCGGCTTTGGCGCCGTCGGCTGGGCTGACGACTACCGCAAGGTGGTGTACCAGGACCCGGAAGGCATGCGCTCGGGCGAAAAATACTTCTGGATGTCCCTGATCGGCATCGCCGCTTCGCTGTACCTGGCGTTCTCGGTGTCGGCGCCGACTCCGGGCAAGGTCTGGGAGCTGTTCTATGCGTGGGTGCAGTCGGGCTTTTCGCTCGACCTGCCGCCCAAGGCCGACCTGATCGTGCCGTTCGTGAAAACCGTCAGCTATCCGCTCGGCGTGTGGGGTTTCATCGCGCTGACCTACTGCGTCATCGTCGGCACCAGCAATGCGGTCAACTTCACCGACGGCCTCGATGGCCTGGCGATCATGCCGACCGTGATGGTCGGCTCGGCCCTGGGCCTGTTCGCCTATTTGACCGGCAGTGCCACTTACTCGAAATACCTGTTCATCCCGCACATCCCGGGTGCCGGCGAACTGCTGATCTTCTGCGGCGCGATGGCCGGCGCCGGCCTGGCCTTCCTCTGGTATAACGCGCATCCGGCCCAGATGTTCATGGGCGACGTCGGCGCGCTGGCGCTGGGCGGCGCGCTCGGGACGATTGCCGTCATCGTGCGCCAGGAGATCGTCCTGTTCATCATGGGCGGCGTGTTCGTGGCCGAAACGGTCTCGGTGATCATCCAGGTCAGCTGGTTCAAGTACACCAAGAAGCGCTACGGCACCGGACGCCGCGTATTCCTGATGGCGCCCTTGCACCACCATTTCGAACAAAAAGGCTGGAAAGAGACCCAGGTCGTCGTGCGTTTCTGGATAATCACGATGATGCTGGTGCTGGTCGGCCTGTCTACCCTGAAACTGCGCTGATGAACCACCTCGAACAATACGCCGGCAAGCACGCCCTGGTCCTCGGGCTGGGCGAATCCGGCCTGGCGATGGCGCAGTGGCTGGCGCGCTGCGGCGCACGCGTGCGCGTGGCCGATACGCGCGAAGCGCCGCAACGCCTGCAAGCGCTGCGCGACGCCCTGCCGGGCGCCGAATTCATCGGCGGCGAGCTGAATGAAGCGCTGCTCGACACCATCGACTTCGTCGCCGTCAGCCCGGGCCTGGCGCCCGCGCGCGAACTGGCCGCCATCGTGCCGGCCGCCGAGACGCGCGCCATTCCGGTCTGGGGCGAAATCGAACTGTTCGCCCAGGGCCTGGCCGCGCTCAGGGACGAACGCGCCTATGCGCCGAAAGTCATCGCCATTACCGGCACCAACGGCAAGACCACCGTCACCAGCCTGACCGGTTTGCTGTGCCAGCGCGCCGGCCTGTCGACCCGCGTGGCCGGCAATATCAGCCCGGCGGCGCTCGACGTACTGCGCGAGGTGCTGGACCAGGACGCGGGCGCAGGCGAGGCCCTGCCGCAAGCCTGGATCCTGGAGCTGTCCAGCTTCCAGCTGCATTCGACCTTCAGCCTGCGCGCCGATGCCGCCACGGTATTGAACATCACCCAGGACCACCTGGACTGGCACGGCGACATGGACGCTTACGGCTTTGATAAGGCCCGCATCTTCGGGCTATCGACGGTACGCGTGCTCAATCGCGACGACCCGCTCGTCGCGCGCATGGCCGCACCGGGCGCCGAGGTGCGCACCTTCGGCACGGGCGAGCCGAAGGAAGCCGACAGCTTCGGCCTGCACAACGAACGCGGGGTGCTGTGGCTGACCGTGGCCGTGGCCGGCGAAGAGAGCGAGAAGAAACGCAAGAAAAATGAACCTGCGGAAGTCGTTCCGTGCACGATCAGCCGCCTGATGCCGGCCGACGCGCTGCGTATCCGCGGCCTGCACAACGCCACCAACGCGCTGGCCGCGCTGGCCCTGTGCCGCGCCATCGGCCTGCCGTTCGCGCCGCTGCTGCACGGCCTGCGCGACTACCAGGGCGAACCGCACCGGGTCGAACTGGTGGCCGCCATCGATGCCATCGATTACTACGACGACAGCAAGGGCACCAACGTGGGCGCCACCGTGGCTGCGCTGACTGGCCTGGGCAAGGCCTTCGGCGGCGAAGCGCAGAAAATCGTGCTCATCGCCGGCGGCGACGGCAAGGGCCAGGAGTTCGAACCGCTGGCCGAACCGTGCTCGCGCTACGTGCGCGCGGTGCTGCTGATCGGGCGCGACGCGCCGCTGCTGCGCGCCGCCATCGAGCCGTCCGGGGTCGAGTTGATCGATTGCGCGACCCTGCCTGAAGCGGTGCGGCGCGCATCCGCGCTGGCGCAGGCCGGCGATTGCGTACTGCTCTCGCCGGCCTGCGCCAGCTTCGACATGTTCACCGGCTATGGCCACCGCGCCCAGGTGTTCGTTGACGCCGTGCGCGAACTGGCGCTGGAAAAAGGACAGGATCTCTGATGGCCTTCCAGTTTCCATTCTCGTTCGCCGGGTCGGCTTCGGACGCTTTGTCCGGGGACCGCACACGCCCGTCGAAAATGATGGAATACGACCAGCTGCTGGTCTGGGTCACCGTGCTGCTGATGCTGTTCGGGATGGTGATGGTGTACTCGGCCTCGATCGCGCTGCCCGATTCGCCCAAGTACGCAAACTACAAAACGACCTACTTCCTGCAACGCCAGGCGATCTTCATCATGGTCTCGATGCTGGCCGGGTACTTCGTATTCCGTATCCGGATCGCGCTCTGGCAGCGCTACGCGTCCGTCATGTTCGTCGGCAGCCTGGCGCTGCTGGTGCTGGTGCTGGTGCCGCACGTGGGTTTCTCGGTCAACGGCGCGCAGCGCTGGCTGGACCTGAAACTGTTCAAGCTGCAGCCGTCCGAAGTGATGAAGATCGCGGCCGTGCTGTACGCCGCCGATTACACGGTGCGCAAGCAGGAATACATGCACAAGCTGACCAAGGGCTTCCTGCCGATGGCCGGCGCGATCGGCATGGTGGGCCTGCTGCTGCTGCTCGAACCCGACCTGGGCGCGTTCGGCGTGATCGTCTGCATCGCCATGGGCATCCTGTTCCTGGGCGGGATCAACGCGGTCTGGTTCGGCGGCATCGGCGCACTGCTGGTGACCATTTTCGGCGCCATCATCTTCTTTTCCCCATTCCGGCGCGCGCGCATTTTCGCCTACCTGGACCCCTGGAAGGAAGGCAATGCGCTCGACAAGGCCTACCAGCTGACCCACTCGCTGATCGCCTTTGGGCGCGGCGAATGGTTCGGCGTGGGGCTGGGCGCCAGCGTCGAGAAACTGCACTACCTGCCCGAAGCGCATACCGATTTCCTGATGGCCGTCATCGGCGAGGAACTCGGCCTGGCCGGCGTGCTGGTCGTCATCGCCATGTTCTACTGGCTGGTCAAGCGCGCCTTCGATATCGGACGCCAGGCCATCGCCATCGACCAGATCTTCGCCGGCCTGGCCGCCAAAGGCATCGGCATCTGGATCGGAGCGCAGACCTTCATCAATATGGGCGTGAACCTGGGCATCCTGCCGACCAAGGGATTGACCCTGCCGTTGATGAGCTATGGCGGCTCGGGCGTCTTGATTAACTGCGTCGGACTGGCGATTTTGCTGCGTATCGATTATGAAAACCGTGTGTTGATGAGGGGTGGACGGCCATGAAGCGCTTGATGATCATGGCGGCCGGCACCGGCGGGCATATATTCCCGGGGATCGCGATCGCCCAGACCATGCGCCAGCGCGGCTGGGACGTGAGCTGGCTCGGAACCTCGCACGGCATGGAGCAGGACCTCGTGCCCAAGAGCGGCATCGCGATCGACAGCATCGATTTTTCGGGCATGCGCGGCAAGGGCCTGAAGCACAGCGTGACGGGTGCGTTCAAGATGGCGGCCAGTTTCGTGGCTTGCCGCCGTTTCATCAAGCAGCGCAAGCCCGACGTGGTGCTCGGCATGGGCGGCTACGTGTGCGTCCCGGGCGGCATGATGGCGCGCTTTGCCGGCGTGCCGCTGGCGCTGGTCAATGCCGACGCGGCGCTGCTGTTGTCCAACAAGACGCTCGCGCCGCTGGCCAGCAAAGTGATGTTCGGCTTTCCCGCCGATTTCGGCAGCGCCGCCGCCAAGGCCATCGTCACCGGCAACCCGGTGCGCAAGGAAATCCTGGCCATGACGGCGCCGCCGCAGCGCTTCGCCGGCCGCAGCGGCGCGCTGCGCATCCTGGTGGTCGGCGGCAGCCTGGGCGCCAAGGTATTGAACGACAGCGTGCCAGCCGCGCTGGCGCTGCTGCCGGAAGAACAGCGCCCGCACGTGACACACCAGTCGGGCAAGAAGAATATCGATGCGCTGCGCGAATCGTACGCCAAGGCCGGCGTGACGGCCGACGTGGTCGACTTCATCGACGACATGGCCGGCGCCTACGCAGCCGCCGACGTGGTGATCTGCCGCGCCGGCGCGATCACGGTGTCGGAACTGACGGCGGCGGGGGTGGCCAGCGTGCTGGTGCCGTTCGTGGCCAGCACCACCAGCCACCAGCGCGACAATGCGCAGTGGATGGACAAACAGAAGGCGGCAATCCATTTGCCGCAAACGGAATTGAGCGCGCAGCGCGTGGCGCAGCTGCTGCAAGGCCTTAGCCGCGACGCCTGCCGCACCATGGCGACCGCCGCGCTGGCGGTCGGCAAACGCAACGCCAATGAAGCAATCGCGGATGTACTCGAACAACTGGCAGGATCGACAGACAGAATTGAAACAAGAACATGAAACATAAAATCAAGAACATTCACTTCGTCGGCATCGGCGGCAGCGGCATGAGCGGCATCGCCGAAGTGCTGCTGAACCTTGGCTACAGCGTGTCCGGCTCGGACCTGGGCAGCAATGCGGCCAGCCAGCGCCTGGCCAGCCTGGGCGCGCAGGTCATGCTCGGCCACGCCGCCGACAATATCCTCGGCGCCGACGCCGTGGTCACCTCGACCGCCGTCAAGGACGACAATCCGGAAGTGGTGGCGGCGCGTGCAGCGCAGATTCCCATTGTGCCGCGCGCGATTATGCTCGGTGAATTGATGCGCTTGAAGCGCGGTATCGCCATCGCCGGCACCCACGGCAAGACCACCACCACCAGCCTGGTGGCCTCGGTGCTGGCCCAGGGCGGGCTCGATCCGACCTTTGTCATCGGTGGCCGCCTCAATAGCGCCGGCGCCAACGCCAAGCTGGGAACCGGCGAATATATCGTGGCCGAAGCCGACGAATCGGACGCCTCGTTCCTGAACCTGACGCCGATGATCGAAGTGATCACCAATATCGACGCCGATCACATGGAAACCTACGAGCACGATTTCGAAAAGCTCAAGCAGGCCTTCGTGCACTTTACGCACCGCCTGCCGTTCTATGGCCGCGTGATGCTGTGCATCGACGACCAGCATGTGCGCGACATCATTCCGTTCGTGACCAAGCCGATCACCACCTACGGCTTTTCCGAAGCGGCCCAGGTGCGCGCGGTCAATGCCAGCGCCATCGGCCTGCAGATGCATTTCACGGTGGTCCAGGAAGGCTATCCGGATACACAGTTCATCCTCAACCAGCCCGGCATGCATAATGTGCAGAATGCCTGTTCGGCGATTGCCATCGCGCGCGAAATCGGCATCGACGACAGTGCGACCCAGCAGGGCCTGGCGGAGTTCCATGGCGTGGGCCGGCGCTTCACGCGCTACGGCGACATCAGTATCCCGGGCGGCGGCAGTTTCGCGCTGGTGGACGATTTCGGCCACCATCCGGTCGAGACGGAAGTGACGCTGGCCGCCGCGCGTGGCGCCTACCCGGGCCGCCGCATCGTGCTGGCGTTCCAGCCGCACCGCTATTCGCGCACGCGCGACCTGTTCGAGGACTTCGTCAAGGTGCTCGGCACGCCCGACGTGCTGCTGCTGTCCGAGGTGTATGCCGCCGGTGAAGCGCACGTGGTGGCCGCCGATGGCCGCGCGCTGGCGCATGCGCTGCGCGTGGGCGGCAAGATCGAGCCGATTTTTGTCGAGGCGATCGCCGACATGCCGGCCGCCGTCATGAATGTGGTGCGCGACGGCGACGTTGTCATCACCATGGGTGCCGGCTCGATCAGCGGCGTTCCGAATAAACTGATTACCCCTGTGGAGGCTTGAGCATGAGTGTATTTAATTCCGGCGACGCGGCCGCACTGGGCAAGGTGGGCGTGCTGTTCGGCGGCCGTTCGGCCGAACGCGACGTGTCGATCATGTCGGGCACCGGCGTGCTCAAGGCGCTCCAGAGCAAGGGCATCGACGCCCATCCGTTCGACACGGGCCTGCGCGGCATCGCCGAACTGGCGGCCGAGGAATTCGACCGCGTGTTCATCGCGCTGCACGGCCGCTACGGCGAAGACGGCACCCTGCAGGGCGCGCTCGAACAGCTCGGCATTCCTTACACCGGCAGCGGCGTGATGGCGTGCGCGATTGCCATGGACAAGATCTACACCAAGATGATCTGGCTGATGCGCGGCCTGCCGACGCCGCGCTACGCCGCGCTGGCCGCCGATACCGACCTGGCGCAGGTGGTGGAGCAGCTTGGCCTGCCGCTGATCGTCAAGCCGCCCCACGAAGGCTCGAGCGTGGGCATCACCAAGGTGCGCGCCGCCGCCGATTTCAAGGCGGCCTACGATGTGGCGGCCGGTTTCGACGAAGTGGTGCTGGCCGAGGAATTCGTCACCGGGCGCGAACTGACGGTGGCGGTGCTGGGACGCGGCGCGAACGCGCGCGCGCTGCCGATCGTCGAAATCGTGGCCCCGGACGGCAATTACGATTACCAGAACAAGTATTTTACGGACGACACCAAGTATATTTGCCCGGCCGCGCTGGACCAGGCGACCAGCGCGGAAGTGGCGCGTCTTGCGGTGGAAGCCTACCGCGCCGTCGATTGCGAAGGCTGGGGCAGGGTCGATGTGCTGCTGCGCGCCAGCGACAACAAGCCGTTCCTGATCGAGGTCAATACCTCGCCGGGCATGACCAGCCATTCGCTGGTGCCGATGGCGGCGCGCGCGCTGGGTATCAGCTATGAAGACCTGTGTGTCGAGATTGTGCGTTCGGCACGCTTGAAAATGGCCCAGGGCCAGGGTTAATACAGTAATGTGGCATGACGTAAGAGCTTTGAACGCAAGCGCGAGCGGCCTGATGGCCGCGGTGGTGATCGCCTGCCTCGCGTCGGCCGTGTGGTGGTTGTCGCAGCTGCCGATGTTCACCCTGCGCACGGTGCGGGTCGACAGCGTGTATGGAATGGAACTGAAGCACGTGAACAAGCTCACCTTGCGCGCCGGCGTGGTGGGCCGCATCAAGGGGAATTTTTTCACGACCAACCTGGAACAGGTGCGCACCGCCTTCGAAGCGGTACCCTGGGTCAGGCGGGCCAAGGTGCGGCGCGAATGGCCGGACCAGCTGATCGTGGAAGTCGAGGAGCACGAAGCGCTCGGCACCTGGGGCGAGGATGGGCGCCTGTTGTCGGTCAAGGGCGATGTATTTACCGCCAACCTGGCCGAGGCGGACGAGGATCATCCACTGCCGGCGCTGGACGGGCCGGAAGGCAGCGAGAAGGAAGTGCTGGCGCGGTTTCTGGAGTTGCGCGCGCTGTTTTCGCCGGTCGCGCTGGTGCCGGAAAAGCTGGACCTGTCGAGCCGTTACGCATGGACCGTGAAACTCGATAACGGCATGAGCGTGGCGCTGGGACGGGAGCAGGACAAGACGACGCTGAAGAAGCGGGTGCAGCGGCTGGTGGGGATTTATTCGCAACTGGCCAGCCGCCTGCAGGATGGCATCGACACGATCGACATGCGGTATCAGAACGGCCTGGCGCTTTCCGCCGCCGCCCTGGTGCTGCCGAGCGATCCGCACAAGCCTGTCAAGGCGGCAGTAAAAATAGCAGTAAAACCGAACAGCAGATCAACCAGCAGCAAGACAAAGCAAAGACAGTAGGCGACAGCACATGACAAAAGACGCGAAAAACCTGATCGTCGGCCTCGATATCGGTACCTCGAAAGTGGTGGCCGTGGTGGCCGAGGTGATGTCCGACGGGCGCCACGAGGTGATCGGACTGGGTCAGCACGAGTCGCGCGGACTGAAAAAAGGGGTGGTCGTCAATATCGAGGCGACCGTCGAATCGATCCAGCGCGCGCTCGAAGAAGCAGAGCTGATGGCCGACTGCAAGATCCGCAATGTGTACGCGGGCATCGCCGGCAGCCATATCCGCTCGTTCAATTCGAGCGGCATGGTCGCGATCAAGGACAAGGAAGTGACGGCCACCGACGTGGCGCGCGTGATCGAAACGGCCAAGGCGGTCAACATCCCGACCGACCAGCAGTTGCTGCACACGGTGCCGCAGGAATTCATCGTCGACAGCCAGGAAGACGTGCGCGAACCGATCGGCATGAGCGGCATCCGCCTGGAAGTGCGGGTGCATATTGTCACCGGTGCGGTATCGGCGGTACAAAACATTGTAAAGTGCGTGCGCCGCTGCGGCCTTGAAGTGTCGGACCTGATCTTGCAGCCGATGGCTTCGGCCGACGCGGTGCTCACGCTCGATGAGAAAGAACTGGGCGTGGTGCTGATCGACATTGGCGGCGGCACCACCGACATTGCGGTGTTCTCCGACGGCGCGATCCGGCATACGGCGGTCATTCCGATTGCCGGCGACCAGATCACCAACGACATCGCCATGGCGCTGCGCACGCCCACTTCCGAAGCCGAAGAGATCAAGATCCGCTATGGCGTCGCCAAGCAGGTGCTGGCCGACCCGCACGAGTCGCTCGAAGTGCCGGGACTGGGTGACCGCGGTCCGCGCAACCTGTCGCGCCAGGCGCTGGCGGCGGTGATCGAGCCGCGCGTCGAGGAATTGTTCGCGATGGTGCACCAGGTGGTGCGCGAGTCGGGCTATGAGGGCGTGCTCTCGTCGGGCATCGTGCTCACCGGCGGTACCGCGATCATGCCGGGCATGGTCGAAATGGCGGAAGATATTTTCCTCAAGCCGGCGCGCCTTGGCACGCCGGACTACCGCGGCCAGCTGGCCGACGTGGTGCGCAGTCCGCGCTACGCGACGGTGCTCGGGCTGCTGCTCGAAGCGAAGAAGCAGTATCTGCGCGGGCATATCGTGACGCGCCAGGATGGCTCGGTGAAAGCGGTCTGGCAGCGCATGAAGGAATGGTTTTTAGGGAATTTTTAAGTCGGCACAGTTTGGAATGATACGCACACGGGTTCTTGTTATTTAACGGTTAACGCAGTTTTCAACCTCCAGGTTTCATACGACTATGAGTCCTGGCGCTTGGAAACCGCACTTTGATTAGGAGTTCATCATGGAGTTTGATATGGTCGATAACGCAGCACTAGGAACCGTCATCAAGGTCGTCGGCGTCGGCGGAGCAGGTGGCAATGCGGTTCAACACATGATTAACAAGGGCGTGTCGGGCGTTGAATTCATCGCGGCCAATACAGATTCGCAGGCACTGGCCGCGTCGAGCGCCCACAACATCATCCAGATCGGCGAGTCGGGCCTGGGCGCTGGCATGAAGCCGACCGTCGGCCGCCAGCTGGCCGAAGAATCGCGCGCGCGCATCGAAGATGCGCTGCGTGGCGCGCACATGGTCTTTATCGCGGCCGGCATGGGCGGCGGCACCGGTACCGGCGCAGCACCGATCGTGGCCGAAATCGCCAAGTCGCTCGGCGCGCTGACGGTGGCCGTGGTCTCGAAGCCATTCTCGTACGAAGGCCAGAAGTGCATGGACGTGGCCGAGAGCGGGCTGGAAGAACTGTCGCAGCACGTCGATTCGCTGATCATCATCCTGAACGAAAAGCTGGAAGAGATTTACGAAGACGAAAGCATGATCGAGTGGATGCGCCACGCCGATGATGTGCTCAACAACGCGGTGGCCGGTATCGCCGAGATCATCAACGTGCCGGGCCATATCAACGTCGACTTCAACGACGTCAAGACCATCATGGGCGAGCAGGGCAAGGCCATGATGGGCACCGCGACCGCCAGCGGCGTCGATCGCGCGCGCATCGCGGCCGAGCAGGCAGTCGCGTCGCCGCTGCTCGACGGGATCGACCTGTCGGGTGCGCGCGGCGTGCTGGTCAACGTCACCGCCAGCCGTGGTCTCAAGGGTAAAGAGATCAAGGAAGTCATGGCGGCGGTGCGCGCGTTTGCGGCGCCCGATGCATCGATCGCGCAGGGTATCGCGTACGACGACGACATGGGCGACGATATCCGCGTGACCGTCGTCGCGACCGGCCTGGGCAAGGCCAAGAAGGCCATGCAGCTGGTCCAGCAGCCGATGTTGCGCACCGGTACCCACAACGGTCCGATGATGTCGGCCGGCGGCGTGGGCGCCACCGTGGGCGTGTCGATGGGTGCCGGCGCGGCCAGCGGCCATGCGATGGAAGGCATGAAGCAGCCAGCCGTGTGGCGCCGCGAGCAGGCCTCCGAGCAGGTGCAGGCGATGCAGCGCAATGGCGTGGAAACCTACGACATCCCGGCGTTCCTGCGCAAGCAAGCCGATTGATCGGACCGCAGTGTTGAAGAAGCCGGGGGGAACCCCAGCTTTTTTTACGCCGTTTTTTCCACGCGCGGACGGCACGGCCGCGCGCCAGGGAGGCGCCAGCCTGCAAGGTCGACCAGGATCAGGCATACTAGCCGTCTTATCAACCTCATACTATGGAGCCTCGAATGACTATTAAAATCGGCGACCGCCTGCCTGAAGGCACCCTCTCTGAATTCGTCGAGACCGAAACCGAAGGCTGCTCGCTCGGCCCGAATACCTTCCAGGTAGCTGATCTGGCCAAGGGCAAGAAGATCGCGATCTTCGGCCTGCCGGGCGCCTACACCCCGACCTGCTCCGCACAGCACGTGCCGGGCTACGTCAAGCTGGCCGACGAACTCAAAGCCAAGGGCGTCGATGAAATCTGGTGCATCTCGGTCAATGACGCTTTCGTCATGGGCGCCTGGGGCCGCGACCAGAAAGCCACCGGCATCGTGCGCATGATGGCCGACGGCAACGCCGCCTACAGCAAGGCACTGGGCCTGGATGCGGACTTCTCCAAGTTCGGCATGGGCACGCGCTCGCAGCGCTACTCGCTGCTGGTCGACGACGGCGTCGTCAAGCAGCTCAACGTGGAGCAGGGCGGTGCGTTTGAAGTGTCAAACGCCGAAACGCTGCTCAAGCAAGTCGCTTAAAACCAACCCGGAACCATTTCCGCAAAGACGGCGCCGCGGCGCCGTTTTTTACAGCGCCATGCATATTCAAACCGAAACCCCGCGCCAGAGCGACATCATCGCCATGCTCGAACGGCTGGACGCCTATTTTGCCGGCCTCTATCCGGCCGAGAGCAACCATTTGATGGACGTCGACTCGCTGACCCGATCCGATGTGGTGTTCCTGGTCGCGCGCGATCCTGACGGCCGCGCGCTTGGCTGCGGCGCTTATGTCGACCGGGGCGGCTACGGCGAAGTCAAACGCATGTACGTCGATCCGGCCCAGCGCGGCAAGGGCGTGGGCGGCAAGCTGCTGGCCGAGATCGCGCAGCGCGCCGCCGCCGCTGGCTTGCCTTGCCTGAAGCTCGAAACCGGCATCAGCCAGCCCGAAGCCATCGGCCTGTATGAGCGCGACGGCTTTATCCGCTGCGCGCCGTTCGGCGACTACCAGCCGGACCCGCTCAGCCTGTTCATGGTCAAGCGCCTGTGACGGCGCGCGGCGGAAACCTGCGCGCCATCTACGCGATGCTGATCGCGGTGGTCATGTTTTCGCTGATGGATACGGCGCTCAAGCTGCTGTCGGCGCACTATCCGGCGCTGCAGGTGGCTGCCATGCGCGGGCTGTCGTCGCTGCCGCTGGTGTTTGCCTATGTCGGCTGGCGCGGCGCGTTCGGCATGGCGCTGCAGGTGCGCTGGCCGATGCATCTGCTGCGCGCGGCCCTGAGCATCACGATGCTGGCGCTGTTTGCCTTCGGCCTGCGCAAGCTGTCGCTGGCCGAAGCGTATTCGATCTTTTTTATCGCCCCGGCCCTCATTACCGCGCTGTCGGTGGTGTTCCTGAAGGAGTCGGTCGACCTGGCGCGCTGGATCGCCATTGCGGTCGGCATGGGCGGGGTGCTGGTGGTGCTGCGCCCGAGCGGGACCGGCATGCTGACCCTGGGCGGGCTGGCGGTGCTGGGCGCGGCCACTTGCTACGCGGTGTCGGCGATCACCTCGCGCATCGTCGGGCGCACCGACCGCGCCGAGCACATGGTGCTGTGGCTGATGGTGTTCCTGGCCATCGGCGCGTCGGCCCTGGCCGCGCCGAACTGGGTGGCGGTGCGCGCCCAGGACTTCTGGCTGTTGTGCGGCCTGGCGCTGACGGGTTTCCTGGGCCAGCTGGCGATCACCGAAGCGTTCAATTCGGGCCAGGCTTCGCGCGTGGCGCCGTTCGAGTATTCCGGGCTGGCCTGGGGCGTGGCGCTGGACTGGCTTCTGTGGCGTACCCTGCCAGACCGCTACACCCTCATTGGCGCGACCATCATCATCGGCAGCGGCATCTACCTGGTGCGCCACGAGCGCTCGCATGCGCAGGCCGAGCACCCCTAGCAGCCCGGCAGCGCTGGCCCATCAAGTTCGCTATAATCGCCAGATGTTAAAACAAAGAACCGTCAAACAACTGGTGCGCACCGTCGGCGTGGGGCTGCACTCCGGGACCAAGGTCGAACTGACCCTGCGCCCGGCCGCGATCGATACCGGCATCGTGTTTCGCCGCGTGGACCTGGACCCGGTGGTGGAGTTCCCCGCCAGCGCGGGCGTGGTGGGCGACACCCGCATGGCGTCGGTGCTGGTCAAGGACGATGCGCGCGTGTCCACGGTGGAGCACCTGATGTCGGCCTGCGCCGGGCTCGGGATCGACAATCTGTACGTGGACGTGTCGGCCGAAGAGATTCCGATCATGGATGGCTCGGCCTCGTCGTTTGTCTTTTTGCTGCAACAGGCGGGCGTGCAGGAGCAGGACGCGGCGAAGAAATTCATCCGCGTGCTGAAAGACGTGGAAGTGCGCCAGGGCAGCGGCGCCAGCGAAAAATGGGCGCGCCTGACCCCGTACGACGGCTTCAAGCTCGATTTTTTCATTGAATTCAACCATCCGGCGGTCGATGGCACGACCCAGCGCGCGTTTGTCGATTTCGGCGACGTCTCGTACGTGCACGACGTGGCGCGCGCGCGCACCTTCGGCTTCATGCAGGATGTGGAAAGCCTGCGCGGCATGGGCCTGGCGCGCGGCGGGTCGCTTGAAAACGCGATCGTGATGGACGAGTACCGGATTCTCAATTCGGATGGCCTGCGCTACGACGACGAGTTCGTGCGCCACAAGATCCTCGACGCGATCGGCGATTTGTACCTGGTCGGGCATCCGCTGCTGGCCGGCTACGAGGCGCACAAGTCGGGCCATGCGCTCAACAACCTGCTGCTGCTTGAACTGCTCAAGCATCCGGACGCCTATGAGATCGTGGCGTTCGAAAAGCCCGGCAGCGCGCCGCCTTCGTACGTGCGCCAGATGGCGCGCGAGTGGGCGCTTACCTAGCAGCCTGTCGCTAACGTCGCCCCCACGCAGGGGCGACGGTGGTTCACCGCTGGCGCGCCGCCATCGCCTTGACGGCGGCGATCAGGGTGGCGTTGGCCTTTGTCTTGGGCAGGGCGTCGCCCAGCGCCTCGAACGCCGAGCGCGCGGTGCCGGGCAAAATCAGCTGGTGCGTGTGCACCACCGGTGCGATGCTGCGCGTGACCTGCACTTTCAATTTGATCTCGTCGATATGCCAGCCGCGCTTTTGCAGGGCCCCCTGCAGCTTGGGCAGTTGCTGTTTGAGCTTGGCCGCGACGGCCGAACTGGGCACGGCCAGCACCAGGCGCGCGTCTTCGAACGAGAGCACGTCGCAGTTGCCGAACATCGGCGGCAGCGCCTTGGCGCAGTCGCTCTGCAGGCTGGCCATGCGCATCGCCGTCGGCAGCAGGGCCGCCATCTTGTCGTTACGCTTGAGAAAATCGGTAGCGACGATCGAGGTGCGGCGCGTCTTGGTTCCGTAGATATGCATAAGGCGCAACATAGCACAGCGCGCGGCGCCCCGCCAGAACGCCTTGTCGAAGTCATTTTATTAACTTTGTTTTGACCTTGCCTCTTGAGTTCCGGGCCAATAACCCCAAGTGTGGCAAGATCGCATGATAAAATCACAGTCTTTTTGCCATAGTCGGCCGTTGGATGATATGTTTTTGCTATCATTGCGGCTTCTTTTTGCGGCGTTTTTTTCAAGAATTCAAGCATGTCATTACTGACCCAGATTTTCGGTAGCCGCAACCAGCGGCTGCTCAAGCAATATCAAAAAACCGTGCGCGAGATTAACGCGCTCGAGCCACAGATCGAAAAGCTGTCGGACGCTGAACTCCAAGCGAAGACGCCGCAGTTCAAGGAGCGCGTCGCCAAAGGCGAAACGCTCGACCAGCTGCTGCCGGAAGCGTTTGCGGTGTGCCGCGAGGCGGCCAAGCGGGTGCTCAAGATGCGCCATTTCGATGTCCAGATGATCGGCGGCATGGTGCTCCACTACGGCAAAATCGCCGAAATGGGTACCGGCGAGGGCAAGACGCTGATGGCGACCTTGCCGACCTACCTGAACGCGCTGTCCGGCAAGGGCGTGCACGTCATCACGGTCAACGATTACCTGGCCCAGCGCGACGCCGAGTGGATGGGGCGCCTGTACAGCTGGCTCGGCCTGACCACCGGCATCAACCTGTCGCAGATGGACCACAGCGTCAAGCAAGCGGCTTACGCGTCGGACATCACCTACGGCACCAATAACGAATTCGGTTTCGACTACCTGCGCGACAATATGGTGTTCGAGGCGAGCGAGCGGGTCCAGCGCAGCCTCAATTTCGCCGTGGTCGATGAAGTCGACTCGATCCTGATCGATGAGGCGCGTACGCCGCTGATCATTTCGGGCCAGGCTGAAAACCATACCGAGCTGTATCACCAGATCAATTCGCTGCCGGCCAAGCTGACCCTGCAGATCGGCGAAGAAACGCCGGACGGCAAGGGCGTGGTCTCGGTCCCGGGCGACTATACCAAGGACGAGAAGGCGCACTCGGTGCTGCTGACCGAACGCGGTCACGAGAACGCCGAGGCGATCCTCACCGAAATGGGCCTGCTGCCGGAAGGCGCTTCGCTCTACGACGCCGCCCACATCACCCTGATCCACCACCTGTACGCGGCCCTGCGCGCGCACGCGCTGTACCACAAGGACCAGCATTACGTGGTGCAGAACGATGAAGTGGTGATCGTCGATGAATTCACCGGCCGCCTGATGACCGGGCGCCGCTGGTCCGACGGCCTGCACCAGGCAGTCGAAGCCAAGGAAGGCGTGCGCATCCAGAACGAGAACCAGACCCTGGCCTCGATCACCTTCCAGAACTACTTCCGCATGTACACCAAGCTGTCCGGCATGACCGGTACGGCCGATACCGAAGCGTACGAATTCCAGGAAATCTACGGCCTGGAGACGGTGGTCATTCCGCCCAACCGTCCGTCGCAGCGCAAGGACCGCCAGGACCAGGTGTACAAGTCCTCGGCCGAAAAATACAACGCCATGCTGATCGATATCCGCGATTGCTACGAGCGCGGGCAGCCGGTCCTGGTGGGTACCACCTCGATCGAAAACTCCGAGATGCTGTCGGGGATCCTCGACAAGGCCAAGCTGGCGCACAATGTCCTCAATGCGAAGCAGCATGCGCGCGAGGCCGAAATCATCGCCCAGGCGGGCCGTCCCAAGATGATCACCATCGCCACCAACATGGCCGGCCGTGGTACCGACATCGTGTTGGGCGGTAACGTTGAAAAGCAGATCCAGATCATCGAAGCCAATGCGGCCCTGTCGGATGCCGACAAGGCAACCCAGGCCGAAAAGCTGCGCAGCGAGTGGAAGTCCCTCAACGAGCACGTGGTGGCCGCCGGCGGCCTGCACATCATCGGCACCGAACGCCACGAATCGCGCCGCGTCGACAACCAGCTGCGTGGCCGTTCCGGCCGCCAGGGCGATCCGGGTTCGTCGCGCTTCTACCTCTCGCTCGACGATGCGCTGCTGCGCATCTTCGCCGGCGACCGCGTGCGCGCCATCATGGACCGCCTGAAAATGCCGGAAGGCGAACCGATCGAAGCGGGCATCGTCTCGCGCTCGATCGAGTCGGCCCAGCGCAAGGTCGAGGCGCGCAACTTCGACATCCGCAAGCAGCTGCTCGAATACGATGACGTGTCCAACGACCAGCGCAAGGTGATCTACACCCAGCGTAACGAACTGCTGGAAACGACCGACATCGGCGAACTGATTGCATCGCTGCGCGCCGGCGTGTTCACCGATGTGGTGCATGCCTTCGTGCCGGAGGAATCGGTCGAAGAGCAATGGGACATTCCCGGCCTGGAAGCGACCCTGGCCAACGAATGGCAGCTCAACGTGCCGCTGGCGCAGATGCTGGCGACCGATACCAACATGACCGACGACGACATCCGCGAGCGCGTGCTGGCCGCGGCCGACGCCTCGTACAACAGCAAGATCGCCGTCGTCGGCAAGGAATCGTTCGGCGGTTTCGAGCGCAACGTCATGCTGCAAAGCGTGGACAGCCACTGGCGCGAGCACCTGGCGGCGCTGGACCATCTGCGCCAGGGTATCCACCTGCGCGGCTATGCGCAGAAGAACCCGAAGCAGGAGTACAAGCGCGAAGCGTTCGAGCTGTTCGGATCGATGCTGGACATGATCAAGAATGAAGTGATCCGCATGGTGATGACGGTGCGCATCCAGTCGCGCGAAGAGATCGACGCCGAAGCGGCGATGCACCAGTCGCACGTCGAAAACGTCAGTTACCAGCACGCGGACTTCAATCCGGACGCGGCGCCGGAAGACTTGCTGGCGCCGGTCGGCGGCCCGGGCGAAGAGCTCGGACCGAAGGTCGGCCGCAACGACCCATGCCCTTGCGGCAGCGGCAAGAAGTTCAAGGCATGCCACGGCAAGCTCGCATAAAGCGTCCGGCATGACCAGAAGGGGAGGCAGAACGTGATGTTCCGCCTCCCTTTTTTTACGCCCGCATCAGATTGCATCGCCATCCATTCAAGGAGTCTCCCATGCCCTATCCGGTTCACCGCAGCGCCCTGACGGCGTGTGCGCTCGCACTGATCCTGTCGTCGCCGCTGGCGCAGGCGGGAAAATACGACGCCGACCGCCCCGGCGGCGCCGACCATCCGCTGCTGTCGCGCTACGCCGGCTCCACCTTGTACCTGCATGGCGAAGAAAACTACGCCAGCGCGCGCACGCTGGTCGCCGGTAAAAACGGCCCGGTCGAAAAAACGGTGGAAGGCAAGATCTCGAACCGGATTTATTTTGGACCGCAGGGGCGCGGATCGCTGGAGATCTTCCGCAATTACCAGGCCGCGCTGCGCGGCGCCGGCTTCGACACCTTGTACGAATGCGAGGCAGCCCAGTGCGAGAAAGACCGCACCCAGTCGAAGATCGTGCGCTGGGCCCAGGGCGCGCAATGGGTCGACCATGGCCAGAGCGATGCCTATGTGATCCGCCTGTTCGAATACAAGCCGGGCTTCCACTACATCCATGCGCGCAAGGACGCGCCAGCGGGCGCGGTGGATGTGCAGATCGCGTTGCGCACGGGCGAGGAGAGCGACGCCAACGTCCAGGGCCGCGCCCAGCAATTCATGCAGGTGATCGAGGCTGCCAGGGTCGAACAGGGGAATGTGACGGTCGACGCCAGCGCCATTGGCGCCGCGCTCAGGAAGGATGGCCGCATCGCCCTGTACGGCATTCTGTTCGATACCAACAAGGCGCTGATCAAGCCGGAATCGAAGGACACGCTCGAACAAATGGCCAAATCGCTCAAGAACGACCCGGGCGTGAACGTGTTCATCGTCGGGCACACGGATAACCAGGGCGCGGTCGATGCCAACCTTGCGCTGTCGCGCAAGCGCGCGCAGGCGGTGGTGGATGCTTTAAGTGGGCAGTACGGGATCGCGCCCGCGCGCATGCAGCCGCACGGCGTGGCCAACCTGGCGCCGGCGGCGAATAACGCCGACGACAACGGGCGTGCGCGCAACCGCCGCGTTGAAATGGTGGTGCGCTGATGCGTATCCCATTGACGATAGTGGGCGCCCTGCTGGCCGGTGGCGCCGCTTGCGCGCCGGCGCTCGAGCAAATCCTGCCGCCGGCCGGCCTGTACCGGCTCGATTCGGCGTCGACCAGCAGCATCCCGGCACCGGCGCCGGCCAACCGGGTCGACACCCGGGTCGATGGCGCCAATGGCGACATCGTGCGGCGCGAGCGCGTCGCCGGGGCCGACTCGGGCGAGAAGGTGTATGAAGGCAAAGGCCCGGTCACGCACTGCATCCGGCCGCGCCGGATTGCCGACGCCCTGTATTCGTCGGCGGTGGCGCTGGCGTCCTGTCCGGACCAATCGAGCGAGGTTGGCGCGGATGGGGTGCTGGTGCATACGGCGAACTGTCCGGCGGCGGTGGTCACGCTCACCATCCGCCGCATCGACAAGGTCACGTGGGAATACGATACCGTCAGTGCGACCCGCGCCGGCGACCCCGCGGCGGACCTGGCATGGATGCGTCCCGTGCTTGAACGCGAAGCGGCCGAAGGCAAGACGCCGGAGGCGCGCGCCAGGGCGGCGCAGCAACTGCGCGACCTGCCGCGCCTCCAGCGTGAACTGGCGGAAAAGCAGGTGGCGGTCAACGTGCAGTACGCGAAGGCGCTGCGCGAAGCGAAAACGCCGACGGAAGCGGCGGCGGTGCGCGCGACGATGGCGCAATCGGGCAAGTCGGTGGCCACGCAGGCGCGCCAGCGGGTGCGCTGGACCCGTATCGGCAACAGCTGTGCCCTTGGCGCAGGCGGTTGACAGGAGCGGCCGGCGTGGTGCCGGCGCCACGCTTGTGGCATTGCCGATGAGTAAGATCAGTTTGAGTTGATGACACGCAACAATAGCAAGCGCGCTTCCTGCAATGGTTAGGTTTCATTGCCAACCAGGAGGACGTTATGAAAGCCATTTTTGCCGCTGTCGCTGTCTCGGCATGCCTGCTGCTCGCGGTGGTGGGGGGCGTGGTCCCGTCGCCATCTTCACAGACCGGCGCCGATGCGGACGCCCAACGCAGCGGCCTGCAGTGCCCGGCTAACAGTACCCTGGAAGGAAATCAGTGCACCTGTCCGGATGCAACCAGCTGGACCGGGTCGGAATGCATGCAGGTATGGTCCAGCTCGGGCCGCAAGGTGGCCGTCGTGGCGCCGCCGCAGCCGGCCGTAGTGAAATGAAAACCAGGCGGCTTGGAGGCGGTCATCGGACGATGGCCGCCGCTTACTGCTTACTGCTTACTTGGCGCGGCGCTTGGCCGGTTTTTTGGTAGCCGCGACGGGCTTCTTGCCACCCGTCGGGATGGCAACTGCCTTGCCGTTGACGGTCAGCTTGCCGGCCTTGAATTCAACCATCGATACCAGCACGCCGTCTTCCAGGCGCGCATAGCCGTCGGCCGTGGCCTTGTCCACGGCCATGTCGGACAGGCTCTTGGCGGTCGAGTCCAGCATTTCCGGCGTTGGCGTTTCGCCCTTCCGGGTTGCCTGCGCCTGCGTCACATTGCGCGCGATGGCAGTGATCAGTGCGACCGGCACGCGCATTTCAAAGCGCCCGTCCAGCTTTTTCATCAGGGCGGTGGCCGAATTGAAATCCTTGTCGACCGTCTTGCCCACGGCCAGGCCGCCCTTCATCAATGCGCGATGGCCGTGGTAGCCGGCGCTCATCTCGGTGATCTCGATGGCCGTACCGCGTACCGCCATGCCCTTGACGAAAGCCTTGAGCTGGGGACCGATATCGTCCAGGTTCGGCTCGGCGCCTGGCTTGGTCGACTTTTGGATGGCTTTGCTCAACTGCTCCAACGACAACATATCGAGCTTGGTCATCCGCATCGACATGCGCAGGTCGTCGATCTTTTCATCCATGACCGTGATCAGCTTGATGCCGAAGTCGCTGCCGAGGTCGTAATCTTTGCCGTTCTCGGACACTGCGGACGTGACCGACAGGCCTTCCATTTTCACGGTGCCCGGTTGATCTTTGCCGGTCACGTCGATCGACTTGACGTCCGCGCGCGCCGTGCCGAGCCACACATCGTCGCTGTTGCGCCGCTGGCTGGTTTCCATGGTCATGTTGTTGACGACGATGTCGCCGCTTTTCACGTTGACCGTGAGGCGTGGCCAGCTGCCGGTGCCCGTCATGGTGCGGCCGGCTTCGTCGGTCACCACGTGCATCTTGAGCGCGTCCCACGACCAGTTCTGCTCATTCAAATCGGCATAGCTGTGCGCCGGAAGCGCAATGTCGAAGCCGACCATGCCGGCCACGGCCGGCGCGCGCGTCACGGTGTATGGCCGTGACGATCCGAACACGGTTTTCAGTTTCGCGGCAGTCGGCGCGGAGAACTCGAACACCGCCAGCTTGTCGAAAATGGGAATCGGACTACCCTTGACCCAATAGAAATTCCGTTCGAGTTCATCCGCCGCCGCCGAGACGGCAGCGGCCATGTTCGATTCGATCTTGGCCACGGGCGCCTTGGCGGCGGCGGGACGTTGCGCGGCAAAGGCGGGGAAGGAGGCCAGCAGGGCTGTACAGAGGAGAAGTTTTTTCACTGGATTGATTGATAAATAGTTAATGCTTAACATTATCGAGCAAATGACTTTACTTGTCATTAAGCATTTTTGCGGTTGTCGTTAAGCCACAAACCGCATCACCACACCTCAGTTTGCGGGAAAGCCCGGGGTCTCGAAGCCGTATTCCAGGAACTTGCGCTGCATCTCCGCGACATTGGCGCGCTGGGTCGCGTTCAGGCCGGCCCACGCTCCCGGCAGGGCTTGGCGCAGGTAGCGCGCGCCCTTGTCGAAATCGTCGCGCGCCTGGTCCTTGCGGCCCAGCGCTTCGAGCGCCCGGCCGCGCATCCAGTACGCGTCCGGAAACGCGGGTTGCGCCCCCAGGCCGGCGCTGAGGGCGCTGATGGCTTCCTCGTAGCGTTTCAGCGTGAAGAAGGCGAGCGCGAGCTTGTACTGCACCGGCATGCTGACCCAGCCCATGGCGCGGTCCAGCTCCTCGGCCTTGTGCAGCGTTTCCAGTTCTTCCTTGTACTCCTTGCGGGCACGCTGGGCCGCGGCGTACTGCATCGTCTCGCCGAGCAGCCGCCGCAGGCGCACCTTGCGCGCGGCCGCCTGCTTGCTGTCGAAATGCGGATCGGCCGCCGTGATGGCGGCGCAGCGGGCATGGGTCGCCGCGCCGTGCTCGCCCCAGGCGCGCAGGTCGACCTGCTGGCCGAGGCGCGCCAGCACGGGCGCCATGGCGCCGGCATCGTTTGCCAGGCAGGCGAAATAAGCGTATGCGTTCAGGTTCCACGGGTCCGGATACTGCGCGACCAGGGCCGCGAAGCTGGTGCGCATGGTTGGCCAGTCGGCCTGGCTGAGCTGGAAGATTTTCCCCTTGTAGGCCGATTGGTCCATGTACCAGTACAGGCGCGCATACATCGCGCCCTGTTCCTTGCCGGCGGCCTTGTTCAGGCTAAGCGCGAGCTGCTCGACCGCGTCCGGCGCGCCGTTCCAGTGCGCCATCGAGAATCCCGCCGCCGTGAAATACGCTTCGTGGTAATGCGGATAGCGCGCCATCGCCGCGCCGATCTTTTCCTGGTAAAGCGCTTGCGTGAACTGGTTCGTGTACGGGAACACCTTGAGCATGGCGCGATGCCACTCCGGGTCGTCGGCCTTGGCGGCCAGCGCCTGCGCCGCTTCCAGCACCCGCATGGCCGCCGCCGAACCCTCGCCGAGATCGCGCCGCTGCTTTTCCGTGAGCGTGTCGTAGTAGCCCGAACCGCGGTTCGCTTCGGCGCGCTTGAACAGCATATAGGCCTCGAACAGGCGCGCCGGCACCGACTGCGGATATTGCTTGCGCCACGCCCGGACCCGGGTCTGCACCGTGTCCCAATACGCCGCATCGGTGCTCCACTGGCCGAATCCGCGCAGCTGCTTGTAGAACAGCGCCTGTTTCCAGATGCCGCTCGGGGTGCGCTGGCCGGCGCCCCGGATTCGCTGATACAGCGCTTCCAGGGCCTTGTAATCGCACGCCTGCAGGTAACGGTTCGTTTCGCTGGCCAGCGCTTCGCGCGCGCGCATGTCGGCGCCATCGGCGCTGTCCTGGGCGGATGCCGCCGTCCTGGCGATCGGCTGTGCGCCGGCGTGGCTGAACGCGGGCGCGGCAAGACAAGCCAGCAGGAGGGCGAAGCGGGCCGGCCGGCGCGCGCGCGGAAACAAGGTCGGGAAAATCAAGACAGTCCTTCGGATCGATGATGGTCGGGCAGCTCGCGCGGCGTGCCGGATCACGCCGACGGCGATGCTGGACCGATATTGTTACACACATCGCATGGCCGCCGGCCGCCCGGCCGCCGTCGTGAAAGAGCGCGCGGAAACGTGTTCCCTGGCGCGTTGCCGCAGTTGCATCCCTCATATCGTTTCAAGCGTTACAATAGCGGCTTCCCACTTCACTGCTAGAGAATCCGCCATGGCCGTTAATTCCCCTCTGCCCGTCGCCGCCGACCTGAAGCCCGTCAACGGGATCGAGATCGGTTTTGCCGAAGCCGGCATCAAGAAGCCCAACCGCAAAGATATCCTGGTGATGAAGCTGGCCGACACGGCCACCGTGGCCGGCGTGTTCACTACCAACCGCTTCTGCGCCGCGCCGGTGCAGGTCAGCAAAGCCAACCTGGCGGCCGTGGCCGCGGGCGGCGCGCCGATCCGCGCGCTGGTGGTCAATACCGGCAACGCCAACGCCGGCACCGGAGAGACCGGACTGGCCAGCGCCCACGCCACCTGCGCCGCGCTGGCGCGCCTGCTCGATTGCGAGCCGCACCAGATCCTGCCGTTTTCGACCGGCGTGATCCTCGAACCGCTGCCGCTCGATAAAGTGGTCGGCGCGCTGCCGGGGGCCATCGGCAACCTGAAGGCCGACAACTGGTTCAATGCCGCCGAGGCGATCATGACCACCGACACCCAGCCGAAGGCGGCGTCGCGCACGGTCGACATCTGCGGCCACAGCGTCACCATGACCGGCATCAGCAAGGGCGCCGGCATGATCCGCCCGAACATGGCGACCATGCTGGGCTACCTGGCGATCGACGCCAAGGTCTCGCAGGACGTGCTCAATGAACTGGTCAAGCACGCGGCCGACCATTCGTTCAACTGCATCACCATCGACGGCGACACCTCGACCAACGATTCGTTCATGCTGATCGCCACCGGCACCGGCAGCCTGGCTATCGCCAACACCGATTCGACCGAATACGCCGAACTGAAAACCGCCGTGACCGAGATCGCCCGTTCGCTGGCGCAGATGATCATCCGCGACGGTGAAGGCGCCACCAAGTTCATCACCGTCACGGTGGAAGAGGGCGGCTCGATGGAGGAATGCCGCAAGATCGCTTACTCGATCGCCCACTCGCCGCTGGTGAAAACCGCATTCTTCGCGTCCGATCCGAACCTGGGCCGCATCCTGTGCGCGATCGGCTACGCCGGCGTGGATGACCTCGACGTGACCAAACTCGATCTGTACCTTGACGACGTGCTGGTGGCGAAAAGCGGCGGGCGCAATCCGGCCTACCAGGAAGCCGACGGCCAGCGCGTGATGCAAAAGAGCGAAATCACGGTGCGCGTGCGCCTCGGGCGCGGCGCCCACAGCGCCACCGTCTGGACCTGCGACCTGTCGCACGACTACGTGACCATCAACGCCGACTACCGTTCCTGAGCCGCGCCTTGACGACCCCACTCGAACAGTTCCTGCTGCGCGCCGAAGCGCTGCTGCAGCGGGTCGAGGCGGTGCTGCCGCCCGCGTATCCGCGCGAGCCGGACTGGTGCCTCTCGACCGCTTTCCGCTGGCGCAAGCGCGCCGGCAGTGGCGTGAGCTATCTGCAGCCGGTGCTGCACGCATCAAGCATCGCGCTGTCGGACCTGCACAACGTGGCGCCGCAAAAGCTGCAGATCGAGCGCAATACGCGCCAGTTCGTGCAGGGCCGCCCGGCCAACAACGTGCTGCTGACCGGCGCGCGCGGCACCGGCAAGTCGTCCCTGATCAAGGCTTGCCTGAACCAGTTCGCCGCCGACGGCCTGCGCCTGATCGAAGTCGACAAGGCCGACCTGGCCGAACTGCCCGACATCGTCGACCTGGTAGCGGGGCGCCCGGAGCGCTTCATCATTTTTTGCGACGACCTCTCGTTCGAAGAAGGCGAGGGCGGTTACAAGGCGCTCAAGGTGGCGCTCGACGGCTCCATCGCGGCCCAGTCGGACAATGTGCTGATCTACGCCACCTCGAACCGGCGCCACCTGCTGCCCGAGCGCATGAGCGACAACGCCAGCTACAAGCATGACGGCGACGGCGACCTGCATCCGGGCGAAACGGTGGAAGAGAAGATCTCGCTGTCCGAGCGCTTCGGCCTGTGGCTGTCGTTCTATCCGTTCAAGCAGGACGACTACCTTGGCATCGCGGCGCACTGGCTGGCCAGTTACGGGTGCAGCGCGCAGCAGATCGAGCAAAGCCGCGCGGAGGCCCTGCAATGGGCCCTGCAGCGCGGTTCGCGTTCGGGCCGGGTGGCATGGCAGTTCGCCAGGGATTACGCGGGGAAGCTGCCTGAATGAGTGAACATATAAAGAAAAAGCCGATCGATGTCGCAGTCGGCATTTTGATGAAACCCAATGGCGACGTGCTGCTTGGCCAGCGTCCCGCCGGCAAACCGTACCACGGCTATTGGGAATTCCCGGGTGGGAAAGTAGAAACCGGCGAAGCCATCCTCGACGCGCTCAAACGCGAATTCGTCGAGGAGCTTGGCGTTCATATCCTGAGCGCGAGCGAATGGTGCGGGGTGGAGCACGTGTACGAACACGCGCACGTGCGCCTGCACTTCTTTATCAGCCGCGAATGGCGCGGCGAGCCGCAAAGCCTGGAAGGGCAGGCCTTTGCGTGGCAGGGCGTGGTCGGTGTATCGCCGCTGCTGCCGGCCACCATTCCGCTGCTCGAATGGCTCGACCAGCTGCGCTATCCGTAGCGACGTTCTTTTTTCTGCCCTTTCGCAATAACGCACCGCAAGGAAGTTCGTGAAAATTATTGTCTTGGGCAGTGGCGTGGTCGGTACCACGTCGGCCTATTTCCTGGCCAAGGCCGGGCATGAAGTGACCGTCATCGAGCGCCAGGGCGGCGCCGCCCTGGAAACGAGTTTTGCCAACGCCGGCGAAGTCTCGTCGGGCATGGCGGCGCCGTGGGCCGCGCCGGGCGTGCCGATGAAGGCGCTGCGCTGGCTGGCCATGCGTCACAGTCCGCTGGTGATCCGTCCCTCGCTCGATCCGCGCATGTGGCGCTGGCTGTTCCAGATGCTGGGCAACTGCAATCCGGCCAGCTACGCCGTCAACAAGAGCCGCATGGTGCGCCTGGCCGAGTACAGCCGCGATTCGCTGATCGCGCTGCGCAAGGAGACCGGCATCGCCTACGACCACCGCAGCAAGGGCACCTTGCAGGTGTTCCGCAATCCGCGCCAGCTCGACGAAGCGCAGGAGGACATCGCGGTGCTCAAGCGCTATGGCGTGCCGTACACGCTGCTCGATCCGGCCGGCTGCGAACTGGCCGAACCGGCGCTGGCGCGGGTGCGCGGCAAGATCGTCGGCGGCCTGCACCTGCCCGGCGACGAAACGGGCGACTGCTTCAAGTTCACCCAGGCGCTGGCGCAGATGGCGGTCGGGGAGGGCGTCGTTTTCCGCAATAACGTCGAGATCCGGCGCCTCGTGGCCGACGGCGATGCGATCACCGCCGTCGAGACCTCGCAAGGGGAGCTCAGGGCCGATGCCTTCGTGATGGCGATGGGGAGCTATTCGCCGCTGATGCTCGAGCCCCTGGGAATCAGGATACCGGTCTATCCGGTCAAGGGCTATTCGATCACGCTGCCGATCATCGATGCCGCCAGCGCGCCCGAGTCGACCATCATGGAAGAGACGTACAAGGTCGGTATCACGCGTTTGGGCGAGCGCATCCGGGTCGGTGGCACGGCCGAAATCGCCGGCTACGACCTGCGCCTGCATGCCTCGCGGCGCGCCACCCTGGTGCACGCGGTGACCGAGTTGTTCCCGGGCGGGGGCGATGTGGACAAGGCGACCTTCTGGTGCGGCCTGCGTCCGATGACGCCGGACGGTACGCCGGTGATCGGGCCGACACCGTTTCGCAATCTGTATCTCAATACCGGGCACGGGACGCTGGGGTGGACCATGTCGTGCGGGTCGGCGCGGGTACTGGCCGATCTGGTGTCGGGCCGGGCGCCGGACATCGATACCGACGGCTTGCTGATGACGCGCTACGGGCGCTGAAGCGGGCACCGTCGCCCCCCGGGTATCTTTACCGTCGCCCCGCCCTCGCGCGCGGGCGACGGTGGTACGCGCAGGATCAGTCCCCGCCGCTGTTCGGCGCGCGCGGCAAGTGCGCTGTAAAGGTCGTGCCGCATTCGGCGCTGGAGGTCACTGTCAGGGTGCCGCCATGCGCCACGGCGATTTCGCGTGCGACGAACAAACCCAGCCCCAGGCTGGTACGCGGCCGTTCCTCGGCTTCGCCTTCGCCCGGCAGCTGGATCAGCGGACTGAAAATGCTTTCGAGCGAGTCGGATGGAATCACCGGGCCGTCATTGGTCACGGCCACCGTCACCGCGTCCGGATGAGCGCGCGCCTCGATGCGCACGGCGGCGCCGCGCGTGCCGTATTGGGCGGCGTTGACCATCAGGTTGGTCAGCAGCTGGTGCAGGCGTACGGCATCGTATTGCCCGCCGAGCCCTTCATCGGCCTCGATCTCGAAACGCGTGGCCGGATGGGTGGCGTGGGCGTCGGCCAGCGCCGCCCGGCACACGTCGCCCACGTCAACCTCGCGCAGCTGGGTCGGCATGCCGCCGCCAAGCTGGGTGCGGGTGTAGCCGATCAGGTCGTCCACCATGCTGCTCATCAGGCGCGTACCGCGCTTGACCCGGGCGCCGATGTCGCCAGCCTGGGTGGCGTCGACCTGCATGCGGATCAGCAGGTCGCCCGCCATCGACATGCTCGACAGCGGCGCGCGCAGGTCGTGCCCGAGAATGGCCAAAAACAGTTCGCGCATGTGGTCGGCGCGCGCCGAGTAAGTCACCACCGACTCGGCCAGGGCCTGGTCGATGGCTTCGTTAAAGCGCACCATTTCGTCGGCAACATCGGATGTCATGCGATTGACTTGCGGCAGCCACAGGCGCAACACGGTGGCGCGCAGGGCGCGGTATTCCGCACTGAGCTGGAGCAGGGAAAAATTGCTGGCCTGGCGCAGCGCGCCGTGGATGGAAGCGGCGCTTTCGCCGTCGACCGTGTCGGGCGCGAGGCCCTGCGACTTGGCGAGCTGCTGTTCCGGGTCTTGATAGGTTTCGATGTCGAGCGCGATCGCCTGCAGGATCTGGCGCGCGTGGTCGCGCAGGGCCAGATCGGTCATCTGGCTGGCGGCCGGCAGCAGGGTCTGGGCGAACGCTTCCCACTCCGTCAGGATTTCTTCCATGCGCTCATTGATGAAACGGTCGAGTCTCATCGCACTGCCCGTGACATTGACATGTGGTTGCATCCTTTGCGTGATGGGCGGTCAGTCATTGTAAGCGCTTTTGCGCCGCCACGTCGCAGGACGAGCGCGGCGCTACTGGGGCAGGTTGTCGTCGTCCAGCAGGGGGTCGGAAGGGGCGGCGCCGGGAATGGTGTATTTTTCTTCGGCCCAGGCGCCCAGGTCGATCTGTTTGCAGCGTTCGGAACAGAATGGACGGAATTTATTCGCCTCGGTCCATTCGACTTTCTTGGCGCAGGTGGGGCAGCTAACGACGGTCATGGCAACATGGGATCTAAAAATTACAGAGCGTGAGCTCGAACGGGACATCTTCTTCCAGCGGCTTGGGCTTCAAATCGCCGCCCTGCGTGGTAAAGCGCACCCACAACATGTACTTGTTGGCGGAAATCTCGGGAATCGCCCCCATCGCTTCATCCATGGTCAGGCGCAGCATCTGGTAGACCTTGCCTTGCAGCATTTGCTGATAGCTGCCGGCGATGGCGACCATCTTGACCGGGCCACCCGAGTCGCGCAGCAGGCGCAGCACCAGGGCCAGGGCGTCGAACAGCGGCGCCAGCGGGGCGAACCAGTTGACGATATCGTTGAAGCGCTGCTCGGCCGGCCGCTTTTGCCAGGCGTAATAGGACGGCAAGTCGAATTCGCAGGCGCCGCCGGGAATGATGGTGCGGCCGCGGATGCTCATCAGCCATTCATTGTCGCGTACGTTCTGGCCGGTCTTGCCCTGCGCCGCGACCAGCGCGCCGCTGACCGTTTCGACCTCGGCGAGGACGGCGTCGAGCATGTCGGCGGCGACATTCGGATTGGACCGGTAGCTCAGCAAGCTTTGCTTCTGGCGTTCGAGTTCCTGCAGCAGGTCGCTCTTGAGATCGGCGCGGCCGGCCACTTCGAGCATGTCGAAGATGGTGGCCAGGGCGACATGATGCTGCATTGCATGTTCCTGGTGCACAAAGAACTTGAACTTCTCGTACAGGTCTTCCAGCCGCAACAACGTGCGTATGCGCTCGTTGAAAGGGTATTCGTAGACGATCAAAATGACATCCCTTTACATGGCAGGAGAAGAATCCCGTGATTCTGAACCAAGCGACGCAAAATTACAAACGCTGCACCGGGAATAGTGCCATTCTCTCCGAAAATGCCAGATATTGTGCATGCAATAGAGCAATTTGACGGTCCAGGGCTTCCAGGCTGCCATCGTTGACGAGCACATCGTCGGCCGCCGCCAGCCGCGCGGCGCGGCTGGCCTGGTTGGCCATGATGGCGCGCACCTGGGCTTCGCTCATGGCGTTGCGGCGCATCACGCGCGCAATTTGTACTTCTTCAGGGCAATCGATGACCAGCACGCGCGCCACCCGCTCGCGCCAGCCGCCGGACTCGATCAGCAGCGGTACCACGTAGATCAGATAGGCACCGCTGGCCACGGTGGCGGCGGCCGCAGTGGCGGCGCGAATGCGCGGGTGCAGGATGGCTTCCAGGCGCGCCTTGGCGGCCGGATCGGAAAACACCAGTTCGCGCATGCGCACGCGGTCGAGCGCGCCGTCGGTGCTGACAAAGGCCGGGCCGAACTCGTGCAGCAGGGCATCCATCGCGGCGCCGCCGGGCATGGTCAGCGCATGCGCGATCAGGTCGGTATCGATGATGCTCGCGCCCAGCGCGGCAAAGCGGTCCGAGACGGCCGTCTTGCCGCAGCCGATGCCGCCGGTCAGGCCGACGCTGAACTTGCCGGCGTCAGGGGCGCGCGCACTGTCCACTTAGCGGATCCAGTACTGGAGCAAGATGCCGGTCATGGCGCCGATCGGTTTGCCGTACAGCATCACGATGAAGCCGGCCGCGGCCAGGTAAGGACCGAAAGGAATCTTGACATTGTGCGCGCGTCCGCCGAACACGATCAGGCACAGGCCGACCACCGACCCGACCGCCGACGAAATCAGGATCACGCTCGGCAGCACGCTCCAGCCCATCCAGGCGCCCAGTCCGGCCAGCAGCTTGAAGTCGCCATGGCCCATGCCAACTTGTCCGCGCACCTTCTCGTACAGGGTCGCGACCGACCACAGCGACAGGTAGCCGACCACCGCGCCGATGACCGCGTCTGGCAGCGGCACGAAGCTGCCGTTGATATTCATCAGCAGGCCGATCCACAGCAGCGGATAGGTCAGTTCGTCGGGCAGCAGCTGGGTATCGGCATCGATGAAGGTCATCGACAGCAGCAGGTAGCCGAACACCAGGGTGGCAAGGCCGGTATAGCCGCTGCCGAAGTGCCATACCAGCAGGGCTGACATCAATCCGGTCACCAGTTCGATGATCGGATAACGCGGCGAAATCCTGGCCTTGCAGCCTTTGCATTTGCCGCCCAGGACCAGGTAGCTGATCACGGGAACGTTTTCCAGCGCGCCAATCTTGTGGCCGCAGTGCGGGCAGGCCGAGCGCGGCGCCCACAGGCTGAATGTATCGGTGTGCACCTTGCGGGTGCCGCAGCCGCAGCCGTACTCGCCGGCCAGGTAATCGTTGTATTCGCGATCGAGGATCTTGGGAAGGCGGTAGATGACGACATTCAAAAAGCTGCCGATCAGCAGGCCGAACAGGCCGGCGGCGAGGGCCGGGCCCAGGGAGCCGGGGGCGGCGAACAAGAGTGTTTCCGGTAGCATGATGCTCCAAGGTAAGAAGTGATCGCGGCAGTGTGCTGCACCGATCTATTTTAGGGCTTGCGCCCGCTTTGGGGAACCGCGTCCGGTTCCGGCGCCCGGTTCCGGCGCCCGGTTCCGGCGCCCGGTTCCGGCGCCCGGCGGGCACCAAAAAAAATCGCAGCAGGCGCTTGCCGGCGGGGCAAGCGGCTGCTGCGGCGCTGATGCTGGGGATGGGCGGCACGTGGCCGCCCATCCCTTGTTATACCACCGCGCCCAGTTTGAAGATCGGCAGGTACATGGCGACCACCAGGCCGCCGATGAGCACGCCCAAAATCACCATGATCAGCGGTTCCATCAGCGAGGCCAGGGTGGCGACGGCCTCGTCGACTTCATCCTCGAAGAAGCCGGCGACCTTGCCCAGCATTGCATCGAGTGCGCCCGATTCTTCGCCGATGGCGACCATCTGGGTGACGATCGGCGGGAATACATTGGCGTTCTGCATCGCCGCGGTCAGGCTGGTACCGGTGCTCACCTCGTTCTGGATGCGCTTGGTCGCTTCCAGGTACAGGGCATTGCCGGCCGCGCCGCCGACCGAGTCGAGCGCTTCGACCAGCGGCACGCCGGCCGCGAACATGGTGGCCAGGGTACGGGTCCAGCGCGCGATCGCCGCCTTGCGGATCACGCTGCCGAAGATCGGCGCCTTGAGCAGCGCCAGATCCATGAAGCGCTGCATCTTGGCCGAACGCTGCCAGGCCTGGAAAAAGAAGTACAGGCCGGCGAACAGGGTGCCGAAAATGGCCCACCAGTACGAGACGAAGAAGTCGGAAATGTCCATCACGATCACGGTCGGGGTCGGCAAATTGGCGCCGAAGCTGGTAAACACCGATTTGAACGCCGGGACCACCCAGATCATGATCACGGCGGTGACGATGAAGGCGATGCCCAGGATCGACACCGGATACATCAGCGCGGACTTGATCTTGGCCTTGATGGCCAGGGTTTTTTCCTTGTAGATCGCCAGGCGCGTCAGCAAGTCTTCCAGAATACCGGCCTGTTCGCCGGCCCCGACCAGGTTGCAGAACAGCGGGTCGAAGTAGAGCGGATACTTGCGGAAAGCATTGTTCAGGCTGGTACCGGTTTCGATGTCCGAGCGCAAGTCCAGGATCAGCTTGGCCATCGAAGGATTCGCGTGGCCCTTGCTGACGATATCGAACGATTGCAACAGCGGCACGCCGGCCTTCATCATCGTGGCCAGCTGGCGCGTGAACAGGGAAATATCCTTGTCCGTGATCTTCTTGCCGCTGCGATAAGTCTTTTTCTTGACCTTGGTGACCATGACACCCTGGCGCCGCAAGGTCACATTGACCACGGCTTCGCCGCCGGCGCGCAGTTCGCCGCGCACGGTCTTGCCGGACTTGTCCTTGCCTTCCCAGGCGTAGACCGACTCCTTGACGGCGTTGGTTTTAGATTGAGCGAGTGCCATACTGTATTTTCCTATTCGTTGGTGCAGCCAAGAACTTCTTCAAGGCTGGTCAAGCCTTGCTTTACTTTCATCAGGCCGGAACGGCGCAAGGATTTCACGCCCTCCAGCTCCGATTGCGCGGCAATTTCCATCGAATTGCCGTTCGCCAGAATGATTTTTTCGATCGCCGGGGTAATCGGCATGATCTGGTAGATACCGACCCGGCCCTTGTAGCCGCCGCCGAGGCAACGGTCGCAGCCGACCGGACCGTAAGGCTTCCAGCCGCCTTCCAGTTCTTCTTCCTTGAAGCCGGCGGCAAGCATGATTTCACGGCTGGTCTCGACCGGTTTCTTGCAGGTGCACAGGCGCCGCGCCAGGCGCTGCGCGGTGATCATGATCACCGACGAGGCGATGTTGAAGGGCGCCACGCCCATGTTCATCAAGCGGGTCAGGGTCGATGGCGCATCGTTGGTGTGCAGGGTCGAGAACACCATGTGGCCGGTCTGGGCGGCCTTGATCGCGATGTCGGCCGTTTCCAGGTCGCGGATCTCGCCGACCATGATGATGTCCGGATCCTGGCGCAGGAAGGACTTGAGCGCGACCGGGAAGGTCAGGCCGGAGCGGTCGTTGATGTTGACCTGGTTCACGCCCGGCAAGTTGATCTCGGCCGGGTCTTCCGCTGTCGAAATATTAATGCCAGGCTTGTTGATCACGTTCAGGCAGGTGTACAGCGACACCGTCTTGCCGGAACCGGTCGGGCCGGTCACCAGCACCATGCCGTACGGACGCTGGATCGCTTCGAGCAGCAATTCCTTCTGGTCCGGATCGTAGCCGAGCGCGTCGATGCCCATCTGGGCCTGGGTCGCGTCCAGGATCCGCATGACGGTCTTTTCGCCGAACAGGGTGGGGCAGGTGCTGACCCGGAAGTCGATCGCCTTGGTGGGCGAGAGGATCAGGCGCATGCGGCCATCCTGCGGCACGCGCTTTTCGGAAATGTCGAGCTTGGAAAGCACCTTGATGCGCGAGACCAGCTTGTCGCGGATCGTGATCGGCGGCTGGGCATGCTCGCGCAGGACGCCGTCCACGCGCAGGCGGATGCGGTAAAATTTTTCGAACGGTTCGAAGTGAATATCGGACGCGCCCAGGTTGATCGCATCCATCAGGATCTTGTTGAGGAACTTGACGATCGGCGCGTCTTCGATATCGGCGGCGGCGGCCTGGTCGACGACCGCGGGCGCATCGTCTTCGCCGAACTGGATATCTTCCTGGTCGCCGACCATGTCGTTCAAATTCTGTTCGGCATTGCGGCCCAGGCTGGCCAGCAGGGTCAGCAGGGCGTCGTGCAGCACGATCACCGGCTCGACCGACGCTTCGCTCTGGAACTTGATCTGGTCGAGCGCCTGGATATTGGTCGGGTCCGAAATGGCGACCGACATCTTGTTGCCGCGCTTGGCCAGGGCGATCACGCGCTGGGTCTGCATCAGCTTGCCATCGATGGCGTTCGGCGGCAGGGCGTCGACATTGAAGCTCTGCAAATCCATCAGCGGGTAGCCGAAGGTTTCCGCGCAAAAGGCGGCCAGGGTACGCGCGTCGAAGGTGCCGGTCAGCAGCAAGGTATCGATGAACGGACTCTTGTCGATCAGCGATTTCTTGTGCAGTGTATCGGCTTGCTGCGCACTGAGGCGGCCAGCCTGCATCAGGGCGCGGGCCAGGCCCGGCATGGGCGTTCCGGGGGTCGTATTGGGGAGGACTGCAGCCATATGCGCGCTTGGTTTAATTGGTACGGAGAACGACAAAGCGCCGTCCAGTGGTGACTGTTGCGGCGAACTGCCTTGGATCATGCCTCCGAGCATCACATTTGTAAAGTGTTTGCTGCATGGGGGAGGCAACCATACCACGTAGCTAAAATGGAACGTTCAATTGCAACTTGGAACTTGTATGGCTGAACTGAAATTGTTGGTGACAGTCTGATTAGGATAGCGGCGGGCGAGTCAGCTTGACGACCTTGATTGCCTGGTCTTTTACCTGGATGACTTCGATCACAACATTGCCGATTTTCAGGCTGATCGGGGCGTCGGGAATCTCTTGCAATTGCTCCAGCATCAAGCCGTTGACGGTCTTGGGACCGTCCAGCGGAAAGGCCAGGCCGAGCCGTTTATTGATCTCGCGCAGGGGCGCCGTGCCTTCCAGCAGGCATTCGCCGCGCGCATCCCAGCCGAAGCTGTCGCCGCGCGCCGCGCCGGGCACCGAGGTGGTGAAATCGCCAATCATTTCTTCGATGATATCGTCGAGCGTGACCAGGCCTTGCACTTCGCCGTACTCGTCGACAATGATGCCCAGGCGCTCCTTGTTTTCCTGGAAATATTGTAGCTGAGTAAAGACGCTCGTATCCTGGGGAATGAAATAGGGTGTTGTTAAAAGTTCACGGAAGTGGGCAATGCTCAGTTCGTCTTCCTCGTTGAGCAGGGCCACCGCGTGGCGCACGTGCAGGATGCCGATGATGCGGTTGATCTCGCCTTCGTACACCGGCAGCTTGTTGTGGTAGCAAGTCGTCAGCTGGGCCTTGAGCTCGGCCACCGGCACGGCCAGGTTGAGCGCCTCGATCTGGGAGCGCGGGGTCATGATGTCTTCGATCGAGACGGTTTCCAGATCGAACAGGTTGAGCAAGATGCTTTTGTGCTTCTGCGGAATGAAATTGCTGCTTTCGAGCACGATAGCGCGCAACTCTTCCGGCGAGACGCGGTGCTGGGCCGCGCTGTCGGCCGGCTTGACGCGCAGGATCGTCAAAAACAGGCGCACGAACAGGTTGACGAACCAGATCAGCGGCTTGGACACGGCCATCATGGGCTTGAGCAGGGTGCTGGCCACCAGCGAAATGGTTTCCGGATAGGTGGCGCCGATGAACTTGGGCGCGATTTCCGCGAACACGATCAGCACGAATACCAGCAGCGCGATGGCGATCGCGATGACGCTCTCTTCATAGCCGAACAGCAAAATCGCAATCGCGGTCGCCAGCACCGTCGCCATGGCGTTGACCAGGGTATTGGCGATCAGGATCAGCGACAGCAGCTTGTCGGTGCGCTCGAGCAGCCACAGGGTGGTGATGGCGCCCCGGTGGCCGCGCTTGGCCAGGCTGCGCAGGCGGAATTTGTTGGCGGCCATGAGCGCCGTTTCCGCCATGGCGAAAAAGGCCGAACACAGAATCAGGAAGACAAGCGCGGCGACGAGCACCCAGGGCGACACGGTATCCAAGGGTCAGCGTGCCGCGGTGGTGGAAAAACAGGGGAGCATGAAAAGCGGGCCAAGCCCAGAATGGTGCGCTCGCCGGAACGGCAACCGCAGAGCTGCTGATTTTAAGTCAAGCCCCGCCTCCGTGCAAGTTTGACCATGATGTGTGCGTCACATATGCGTCACGTAGTGCGGCAACTTTTGCCGCCACCGTATCGGCCCGTCAGCCGTTCCACCAGTGCGACGTGGTGCCGGCGCCCGGCAGGCGCGCCTGCGTCGCCTTGTGGATGATGCCGGCCGCCACAGCCTGGTCGGCGTCGTAGATGCGCGCATTGCCGAACAGATTGGTGCGGATATCGTCCTGGGCACCGGCGGCCTTGGTCGCTTCCTCGAAAATGCAGGCATAGCGCTCGGCGTCGAAATCGAGGCAGTCGCGCCATTCGCTCACGCGCGAGTGGTCGGCCGCCACCAGGCTGCCGAAACCCCAGTGCAGCGGATGGACCAGGAAACGCGTACCGGGACAGGCGTAGCGCTTGCCGCCGGCCAGGAAAATCACCACGCCCACCGATTCGACGCTGCCGATATTGTGGGTGGTCAGCGGCAGGGGCAGGGATTTAAGGAAGAAATACAGCGCGAAGCCGGCGGTCATATTGCCGCCTTCGGTCGACATGTGCAATTCGATCTCGCTGGCGCCGCTCTGCAGCGCTTGCAGGCAGAGGTTGCGGATGGTGCACACCGCGCTATGGTTGATGGGGCCGATAAAGTGAACGATGTGCAGCGACATTATCTCTCCTGAAGCTTTCTGCCCAAGAATAGCAAGTTTTTGCCCGCCGCACGGTTTCCTTGGTATTTCAGCTACCGCGATAGGTGGAATACGACCACGGCGTGAGCACCAGCGGCACGTGATAGTTCTGGGACGGATCGGCAATGCCGAAGGCCAGCGTCACCTGGTCGATGAAGCGCGGTTCGGGCAGGTTCACGCCCTGGGCGGCGAAATAATCGCCGGCGGCAAACACCAGCTCGTAGCGTCCGGCCTGCATGGCGTCGCCTTCGAGCAGGGGCGTATCGACGCGGCCATCGCGGTTGGTGGTGACGGTCTTGAGCAGGGTGCGCGCGCCGCCAGTGACGGCGTACAGTTCGACTACCACTCCGGCCCCGGGTTTGCCTTGCGTTGTGTCCAGCACGTGTGTACTAAGTTTTCCCATAGTCCTTCCTATATGTCGATATTGACGCTTGTTATCTGGCTGATCATATACTGAGGTGCGAACGCCAATATATGATGCGCACTATACCCTCCATGCCTTCCCTTCCATCCAGAGCCCATTCATGACCACTTATGACAACTATCCACGCGACCTGATTGGCTACGGGCGTACCCCGCCCCATCCGCAATGGCCGGGCCAGGCGCGGGTGGCGCTGCAGTTCGTGCTCAACTATGAAGAGGGCGGCGAAAACAATGTGCTGCACGGCGACGCCGCCTCCGAAACGTTTTTATCCGAGATCATCGGCGCGGCCGCGTTTCCCATGCGTCACATGAGCATGGAGTCGCTATACGAATACGGCTCGCGTGCGGGCCTGTGGCGCCTGCTGCGCATGTTCGAGGAGCGCAAGCTGCCGCTGACCGTGTTCGGGGTGGCGATGGCGCTCAAGCGCAATCCGGAAGCCGTGGCCGCCTTCCGGGAGCTGGGACACGAAATCGCCTGCCATGGCCTGAAATGGATCTCCTACCAGAACGTGGACGAAGCCACCGAGCGCGCCCACATGGCTGAAGCGGTGCAGATCATGCGCGAACTGACCGGTTCCGCCCCGCTGGGCTGGTACACCGGGCGCGACTCGCCCAACACCCGCCGGCTGGTGGTCGAGCATGGCGGTTTCGCCTACGACGCCGACCACTACGGCGACGACCTGCCGTTCTGGCAAAACGTCGAGCACGCGGGCGGCGTGACGCCGCACCTGGTCGTGCCCTACACGCTCGACACCAACGACATGCGCTTTGCCGCCATGCAGGGCTTCAATTCCGGCACCCAGTTCTTCGATTATCTGAAAGACGCCTTCGACGTGCTGTACGCGGAAGGCGATCGGGATGGCCTGAACCAGCCGAAAATGCTTTCCATCGGCCTGCACTGCCGCATCGTGGGCCGTCCGGGGCGGGCGGCGGCACTGGCGCGCTTTCTCGATTACGTGCAAAGTCACGACAAGGTATGGATCACCCGGCGCATCGATATCGCCGATCACTGGAAGGCCGCCCACCCGGCATAGTGCTTTTTGCTGATAACCGACATCTTCAAATAGATATAATTGCGGATGCCTTGGGTGGTAGCCTTGCATGCTGGGACAAAGCCGAGGCAACAATGTCAGAACCGATTCGTTTTTACTATCAGGGCGCCGTGCGTGTAGTGACGCAGGCCGCGCCGACGCAGACCATTCTCCAGCATTTGCGCGAGGACTTGCACTGCACCGGCACCAAGGAAGGCTGCGCCGAAGGCGACTGCGGCGCCTGCACGGTCGTCATCGGCTCGCTGGGCGCGGACGGCCAGGTCGAGATGAAGGCTGTCAATTCCTGCATCCAGCTCACGCCTACGCTGGACGGCAAGGCCCTGTTCTCGGTCGAAGACCTGGAGCAGCCCAACGGCACCCTGCATCCGGTGCAGCAAGCCATGGTCGAATGCCACGGTTCCCAGTGCGGCTTTTGCACGCCCGGTTTCGTCATGTCCCTGTGGGGCATGTACCTCAAGCAGGAAGGTCGCGATGCGACGCGCGATGCGACGCACGATGCGACGCGCGATGCGACGCGCGATGCGACGCGCGAGCCGACCCGCTGCCAGATCGACGACGCTCTCTCGGGTAATCTGTGCCGCTGCACCGGCTACCGCCCGATCATCGACGCCGCCAGGCGCATGGGCGAACTGCCCGCCGTGAACTTCGACCGCGCCGCGCTGGCGGCCCAATTGGCGCCCCTGCAACGCGGCGCCATGGCCACCTACAGCGCCGCTGGTGCCTCGTTTTACGCCCCGCGCACGCTCGATGAACTGGTGCGCATCCGCGCCGACAAGCCCGACGCCGTGCTGCTGGCCGGTTCCACCGACATCGGCCTGTGGGTCACCAAGCAGATGCGCGAGCTGGGCGACATCATCTACCTCGGCCACGTCGACGCGCTCAAGCAGGTAACGCAGCAGGACGGCATGATCGAGATCGGCGCCGGCGTGACGCTGGAAGAGGCCTACAAGGCGATCGCCGCGCACTATCCGGCCGAACTGTCGGCCATGTGGCAGCGCTTTGCCTCGCTCCCGATCCGCAATGCCGGCACCCTGGGCGGCAACGTCGCCAACGGCTCGCCGATCGGCGACTCGATGCCGTGGCTGATCGCCCTGGGCGCGCGCGTCGTGCTGCGCGGCGCCGCCGGCGAACGCGAGATGGCGCTGGAAGACCTGTACCTCGGCTACCAGAAAAAGGACATGCAAGCGGGCGAATTCGTCCAGGCCGTGCGCGTGCCGCTGCCGCGTACCGGCGTGCAGTTCCGCACCTACAAACTGGCCAAGCGCTTCGACCAGGACATCTCCGCCGTGTGCGCCGCCTTCGCGCTGCGCATCGACGGCGACGTGGTGGCCGAGGCCCGCATCGCCTTCGGCGGCATGGCCGCCACCCCCAAGCGCGCCGCGCAGACCGAAGCCCTGCTGCTCGGCCAGCCGTGGAGCGAGGCCACGGTGGATGCCGCCATGGCCATGCTGACGCAGGATTACGCGCCCCTGTCGGACATGCGCGCGTCGAGCGAATACCGCATGAAGGCCGCGCAGAACCTGCTGCGCCGCTTCTGGTTCGAGACCCGTCAACACAACCCGCTGGCGGCCGATGCCGTCAACGCCTTTGCCGTGCGCGCGTAAGGAGAACACCATGAACGACGCAGCTACCCCAGCGCTCAAAGCGGCGGCGTGGACCGGCGTGGGCGTCTCGCGCGCGCACGAATCGGCCACGCTGCACGTGCTCGGCCAGGCCACCTACACCGATGACATCCCGGAAGTGCAGGGCACCCTGCACGCGGCGCTCGGCTTGTCGAGCAAGGCGCACGCCAATATCAGCGCCATCGATCTCGCCGCCGTGCGCGCCAGCGTGGGCGTGGTGGCCGTGCTGACGGTGGCCGACATCCCTGGCACCAACGACTGCGGCCCGATCATCCACGACGATCCGATCCTGGCCGATGGCCTGGTCATGTACGTCGGCCAGCCGATCTTCATCGTCGTCGCCGACACGCACGACCACGCGCGCCGCGCGGCGCGGCTGGCCAAGGTCACCTACGAGGAACTGCCCGCCATCCTGACGCCGCAAGCCGCCAGGGCCGCGCAATCGTACGTGCTGCCGCCGATGCGCCTCGCGCGCGGCGACTACCAGGCCGCTTTTGAAAAGGCGCCACGCTCGGTCAAGGGCGAATTGTATGTGGGCGGGCAGGAGCAGTTTTACCTGGAAGGCCAGATTTCGTACGCGATCCCGAAGGAAGACAAGGGCATGCTGGTGCTCTGCTCGACCCAGCACCCGAGCGAAATGCAGCATGTGGTGGCACACGCGCTCGGCCTGCACTCGCATAACATCGTGGTCGAATGCCGGCGCATGGGCGGCGGCTTCGGCGGCAAGGAATCGCAATCGGCGCTGTGGGCGGCCGCTTCCGCCATCGCCGCCTCGAAACTCAAGCGCCCGGTCAAGCTGCGCGCCGACCGCGACGACGACATGCTCGTCACCGGCAAGCGCCACTGCTTCCATTACGAATATGAAGTCGGCTACGACGACGAAGGCCGCATCATCGCCGCCAAGGTCGACATGGTCACCCGCGCCGGCTATTCGGCCGACCTCTCGGGGCCAGTGGCCACGCGCGCGGTCTGCCACTTCGACAATACCTATTATTTGTCCGACGTCGATATCCGCGCCGCCTGCGGCAAGACCAACACGCAGTCCAATACCGCCTTTCGTGGCTTCGGCGGTCCGCAGGGCGCGATTGCCATCGAATACATCATCGATGAAATCGCCCGTAACCTCGGGCGCGATGCGCTCGACATCCGTCGATTCAATTTCTACGGGCGCGAAGAGCGCAACGTCACGCCGTACGGCCAGGTCGTGGTGGACAACGTGATTCACGCACTGTCCGCCGAACTGGAAGAGACCAGCGAATACCGCGCACGGCGCGCGGCAATCAGCGCTTTCAACGCCACCAGCCCGGTCCTCAAAAAAGGTCTGGCGCTCACGCCCGTCAAGTTCGGCATTGCGTTTAACGTCACGCACCTGAACCAGGCCGGCGCGCTGGTGCACGTGTATGTCGACGGTTCCATCATCGTCAATCATGGCGGCACCGAAATGGGGCAGGGCATCAACACCAAGGTGATGCAGGTCGTCGCGCATGAACTGGGCGTGGACATCTTGCATGTGCGCGCCACCGCCACCGACACCAGCAAGGTATCGAACACTTCTGCCACGGCCGCATCGACCGGCGCCGATTTGAACGGCAAGGCAGCCCAGGACGCGGCGCGCCAGATCCGTGAACGCCTGGCCGCCTACGCGGTCAAGCTGTATGGCGGCGAGGCTGGCGACGTGGTGTTTGCCGCTGACGTGGTGTATGTCAACGGCCATGAAGTCGCCTTCCCGGTGCTGGTGCAAAAAGCCTATCTGGCGCGGGTGCAGCTGTGGTCCGACGGGTTTTACGCCACGCCGGGCCTGCACTGGGATCCGAAAACCATGAACGGCCGCCCGTTCTCGTACTACGCCTATGGTGCGGCAGTGGCCGAAGTGGTGGTCGATACGCTCACCGGCGAATGGAAGCTGTTGCGCGCCGACGCGCTGTATGACGCCGGCAAGTCGCTCAACCCGGCCATCGATATCGGCCAGGTCGAAGGCGCCTTTATCCAGGGCATGGGCTGGCTCACTACCGAGGAACTGTGGTGGAACCCGGCCGGTAAACTCATGACGCACGCGCCGTCGACCTACAAGATTCCCGGCGTGTCCGACTGCCCGGAAGACTTCCGCGTGCGCCTTTTCGACAACCGCAACGTCGAAGACAGCATCCACCGCTCCAAGGCCGTGGGCGAGCCGCCGCTGCTGCTGCCATTCTCGGTATTTTTTGCGATCCGCGATGCGATTTCCAGCGTCGGCGGGCACAAGGTCAACCCTCCGCTGAACGCTCCGGCTACCAGCGAAGAAATCCTCAAATCCATTTCCGCTGTCGAAGCGGCGCTCAAGGCGGCGTGATGGATGACTGGCTCAGTGCCACCGGTCCAGCCGTGCTGGTGACCGTGGCCATTGTGGAAGGCTCCGGTCCGCGCGAGTGCGGCGCCAAAATGCTGGTGGACGCCACCCGCGTGTGGGACACCATCGGCGGCGGCCATCTGGAGCATCGCGCCATCGAGACCGCGCGCGCGATGCTGGCTGGCGCCCGCCCGCGCCACTTTGAACGCTACGCCCTCGGCCCAAGTCTCGGCCAGTGCTGCGGCGGCGTGGTGCACCTGGCGTTCGAGCTGCTCGATGCGGCGCAGGCCGCGCTGCTCGGGCAGCGCCGCCAGGACGATAGCTGGCGCGTGGTTGCCATCGACGGCGCGGCGGACAGCGCGCTGTTCGATGGCGACGGGCGCTGGCTGGCGGGCAGCCGTCCACCCGTATTCGCGCGCGACCGCGGCGCCTACGTCATGCAGGAACCGGACGGGCGGCGCTGGCTGGTCGATCCGGTGTTCGCTCCGCGCGCGCACCTGGTGCTGTTCGGCGCCGGCCACGTGGGCACGGCCATCGTGCGCGCACTGGCGCACCTGCCATGCAATGTCACCTGGGTCGATGAACGCGACGACATGTTCCCGCCGCAGGTACCGGCCAACGTCACCGTGGAAGCCTCCGATGTGCCGGAGGCGCTGGTAGCCGCCGCGCCAGCCGGTGCCAGTTACCTCGTCATGACGCACAGCCACGCGCTCGACCAGCGCCTGACCGAAGCGATCATGGCGCGGCCGGACGTGGGCTGGTTCGGCCTGATCGGATCGAAAACCAAGCGCCGCCAGTTCGAACACCGCCTGCACGCGCGCGGGGTGGACGCGGCGCGCATCGACGCCATGGTCTGCCCGATCGGGCTGGCCGGCATCACCAACAAGGCGCCGGCGGTCATCGCCGCATCCGTCTGCGCGCAGTTACTGACCGTGTGGGATGCCATGCAAAGGACGCCTGACGCGTCCATGCGCATCATGGCAAAACCGGCGGCCGCAATCACCGAAAGAGTCTGATGTCTACCGTACCACCAAGCACCGTGCAAGCCTACCGAGCCAGCTTGCTGCATTTTCACGCCGACCCGGCCTTCAGCAAGGATGCCTGCCTGTGGCACGAAGATGGGCTGCTGATCGTCTCGGGCGGCAAAATCCAGGCTGCCGGCGATTATGCGCAGCTGTTCCCGACGCTGCCAGCGGGCGCGCTGGTGATCGATTACCGTGGCAAGGTGATCATGCCGGGCTTTATCGACACCCACCTGCATTTCCCGCAGACCGACATGATCGCTTCCCCGGCGCCGGGCCTGTTGCCGTGGCTGGAAACCTACACCTTTCCGACCGAGCGCGAGTTCGGCGACCCGGCGCACGCACGCGAAGTGGCCGACTTCTTCCTCGACGAGCTGCTGCGCTGCGGGACCACCACGGCCATGGTGTACTGCACCGTGCACCGCGAATCGGTGGATGCGTTTTTCGAGGCCAGCGAGGCGCGCAACCTGCGCATGGCGGCGGGGAAGGTGCTCATGGACCGCAACTGCCCCGAGTTTTTGCGCGACACGGCCGACAGCGGGGCGCGCGACAGCGAAGACCTGATCAAGAAGTGGCACAACAAGGGCCGCGCCATGTACGCGATCACCCCGCGCTTTGCTCCCACCTCCACCGAAGCGCAGTTGCGGCTGACGGGCGAGCTGGCGGCGGCGTATCCGGACACGTTCATCCAGACCCACGTGTCGGAGAACGCGGACGAGTGCAGCTGGGTCAAGTCGCTGTTTCCGGACGCGCGCAGCTATCTGGACGTGTACGACCACTATGGACTGATGCGCGAGCGCGCCATGTTCGGCCACTGCATCTGGCTTGACGACCGCGATTTCGCGCGCATGGCCGAAACCGGGGCGGCGGCGGCGATCTGCCCGACTTCCAATTTCTTCCTCGGCAGCGGCTTGTTCGATTTTGAAAAGGCCGACGCGGCGCAGGTATCGCTGTCGCTGGCGACCGACGTGGGGGCGGGGACTTCCTTCTCGATGTTGCAAACTATGAATGAAGCCTATAAAGTAGCGCGACTGAAGGGCAGTTACCTGCCGGCCGCGCGCATGTTTTACCTGGCGACGCTGGGCGCGGCGCGCAGCATGCAACTCGAAGGGACCATCGGCAGTTTGGTGGCCGGGGCGGAGGCCGATTTCATCGTGCTCGACCCGAAAGCGACGCCGTTGCTGGCGCGCCGCACGGAGCGCTGCAATAATCTCGAGGAGTTGCTGTTCGCGCTGGCGCTGCTGGGTGACGACCGGTGTATTGGGGCGACCTATGCGGCCGGGCGCAAGGTGCATGAGCGCGCGAGCGCGACGCAAGCGTAAATACCACTCCGTCGCTCCCGCCGAGTGCCGCCTTGGCGCGGGAGCGACGGATACTAATCGAGAGAAGAATTCATGATCCGTAAAACGAGCAGCCTGTTGATCGCCCTGGCGCTTGCCGCGAACGCGTATGCCGCCACCGCGCCGACCGCCAAGTCCAAGGCCAACGAAGCGGCCACCGCGCGCCATCTGGCGGGCCTGATCGCCGGCGCCGAGCCGAAGCTGTCCGAACTGACCCTGTTCTTCTCGCAGATGCCCAAGGGCGCCGACCTGCACCACCACTACTCCGGTGCCCTCTACGCCGAACAATATGTCGATTTCCTCGACAAGCAGGGCCTGTGCGTCAACAAGCAGACCTACCGCATCGAAACGACCAAGGCCGTGATCGACGCCCAGCGCGCGCTGCCCGCCGCCGAGCGCACCTGCCTGTCGTCAGCCGACGTGCTGGCCGACGACTTCACCTACCGCGAGCTGCTGCAGCGCTGGTCCAGCAAGGACTTCGACAACCACGGCGCGATCCAGCCGCCGCCGGACCGCCAGTTCTTCCAGACCTTCGGCTTCTTTGGCCCGGTCTCGAACGCCAATTACAACGATGGCTTGCTGGAGCTGAAAAAGCGCGCCATCGCCGAAAACGTCGGCTACATCGAAACCATGTTCAAGCTGGCGCCCATGACCGGTAATGCCGACGCCGACAACGCCATGTGGAAAGCCGGCGACGACGCCGCACTCACCGCCGCCATGCGCAGCTGGATGGAGACGCTGGAAAAAGACCCCACTTTCAACCAGACCCTGGCCGATTACGTCGAGCGCATCAAGACCAATCACGCCAACATCGACGACGAGCGCTTCACCATGCGCTACCAGGCGTATGTACTGCGCCTGGTAAATCCGTCGATGGTGTTCTCGTCGATGCTGGCCGGCTTCAAGGCCGCCAGCCAGAGCGAGTTGATCGTCGGCGTCAATATCGTCGGCCAGGAAAGCCTGGCGCCATCGATGCGCGACTATGAACTGCACATGAAGATGTTCCGCTTCCTGAAAACCCGCTATCCGAAGGTGAAACTGGCGCTGCACGCGGGCGAACTGGCGCTGGGCGACGTGCCGCCGGAAGGCCTCAAGTTCCACATCGAGCAAGCCCTGAACGTGGCCGGCGCCGATCGCATCGGCCACGGCATCGACCTGGCGCACGAATCGAACGCGCCGGCGATCATGAAAACCATGCGCGACAAGGATATTCCGGTCGAGATCAACCTGACCAGCAATGCCTTCATTTCCGGCATCAAAGGCGCGAACCATCCGGTGACCTTGTACCGCAAGTTCGGCGTGCCGTATGTGATTTCGACCGACGACGCCGGCGTCACGCGCCACAACCTGTCGCAGGAATACACGCTGTTCGCCAGCCGCTACCAGCCGTCGTACGCGGAAATCAAGAAGGTCTCGTACAACGGCGTGCGCTACGCCTTCCTGCCGGAGCAGGAAAAGCAGCGCCTGATGCGCCAGCTCGACGAGCGCTTTGCGCGCTTCGAGGCGCTGGTGGCCTCCTGGCCGGCGGCCGCCAGCGTCACGCAACGCGCGCGCTGACCTGTCAAGCCCGGTCGTTTCTGTCATTGGCAGGAGCGACCGCGGCACCGGCCCGGCCCTGCCGTGTCCGTCACATCCCAATTCTGCCGTTTTCCCGCTCCCTCCTCCCAAACGCTGCACAATGGCAGCCGCGCTAGCTTGCGCGACACCAAACATCCACAGTTTGTTATAAAAAATGATTTACGTAATGTAAAGTTTGTGGCCATCCCGCTACACATTTGCGCGTCCGGGCAAACCTTTGTCGAAAATCCCTATGAAAGGAATTCACGTCGGAAGGGAAGATTTATAATCCGCCAAGGCAACAAGCCCGTAAAGATGTCTATCTCAGCCGTTCTAGCACTACTTTATGCATGAATTTATATGATCGATATATAAATGCATAAGCGAAATGGTATTTGTCAGCCGCGCGAGCGCTGCTGCATAGTTGGCTGAGAATGTTCCCGGAAACATGGTATTGCCTGTTGCCGCCCAGTCATGGTGCTGACACATTCGGCAAGTAGACTTGCGCGCTGCGCAGCAACATGCCGCGGCCGGGCGCAGTCGCTCGGCGGGCACGACGGATGACAAACAAGACGGTTTCGCTTCATGTGACAGGCTTTTCGTGGCGGCGCCACCAGTGCCGCCAGCGCAGATTTGCAACAAAGTACAGAGGGAAGGCTTCGCCGCTTTCCACCATAACATGTCTTTTTTTGGGGTTACACAATGATCAATCATAATCGGATGCAGGTCACCAAGCTGGCGCTGGCGCTATCGATCGCGCTGGCGACCTTGCCGGCCATGGCGCAGAACACCACGTCGGCCATCGGCGGGCGCATTTCCGCTGCCGACGGCAAGCCTGCCAGCGGCGCGACCGTGTCCATCGTCCACGCCGAATCCGGTTCCGTCAGCAATGTCGTCACCGACGGCGAGGGACGCTACGTGGCGCGCGGCCTGCGTTCGGGCGGTCCGTACACGATCATCATCACCAAAGGCGGCATCACCGAAAAACGCGAAAACGTCTACATCCAGCTGGCCGAGACCGCCTCTATCGACGCCACCCTGGGCGCACCGATGCAGACCGTGACCATCGCCGGTTCGGCAGCGCGCTCCGACAAGTTCTCGAAATCGTCCATGGGCGCCGGCACCAGCCTCGGTTCGACCGAGATCGCCACCCAGGCATCGATCCAGCGCAACCTGCAAGACTACGCCCGTGCCGACCCGCGCGTGGCCCAGACCGACAAGGAACGCGGCGAAATCTCCGTGGCCGGCCAGAACTCGCGCTACAACTCGCTGACCATCGACGGCGTGGCCGTGAACGATACTTTCGGCCTGGAAGCGAACGGCAGCCCGACCGCCAAGCAACCGATCTCGATCGAAGCGATCCAGACCGTGCAAGTGAACGTCGCCAACTACGACGTCACGCAAAAAGGCTACACCGGCGGCAATATCAACGCCGTCACCAAGTCCGGCACCAACACCGTCAAGGGCAGCGTCTACTACGTGTTCCGTAACGATGCGATGGCCGGCGACCGCTACAACAATGCCAACGATACGTATTATGCGCCACCATCGTTCAAGGAAACCACCAAGGGCGTGACCCTGGGCGGCCCGCTGATCCAGGACAAGCTGTTCATTTTCGCGAACTACGAAAAGCTCGAATCGAGCCGTTCGGCGCCCGCTTTCGGCCCGCTGGGCAGCTCACTGACCAACGTCGGCATTTCCCCGGCGCTGATCTCGGCCGCACAGGGCATCGCCACCAACACCTACGGCATCAATGCCGGCACCACCGATGTGCCGAGTGGCGCCAAGCTGAACGTGGAAGACATGCTGGTCAAGGTCGACTGGAACATCAACGACGACCACCGCGCCATGTTCCGCTACGCGAAAACGTCGCAGGCCGAGCCGCAGTTTGCCGGCATTTCCGCCACCGGCCTGTCGCTGAACTCGCAGTGGTATTCGCAAGAGAAGGCGATCGAAACCTTCGTGGCCCAGGTGACGTCGGACTGGACCCCGAACTTCTCGACCGAATTCAAGCTGTCGCAGCGCGACTATGACAGCGTGCCGACCCTGAACGCGCGCCTGCCGTCGATCAGCCTGTCGATGACCGGCGCCAATCCAGCCGGTACGCCTGCATCGGTGCCGACCACCAACCGCTCGCTGGCCTTCGGCACCGAGAACAGCCGTCACCGCAACATCCTCGGCACCAAGACCGACGACATGTACCTGGGTGCCAACTGGGCCCTGGGCGACCACGAAGTCAAGTTTGGCGGCGATTACAGTAACAACACGGTCTATAACGCCTTCCAGCAAAACATTTTCGGCAATTACTCGTTCAGCTGCCAGAACAGCAGCGCGGCCTGGACCTACAGCTTCGGCGCCATCACCTGCGGCACCGCCAGCCCGGCCGATGTCGAACGCGCGATCCTGGAAAACTTCAGCAAGGGCCGTCCTAGCTCGTACCAGCTGCAGGTTGCCGCCCCTGGCGTGAACCTGAATGATGCCGTCGCCAATTTCTCGCTGAAAAACTACGGCGCCTTCGTGCAAGACACCTGGACCATCAGCCCGCGCCTGACGATGAGCTTTGGCGTGCGCCTCGATGCCGCCCGCATCGACGACCGCCCGCGCCGCAACGACGCCGTCGCCGCACCCAAGATCGAAGGCAATGCCGCCACCGGCCTGCGCGAAAAAGGTGGCTATGGCATGGACAACACCAACACCTTCGACGGCCAGAACCTGGCGCAGCCGCGTTTCGGCATCAACTACAACTTCGACACCACCCGCAAGATGCAAATCCGCGGTGGCGCCGGCTTGTTCCAGGGTAACGCTGCCGCTGTCTGGCTGTCGAACCCGTTCTCGAACCCTGGCGTGGCAACCACCACCGTCGGTTGCGGCACCGGTAACTTTGCTTCGTGCAACGGCGCGACCATCTTCAGCGCCAATCCGGACCAGCAGAAGAGCAGCTTCGGCGGCAACGCCGCGATGCCGGCGGCCAACGTCGACATCCTGGCCCAAGGCTTGCGCCAGCCATCGGTGTGGAAAGCCAACATCGCCTTCGACATGGAATTGCCATGGTACGGCCTGGTCTTCGGCGCCGAATACCTGCACCTCAAGTCCAAGGATGCCATCTTTTACCAGAACCTGAACCTCGGCGCACCAACCCGCCAGGGCAGCGACGGCCGCGCACTGTATTACACGCCGCAGGGTTACAGCGCGGCGTGCTGGAGCGCAACCGGCAACGCGATCACCAGCGGCACGGGCTGCACCGGTTTCCGCAGCAAGGCACTGAGCAACGAATCGTTCGCCAACGTGCTGCTGGCGCAAAAGACCGACAAGGGTGGCAGCGGCATGGCGACCCTCTCGCTGAGCCGTCCGTTGACCTCGGGCCTGGGCTGGTCGATGGCTTACACCTACACCGACGCCAAGGAAGTGTCGCCACTGACCTCGTCGACCTCGAACTCGAACTTCACCGGCCGTTCGATCTTCAATCCGAATGAAGAAGTCAACGCCAATTCGAGCTACCTGGTCAAGAACCGCGTGAACGCCATCGTCAACTTCCAGAAGGCTTTCTTCGGTGCTTACAAGACGCGCTTCGGCATGTTCTACGAAGGCCGTTCGGGCAAGCCATACAGCTGGACCGTCAACAACGACTTGAACGGTGATGGTTCGGGCGGCAACGACCTGATGTACATCCCATCGGCACCGGGTTCGGGCCAGGTGGTGTTCCAGGGCGACAAGCCAGGCAGCACTGTCAACGAAGACAAGTTCTGGGGCGTCGTCAACAGCAACAGCGTGCTCAAGAAAGCCGCCGGCGGTGTGGTTGGCCGTAACTCGGACTTCTCGCCATGGACCAACAGCTTCGACATGCGTGTCGCCCAGGAACTGCCGGGTTACGGAAAAAACAAGGCCGTGTTCAGCCTCGACTTCTTCAACTTCGGCAACTTGCTGAACAAGAAATGGGGCCGTACCAATGAAGTCGGCTTCCAGGGCGCGGGCGCACAGGCGCGCAGCTTCGTCGACTACGTCGGTCTCGATGCCAACGGCAAGTACATCTACAAGGTACGCGACAGCGTCGAATCGCTCGACGTTCGCCAGACCAAGGGCGAATCGCAGTGGGCTATTCAAGCGACCGTCAAGTACGAATTCTGATGCGTGGCTAAGCTAGATTGAAGAGCGGCCGGTGGCGACACTGGCCGTTTTTTTTCGTCCCGCCCGGGCGTGATCTTTTTGCCTTGATCGATACATTCCCGCTACATTTGAAAGGGCGTGGCGTCCGCTGCGGCCTGCGCTCTTCGGTTATCCTACTACCTATGACACTACTCTCAAGGCCTCTTTGCGCCGCGCTCGCCGCGGCCTTCCTGTCGGCGGGCTGCGCCACGCGCCCGACGCCCCCGATCGAGATCAACCTGGTTGCCCTGAACGACTTCCATGGCCACCTCGACTCCACCAAATTCCAGTACAACAGCATCCACGCCAGCGGCGAGCAAACCGAGCAGGCGGGCGGCATCGACACCATTGCCGCCGCCGTCCAGGCCTGGCGCAAGGAAGACAAGGACTTGCTGTTCGTTGGCGCCGGCGACCTGATTGGCGCTTCGCCCGCCATGTCGTCGATGTGGGCGGACGAACCGGCGTTAGAGGCGCTGAGCCTGGCCGGCATGCGCATCTCCTCGGTCGGCAACCACGAATTCGACAATGGCCGCGCCGAACTGCTGCGCCAGCAGCGCGGCGGCTGCGAGTCGGTCCGTCCTGAAAAAGCCTGCCAGTTCACGCCCGACTTCCGTGGCGCCGGCTTTACCTACCTGGCCGCCAATGTGATCGACGATGCCACCGGCAAGCCGTTCTTGCCGGCCTACCGGATCGAAGACGTCAAGGGCGTCAAGGTCGGCCTGATCGGCGCGGTGCTGCGCAATACCGCGTCGGTGGTGCTGGCGTCGGGCATCGCGGGATTGACGTTCGAGGACGAGGTCAGCGCCATCAACCGCGTCATCCCGGCCATGCGCGCGCAGGGTGCGCAGGTATTCGTGGTGCTGATCCACGAAGGCGGGCACACGCCCGAACCATTCGACAAGCCCGATTGCAGCGACCTGAAAGGCCCGATCGTCGATATCGTCAGGAAGCTCGATCCGGCTATCCGCGTGATCGTCAGCGGCCACTCGCACACCGGCTTCCAGTGCAAGGTCGATGGCCGCGTGGTGACCCAGGGCGAGATGGGCGGCCATGTCCTGTCGCGTATCAAGATGATGGTCGATCCGGCCAGCGGCGCGGTGCGCGACGTCGGGGTACGCAACGTGGTGATGAAACCGGGCCAGTATCCGCCGGACCAGCGCGTGTCGGCCTATCTGAAGCAGGCCAAAGAGCGCAGCGAGGCGGCGCTGGCGCGGCCGGTGGCGCGCGTGGCCATCCGTTCGATCAACCGCAAGGAAAGCGCCGCCGGCGAAACCGTGCTCGGCGGCCTGATCGCCGACGCCGTGCTGGCCGCCACCAGATCGCAGGGCGTGCAGATCGGCTTCATGAACATGGGCGGCATGCGCCAGGACCTCGACGTGGGCGCCAGTCTCACCGCCACCTACGGCGACGTGCAGATCGTGCTCCCGTTCGGGAATACGATCGTGGTCATGGACATGACCGGCGCCGAGATCCGCGCGCTGCTGGAGCAGCAGTGGGCGCGTCCGGCGGCGAGCAGCGTCTCGGTACTGCAAGTGTCGGACGGCTTCAGCTACCGCTGGAACCCGGCCGCGCCGGCCGGCCAGCGCGTGATCCGCGACAGCGTCAGCTTGAACGGCAAGGTGCTCGACGACGCCGCCCTGTATCGGGTGGCGGGCAATAACTTCCTGGCCGAAGGCGGCGACAGCTTCCCGGCATTCGCCGCCGCCGCCAACAAGCGCGATACGCAGATCCGCGATATCGACGCCGTGGTCCAGTTCCTGATCAAGCAGGACAAGGCGGGCAAACCGGTGGGCACCGACACGCCGGCCGGGCGCTTCGGGACGGTGCAATGACGCCGCTTCGGCGCGGCCTGGCGGCGCTGCTTGCGCTGTTCATCGGAGCGCACGCGCAGGCCGGTTTTTCCATTCCCGGCTATGAACTGGTGCAGACCGCGCCGCTGGAAACCACGCTCGTCAACGCCGACTTGCGCAGCAGCGCCGCAGTCTGGTCGCAGCTGTTCGACGAGGCGCGCGGCGAGATCGTGATCGGCCAGTTTTACGCCATCAGCAAGGCCGGCACGCCATTCGAGAAGGTGGTGGAACGGCTCGAAGCGGCCGGCGCGCGCGGCGTGAAGATCCGCTTTTTGCTCGACAAGAAGGGCATCGGCCTGTCCGATCCGGCCACCTTGGAGCGGCTGCGCAAGATCCCCAATCTCGACATGCGCGTGCTCGATTACGCGCAGTTGACCGGCACCGGGATCATCCATGCCAAGTACATCGCGGTCGACAGGAAGGCCGCTTTTATCGGCAGCCAGAACTTCGACTGGCGTGCGTTCACCCACATTCACGAGACCGGCCTGTTGATCACCGACGCGGCCGTGGTGGCGCAGGTGCAGGCCGTGTTCGAGCGTGACTGGCAGGCGCAGTCGCTGCTGGCGGCGAACCTGGCGGTGCCGCGCGCCGTCGCGGTTCCGGTGGCGGCGCAGGCCGCGCAGCTGGTCGCCAGCCCGGCCGCCTTCAATCCGCCCGGCGTGGCCGATTCCGAAGCGGTGCTGCCGGCGTTGCTGGCCGACGCCAGGCAAGAGGTGCGCATCCAGCTGCTCGATTACGCGCCGCTCGGTTACGGGCCTGACAGCACGCGCCCGTACTACGGCGTGATCGACAATGCCGTGCGCGCGGCGGCTGCGCGTGGCGTCAAGATCAAGCTGATGGTCTCGAACTGGAATACCGAGAAGCCGGGCATCGCCTACCTGAAAAGCCTGGCGCTGCTGCCGAATGTGGAGGTGCGCATCGTCACCTTGCCGCCTGCCGCGAGCGGCCCGATTCCGTTCGCGCGCGTCATCCACAGCAAGACCATGTCGATCGACGGCAAGCTGGCCTGGGTCGGCACCAGCAACTGGGCCGGCGGCTACTTCGACAAGTCGCGCAACCTCGAAGTGGTGCTGCGCAACGAGAAGATGGCGCAGCGCATCGGCGCGCTGCACGAGCAGGCGTGGAGCTCCTCGTACGCCCAGCCGATCGAGATCGGCAAAGACTATCCAAAACCGAGCAAGGGGAACGAATGATGAAGAAACTGGCTTGTGTACTGGCGCTGTCCGGCGCCTTCGTATCGGTGGATGCGCTGGCGTGGGGCGCCGAGGGGCACCGCGCGGTCGGCGCCATCGCCGAAAAACTGATCAAGGGCAGCAATGCGGAGAAGCAGATCGCGGCCCTGCTGCTGCCGGGCGAAAGCCTCGAATCGATCACCGTGTGGGCCGACAGCGCCAAGGGCGGTGCCGGCTACACGCCGCCAACGGAGGAAATGAACGCCTACACGGCGGCCAATCCCCGCCACGGCGAATACCACTACACCGACATCCCGTTCCAGAACGAGCACTATCATGATGGTGCGGTGGGCACCGCCGATGTCGACATCGTGCAAACGCTCAAGCAGGCGATCGCCGTTTTGCAGGGCAAGACCGATCCGGCGCTCAATCCGAACAAGCTGACCAGGCGCCAGGCCTTGCTGCTGGTGGCGCACATGACCGGCGACATTCACCAGCCGCTGCACGTGGGGGCGGCGTTTGTCGGCAAGGATGGCAAGTTCGTGGTGCCGAAGAAGCACGCGGATATCGATAGCCTCAACATCTACGATTCGCGCGGCGGCAACAGCCTGCTTCTCGACGACGACAAACTGACCTCGTTGAGCGCCGCCCTGATTCCGGGCGAAGCCAAGCCGCTGCCGCCCGGTGCGCAGAAGTGGACGACCAGGCCGTTCCACGCGTACTGGGACAGCACCGTGGTCGATTACGCGATGCGCCGCATCAGCACCAAGACGCCGGAGCAGTTCGCGCAGAAGGTCATCGACGGCAAACCGGCGGTGACGATGAACACGGGCGACGTCACCAGCTGGCCGTACCAGTGGGCGGATGACGCGCTGGCGGCGTCCAAGATGGCCTATTCGGACGTGACGCCGGGCGCGATCGGCAAGCAGGTGAACCGTAAGGGCGAGACGTATTACACCTTCGGGCTGGAGATGGGATCGAATTATCCGGTGCCCAGTTCGGCGCTGGCCAAGACGCAGCTGATCAAAGGCGGTTACCATCTGGCGTCGCTGCTGAAAACCATCTGGCCGTAACTATCATTTCGACACCTCCCTGTGTAGTCTCGAGAGCTGGCAAGCAGACCGCGCCTCCAACGTCATCCCCGCGCAGGCGGGGATCCAAGTTCGCTGATCCACCCGTGAGCATCCGCATGAAACCAGCCGTAACAATTGCCGCCATCCTTCTGGCCCTCCCCATCGCCGCTTTCGCCGCGCCACCCGAAAACAAACCGCTCCCGCTGTGGGAAGCCGGCGTCCTTGGCGGCGTCGCCTCCGCGCCTGCGTATCCCGGCTCGGCCGACCGCTCATCGCGCGGCCTGGTGTTGCCGTTCCTGATCTACCGCGGCCTGGTGTTGCGCGCTGACCAAAACGGCATCGGCGCGCGCCTGCTCAAGCGCGAGGCGGTCGAACTCGATGTGGGCCTGGCGGCATCGCTGCCGGCGCGCTCCGACGACGTGGCCGCGCGCGCCGGCATGCCCAACCTGGGCCTCTTGCTCGAATTCGGGCCGCGCCTGAAGGTGCGCGTCGCCGAACCTAGCGCATCGAGCCGCATCCGCCTCGACATCCCGCTGCGTGCCGTGATCGAAGCGCGCGCCGGCATGCGCACGCAGGGCTTCACGTTCGAGCCGAAAGTGGTGTACGAAATGCGCAGCGCCGACGGCTTGTGGACCTTCGATGCCAATGCCGGCGTGGCCATCGGCGACAAGAAGGTGAACCGTTATTTCTACGAAGTTCAGCCGCGCTACGCCACATCGACCCGGCCCGCTTATCAGGCCGACGCGGGGCTGATCCTGGCACGGGTGGGCGCGAGCGCGTCGCGCATGCTCAATGACGATATGCGCGTGTTGGGTTTCGTGCGGTTTGAGCGTTATGCGGGTGCCGCCAACGAAGACAGTCCGCTGATGAAGAAGAAGTCCGGTGCGTCGGCCGGCGTGGCGTTCGCCTGGACCCTGGGCCGTTCGACCCGCTTGGCCGGCGACTGAGCGGTATTGCAAGCGCTGCCCTCCGCAGGGCAGCACGCTGACCGTTTGATCTTACAATCACAGTATTGTTCTACCGCAAGCTGACATGCATTAAATAGATTGTCGGAAAAACTTACGTTAAGTCATTAGCTAAGACTTCATGTTCGATAGGCTTTGAGACTCTGTTTCTTCACGCAAACCGCGCCGCTGGAAGGCGACGCGCGCTGCTTACCGTGAAATGAGACCTCGCCCAATGTCGAACATTTGTCAGAACACGCTCACCAGCGCCGCGCCGGATACGCCGCAGGCCGCTCCACCCGAACCTCAAGCCGCCGTTAACGACACCTTCTTCCGCAAGGAGGTGGCGCAAGCGCACGCCAATCAATGGATGGGTGCGATCCGGCTCGCCCAGCCCATGTCGGTCCGGATCGTTGCATGCGTTGCCCTGGCGATGGCGCTGTGCGTACTTGCCTACATTTTCTTCGGCAGCGTGACCAGCAAAGCCCGGGTGACAGGGATGACCTTGCCTGCAGGCGGAAGCTTGACGATCTCTGCCATGAACTCGGGAATTCTTTCTCGCAGTTTCGTGACCGAAGGGCAGGCTGTCGTCGCGGGGCAGCCGCTGTTCGAGGTGTCGACGGAACGCCAGGGCGGCAGCGGGGAGATTTCCATGCTGGTGGCCCAACAGTTAACGATCCAGAAAAACACGCTGGCGTCGGAGCGCCGCACCCGGCTGGCACAGCATCGCGACAAGACGAGCGCCATCGATGAACGTTTGTTGAACGTCAATGCGGAAACGCTGGAGTTGGATCAGGAAATCGCGTTGGCGCAGCGACGGCTCGAACTGGCCAGGGCTAGCCTCGCCAAGTATGAAACACTGCAAGGAAATGGCTTCGTCTCCGCCGCGCAGACGCAGCAAAAGCAAGAAGAATTGATCGATCTTGGCGCACGGGTGAGTACGCTTGCGAGAGCAAAGCTGCAGCTACAAGCCAGCTGGCTGAACCTGACGGCCGAACGCAACGCCAGCGCCGGCGAGCTGGCTAACATGATCGCGCAATTACAGCGTTCGGAGGCCGGCATCGACAAGGACATCGCCGAAAATCAAAGTCGGAAAACCAGTCTGATACTCGCGCCACAGGCCGGCATCGTGGCGACCATCACCTACCGGTCCGGACAAGCGGTCGTTGCAGCTCAGTCGCTGGCGGTATTGATTCCCGGGGCGAACGGCAAGCAATCCATGCAGGCGTTGGAGGTTCAACTGTATGCGCCAAGCCGGATGATGGGGTTTGTCGCTGACGGGCAGACGGTCTTGATACGTTATCAGGCCTATCCCTATCAGAAATTCGGGCTGCATCGCGGGCGCATTGTCGATATCAGCAAGGCGCCGTTCGCGCCGAATGAATTGCCCCCTCATCTGGCCAGTACGATCCTGAGCAATGCCCAACTAAGCACACCCGGAGCCAACAGCAGCGAAGCCTTGTTCCGGATCAGGGTCCGGTTATCGCGCCAGAGCATCGACGTGTATGGCGTGGCGCAGCCGCTGCGCGCCGGGATGACCTTGGAAGCCGACATCGTGCAAGACGAGCGGCGCATTTGGGAATGGATCGCCGCGCCGTTGCTGGCGGCGGCGCAGCGTTAAGTCAATCTGAGGGAGGCGGCGATGAAACCCATTCTACAGACCGAATCGAGCGAATGCGGCCTGGCTTGCCTGGCCATGGTGGCCAGCCATTTCGGCAGCCATATGGATCTGGCGGATTTACGGCGGCGTTTTTCGATCAGTCTCAAGGGCGCGAATTTGGCGCAATTAATGCGCCATGCCGGTTCGATGCATCTCGCCTCGCGGCCGTTAAGACTGGCGCTGGAAGAATTGGGTGCCTTGAAGTGTCCCTGCATACTGCATTGGAATCTGAATCACTTCGTCGTCCTCAAGACGATCAAGCGCAGCTTGCGCGGCAGCACGACTGTCGTTATTTTCGATCCGGCCGTCGGTGAACGTCACCTGACGATGGCCGAGGTGTCGGACCATTTTACCGGGGTCGCACTGGAACTCCTGCCGACGGCGCAATTCGAGAAAAAAGACGCCACCCGGAGAATGTCGATCAAGCAGCTGACCGGACCGGTGGTGGGATTGCGCCGGGCCTTGTTGCAAGTGTTTGCGCTGGCACTGGCGCTTGAAGTGTTTGCGCTTGTATCGCCACTGTTTAACCAGTACGTGATCGACGAGGTGATCGTCAGCGGCGATCACCAGTTGCTGCAGATATTGGTGGTCGGCTTTGCTCTGCTGCTGGTGACGCAGACGCTGATCGGTATCGCGCGCAGCATGGTGTTGATGAGATGGAGTATCGACGTCGGGCTGCAATGGTCGGCCCGCGTGTTCTCGCATCTGATCAACCTGCCGACGGTATTTTTTGAGAAACGTCACCTGGGCGACGTGCTGTCCCGTTTCGGCAGTATTACCGCGATCCAGCAGACCTTGACCAGCGTATTCGTGGAGAGTGCGCTGGATGGATTGATGGCATTGCTGGCCTTGGGGATGATGTTGATGTACAGCGCGGAGCTTACTCTGATCGTGGTCCTCAGCGTCGCGCTGTATGCCGCGTTGAGATGGATTTTCTACCAGCCGCTCAGAGCCGCATCGCAGGAACGGTTGATACTCGCAGCGAAGGAAAATACGCATTTTGTGGAAACCGTGCGCGCCATCGTTCCCCTCAAGTTATTCGGACGAGAGGCCGAGCGCAAGGCACGCTGGCAAAACCTGAAGCAGGATGTCGTGAACCGCGATGCCAGGACCGAAAAACTCACCATTTTGCTCAAGGCGGCGAACAGCACGATCATCGGCTTGCAAGGTCTGGTCGTTTTCTACGTTGGGGCGGGGCTGGTGCTGCGAAACGCGCTGACGGTGGGGATGCTGATGGCATTCATCAGTTACGCGGGGACGTTCGCCGGCCGCATGGTCAGTCTGGTGGATATGCTGATCAGCCTGAAGATGCTCGGGCTGCACGCAGAGCGGCTGTCCGACATTGTTCTTGAGCAGGCGGAACCCACGACCATGTGGGAGAGCGATTTGAGCCGGATTGCTCCCAGCATCACCCTGCGCGATGTGAAGTTTCGCTATGCGGACGGCGAGCCATGGATTCTGGATGGCGTGAATCTGCACATACCGGCGGGGCAGAGCATTGCATTGGTCGGTCCTAGCGGATGCGGCAAGACCACGATGTGCAAGATCCTTCTCGGCTTGCTCGCGCCGACAGAAGGGGAGGTGATGATCGATGGGATACCGATTCAGCAGCTTGGCTTGCCGGCATATCGACAGCTGGTCGGCACAGTGATGCAGGATGATGTGCTCCTGGCTGGTTCTATCATCGACAACATCAGTTTTTTCGACAGCAAATGCGAATATGCGGACGTGCAGCGGTGCGCACGGCTGGCGGCTGTGCATGATGAGATTGTGTCAATGCCGATGGGGTATCAGACCTTGGTGGGGGACATGGGCAGCAGTTTGTCGGGCGGGCAGAAACAGCGGATTCTTTTGGCCCGGGCGCTGTACAAATCTCCCAAAGTGCTGGCGCTGGATGAAGCGACCAGCCATCTTGATATTCAAAACGAACAGCTTGTGAATGCTGCGCTAAGCGCGATGGCGTTGACGCGCATCATGGTCGCGCATCGGCCTGAGACGATTGACTCCGCAGATCGAGTTGTTGGCTTAAGTGCAGGCAAAGTGGTTGAATTACGTCCGGTAACCGTGCCTCAATAATTCTTTGTGAATCAGCCGCATTATTTGCGTTTTGACAATAACTAGCTTGTCAATAGCCGTGACAATAGTTATACGTAAGCAGGATTGAGGAATCAGTCTTCTTACTATTCTCGCCGGTGGATTCTCATCAGTTCATATGCCGGCCTGGATTCAATCGCGCACTTTGGTTCGATTGAAACATATATCAAGGAGTAGTCATGCAAGTAATCGAAAATTCTGCAATTCTGGAGGCAATCGGCGGCAGTGGTAAAGACGATCTGAAGTGCGAAATATCGACGGAAAAAGTTGGATGCGAAGCTACTTTGGGGCAATTCCTCGAAGTAGCTTTCGAAGCGTTTGATGAGGTTCAGAGGTGGGGTGGTAATTTGGGCCGTTGGTTGTATGACAGGGTCCACGGTGATTAAACAGTACTATATCATTGATTCGGCGGCCAGATGACGGAAGTGACGAAGCCCGTGTATCGCCGGGCTTCGTCACAAAACCAGACTTACGATTCCAATGCAAAGGTGGCGGTATGTTGAGTAATCTTGGCAAGCTCTTGAAACCAATGGCACAATCAGCACCGATCAAAATTCATGAAATTATATTTGTGTGGATTTGCGTAATGCTCGTCTGGGACTACGCTGTGGGCAGTTACGGAGAAGGTATTACGAATTTCATCTATATGAAATGGGGCGGTGTGGCATTGACAATGGTATTTTTCAGTAAACGCTTCATTCAGCGAGAAAATCTCAATTTTACCCAATTCATGGGGGCTGGATTCTCAGTTCGGGCGTTAGTCGAATTGATCCTTGTGCTTGTTGTAAGCGTATTCATCGGAATTGGGTGCTGGGCGGCCCTGGTTTTCTTAAGTGCAAAAATCGATATCGATTGGGCATATCGCCATTGGCATTTCGCGAAGCCCTCAGCGTTTGATAACACAAATTGGCTGCCGAGTTGGCTGGTCCTGCAAGCAATTACAATTGTCGTGTTGGGTCCCATTATCGAAGAAATTGTTTTTCGCGGTTTCATATTGCGTCGCTTATGCGAAAAGTATCGATTGAGCGTCGCGATCATCGTTTCGTCATTGATTTTCGGGATTGTTCACTTCGATCAGGGTTTTTTAGGAAGTTTTGTAAATGGAATTCTCTATGCAATTATTGCGATCAGGTTCGCTTCACTATATGCTCCAATATTTGTCCATGGCGGCTATAACGCGATCACTTTTTTCATCGAGCGAATGTATGGCGTCTCGTTGGCCGCCGAAAAAACGCAGATTGATTCCATCGGCTATTGGCTGCCAGAACTTGCGCTACTTCCGTTCTGCATGGTCGCGTTAATTTGGTATTGGAAAATGTTCTTTTGTACCAATATAGTTGTGTCATCAGCGCTCGTACAGCGTCACTGAACTAATCAATGCGTTGAAGTTGCTGCGCCATGAACCGGCCGATTCGCGTTTCATACTCGCGCGTCGCCATGCCGTGGAAGTCGGTGTGCGCCGCCCCGGCAACGATCCACAGCTGTTTTGGTTCTGGCACGGCGGCGTAAATGCGGCGGGTTTCGGCCTCGTTGGTATGCTGATCCTTCTCGCCACCCACAATCAGGGTAGGGCAGGCCAGCGCTCCCACCGCATCGATCGGCCGCAGTTGGTCCAAAGTCAGGTCCAGCCGCAGCGGCACCTGCCATAGCAACAGCGGCGCGAGCGCCGCACCCGCGCTCCCCAGATACAGGCGCAGGCGATTGTCGATCGCTTCTTCAATCGTCGGATACATCGCCTCGATCACCAGCGCATCGATCCCGCGTCCGGGTTTCGACAACACCAGCGCTGCGGCGCCGAGCGAGGTGCCGATCACGCCAATCCGTTCACCCGGCTGTTCGTGCCTGAGGTACGCGAGCGCGGCGCGCACGCCGGCGGCCTCGCGTACGCCGAAGCTGATGCGCTCACCCGCGCTTTCGCCGTGCGCTTGCAGGTCGATCAACAGCACGCCGTACCCCAGTCCCGACAGAAATCGTGCCCGCCCCAGCATATGCAGGCGGTTCCCGCGCACGCCGTGCAGCAGCAGGACTGCACCGGCGCCCGGCGTGCCGCGCACCATCCAGCCCTGAATGGGGCCGGTGGCGGTGTTGATGGTAATCGAGGACGCGGGGAAGTCGGGCGGTGCGGCGCCGATCTGGCGCCGCGCGGGAGAACTGAGATATTCGCCGGCGCCGAACAGCGCCCCGAATCCCAGCAACAGCAGACAGGCGAAGGCGATCATGCCGCGCTTCGCCATTGCGGGTTTAACGCGATTTGACGAACGGCTTGCCGATCGCTTTCGGCGCCACCGACTTGGCCATCAGACCGGCCAGCACAATCACGGTCACCACGTACGGCACCATCTGGATCAGCGAGCCCGGAATGCGCCCGATGCCCGGCAGGTCGACGCCTTCGATCTGGATCTGCACGGCGCTGAAGAAGCCGAACATCATGCAGCCGAGCGCCGTGTACATCGGCCGCCAGTTACCGAACACCAGCGCGGTCAGCGCCAGATAGCCCGCCCCCGCCGACATGTCGCGCAGGAAGAAGCCACTTTGCACGATCGCCAGGTACGCGCCCGAGAACGAACACAGGATGCCCGCCACCAGCATCGCCATATAGCGCGTCGTTGCGACATTCACGCCGGCCGCATCGGCCGCATGCGGATTCTCGCCGCAGGCGCGCAGGCGCAGGCCGAAGCGGCTGTGGTAAATCACCCAGTGCACCAGCGGGATCAGCGCGAACGCCAAATACACCAGCGCCGAATGGCCGCCGATCACGTGCCCGTAGAACCAGCCGATGAAGGGAATGCCTTCCAGCGCCTGAGTGCCCGGCAAAACGATATCGAACAGGCGCGCCTGGCCCAGGTCCGGCGTGCGGCCGCCCTGCTGATAAAAGAACTGGGCCAGCACGAAAGTCAGGCCGCTCATGGCGATGTTGATCGCAATGCCGCCTACCAGCTGGTTGCCCTTCTGGGTGATGCTCACATAACCCTGCAGCAGCGCCAGTGCGGCCGATATGGCCACGCCGGCGGCCACGCCGTACCAGGCATTCTGCGTGGTGAAGGCGACAGCGGCCGAGACGAACGCGCTGGCGAGGATTTTGCCTTCCAGCGCAATGTCGACCACGCCGCTGCGTTCGGCGAACAGGCCGGCCATCGCGGCAAAAATCAGGACAGGCGCATTGCGGATCGTGGACACCACGATGCTGGCTAAATGGAGGTCTTCGAACATGGCTTATCCTTTGCGAATGTTAAGCAGCTTCAGGACAGCGGGCGCGTACAGATTTTCCATCGCGCCGCAGAACAGAATGATCAGCCCCTGGATGAAGACAAAAGTCTCCTGCGGGATGTTTGGTTTTTCCAGCGACAGGTCGAAGCCGCCCTGGATCAGTGCACCGAACAAGACGCTCGACAGGAAGATGCCGACCGGGTGCTGGCGCCCCATCAGCGCAATCGCAATGCCGACAAAGCCCGCACCCGCCGGGAAGTTCAGGCTCAGGTAATGGGTCGAACCCATGATCGAATTGACCGCGCCCATGCCCGCCAGCGCGCCCGAAATGAGCATCGCCACGATGATCATGCGGCTGATCGATACGCCCGCATAATGCGCCGCGTTTTGATTCAGACCCGTGGCGCGCAGCTTGTAGCCCCACGAAGAGCGCCACACCATCACGCCATAAATGGCCAGGGCGGCGATTGCGAGCAGGAAGCTGACGTTGAGCGGGGTGTCGCCCAGCACCGGGAACCACTCGTTCAGGCGCGGCATGGCGCCGGCATCCGAAAACACGCGGCTGGCCGGATTTTGCTGGCCTTCCGGGATCAGGTACTTGACGATGATGAAGTTCATCAGGCTCGCGGCGATGAAGTTGAACATGATCGTGGTCACCACCACATGGCTGCCGCGCTTGGCCTGCAAATAGCCGGGCAGCCATGCCCAGGCCGCGCCGAATACCGCGCTGCCCAGCATCGCGGCCGGAATCAGCAGCCAGGCGGGCAGCGAGTGGTCGAGCGTGAGCATGACCACGGTCAGCCCCAGGCCGCCGACGTACAACTGGCCTTCGCTGCCGATGTTAAACAGCCCGGCCTTCATGGCGATCGATACCGACAGGCCGGTAAAGATGAAGGTACTGGCGTAGAACAGCGTGTAGCTCAAGCCCTCGGGATTGATCACGGCGCTGTCGATCAGGATGCGCAGCGATTCGGTCGGGCTTTCGCCCAGCAGATGGATCACCAGCGCGGCCACCAGCAAAGCCGAGAGCAGGTTCAGTACAGGCAGGACAAACGCGCTTGCCCAGCGGGGGAGTTCGGTCGTTTTCATGTTTTATGCGCCCCGCCCATCAGCAGCCCGATGCGGGTCGTGTCGAATTCTTCAATCTTGAGTTCACCGGTAATGCGTCCGCCGGACATGACGATGATGCGGTCGGCCAGCGCCCGCACTTCTTCCAGTTCCACCGACACCAGCAGGATGGCCACGCCTTCGTCGCGCATCTTGAGCAGTTGCGTATGAATGCTTTCGATGGTGCCGATGTCGACCCCGCGCGTTGGCTGGCCGACCAGCATCAGCTTCGGCTTGGCCGACACTTCGCGCGCGATCACCACCTTTTGCTGGTTACCGCCCGAGAGCAGGCCGATACGCAGGTCCGGATTGGCCGGACGCACGTCGAAAGCCTTGAGCAAATCGCCGCAGCGCGCCGCGATGGCCTTGAAGTCGAACAGGCCCCAGCGGTTGCAGACCCGGTCCTGGTAGCCGAACACGGTGTTCTGCATGACCGAGAAATCCTTGATCACGCCATCGCGCAGGCGGTCTTCCGGCACATGGCCGATGCCCAGCTTGCGGAAGGTGGCCGGCAAGCCGTCGGCGTCGGAGCGTTTGGCATAGGGCAGTTCGGTGCCAAGGAAGGCGACCTTGCCGCCGCTCGGCAGGCGCATGCCCGAGAAAATTTGCATCAATTCGCTCTGGCCATTGCCCGATACACCGGCAATCGCCACGATTTCGCCCGCGCGCAAGGTGAAGTCGATATCGGCCAGCAGGCGCACGCCAGCGGCGTCCTGCAACTGCAGGCCGGCCACTTCCAGCACGGCGGGGCCGGGCTTGTACGGTGCGCGCGGCAGTTCGCCCTGGATCGGGCGGCCCACCATCATATTGGCCAGTTCTTCCTTCGACGTGGTCGCGGTCTGCACCGCGCCCACCACGCGCCCGGCGCGCATCACGGTCACCTGGTCGGTGATTTCCATGATTTCGCCCAGCTTGTGGGTGATCAGCACGATGGTCTTGCCCTGTTCCTTGAACAGGCGCAGGATCTCGAACAGCGACGCGGTTTCCTGCGCGGTCAGCACGGCGGTCGGCTCGTCCAGGATCAGGATGTTGGCGCTGCGGTAGATCTGCTTGAGGATCTCGACCCGCTGCTGCGCGCCGACCGACAGGTCTTCGATCTTGGCCAGCGGGTCCACATCGAGCCGGTAGCGGGTGCAGATCTCGCGCAGCTTCGCCTCGGTCGCGGCGCGCTGCGAGGCGAGCTTGAAGCCGCCTTCGGTGCCCAGCATGACGTTGTCGAGCACCGTGAAATTCTCGACCAGCATGAAGTGCTGGTGCACCATGCCGATGCCGAGGGTGATCGCCTGTTGGCTGGTGCGGATATCCTGCGCCTGGCCGTCGATCAGCAGCGCGCCGCTGTCGGCATTGTAGTAGCCGTACAGGATGCTCATGAGGGTCGACTTGCCGGCGCCGTTCTCGCCGATCACGCCATGGATCGAGCCCTTGGCGATGGAGAAGCTGACGTCGGCGTTCGCCTGCACGGCCCCGAAGGCTTTGCAGATATTGCGAAATTCTACAGCTGGCTGCATAGCGGTCAGTGGTGAGTAGTAAAGGTAAATGAGTTCAAAAGCGCGCCGGACCAGTCAAAACCGGCGCGGCGCGCTTTTCTGAGAAGCGGGAAAAATCAGACCGGGCAGCTGCTGCCAATGCGGTAGTCGACCACCTTGATCTTGCCGCCGATGATGGCGGCTTTGGCCTCGTTGACCCGTTTTTCGATTTCCGGCGTGACGACCGCACGGTTATCCTTGTCCAGCGCCCAATCGACGCCGCCTTCTTTCAGGCCCTTGTAGATCACGCCCGGCTTCCACGTGCCATTCTTCATCTGCATGAAGGAGTCGTAGATGGCCACGTCGACCCGCTTGACCATGGAGGTCAGCATGGTGCCCGGATGGAGGTAGTTCTGGTTCGAGTCGACGCCGATGGCCAGCTTGCCTTTTTCCTTGGCCGTCTGGAGGGTACCCATGCCGCTGCCGCCGGCAACGGCGAACACCACGTCCACGCCGCGGTCGAACTGCGCGCGCGCCAGCTCACCGCCCTTGGCCGGATCGTTCCAGGCCGCGCTGGTGGTGCCGACCATGTTCTGCATGGTCTCGATTTTCGGATTGGTCGCCTTCGCGCCCTGGGCATAGCCGCAGGCGAAGGTGCGGATCAGCGGAATGTCCATGCCGCCCACGAAACCGATTTTCTTCGACTTCGATGCCAGGGCGGCGGCCACGCCAGCCAGGTAGGAGCCTTCTTCTTCCTTGAACAGGATCGAGTTGACGTTGTTACCCTTGGCCACGGCGTCGATCAGCACGAAGCGCACGTTCGGGAATTCCTGCGCGACCTTCTGCACGGCCTGGGTCTGCGAGAAGCCGACGGCGGCGATCAGGTCGAGCTTTTTGCGCGCCAGGCCGCGCAGCACTTGCTCGGCCTGGGTATCGCTGCTGGCCTGCGCCTCGATGTATTTGATGCTGGTCTCTTTTTTGAAGCGCTCGGCGCCTTCAAACGCGGACTGGTTGAACGACTTGTCGAACTTCCCGCCGGCGTCGTACACAATGCCCAGTTTCGGGTCGGCAGCCGTGGCGCTCGCCGCGGCGCAGAGCGCCGCGATCGTGATACTAAGTTGCTTAAATTTCATGAGTTCACTCCTGGAAAGCGATATTGTACCCGGCACACCGGCTGCGATGGGGCGAAAGGAATGCGTAAGCTTAACGACACTAAGCAAGCAAAGCCAGCAAATTGGCGTGTGCTTGCTCGAATTGTGTCAGGCCGGCGCGCAAGAGGTCGTTACCAATTGTATCGAGTGCGATGCCGTGGCGGCCCAGTTGCGTCAATACGGCGCGCGCGCCGTCGACGTCATGTTCCAGCGACAGGCGCGCTTCGCCATGGTCGCGAAAAGCGGCCAGGGTCGCATCGGGCACGGTATTGACGGTGGCCGCGCCAATCAGTTCTTCGACGTAGGTGACGTCGCGCATGGCCGGATTTTTCACGCCGGTGCTGGCCCACAGCAGCCATTGCGGGGTGGCGCCGAAGGCGGCGAAGATGGCGAAGCCACTGTCGTTCTGGAACTCGTGGTAGGCCAGGCGCGCGGCGGCGATGGCCGCTTTGCCGCGCAGGGCATCGGCACCGGCCGGCAGCAGCGCGTCGACGGCGGCATCGACGCGGCTGATAAAGACGCTGGCCACGCTGGCGATGCGCTGCACCGACAGCATCGCTTCCAGGCGGCGCGCCAGGCCACGGCGGTGCGCCGCGCGCACGGCGGCCAGCTGGGTGGCGCTGAAAATGAGGGTGACGTTGACGTTGATGCCGGCGTAGATCACTTCTTCGACGGCGGCGATACCGGCCTCGGTGGCCGGAATCTTGATCATCGCGTTGGGGCGGCCGATCGCGGCCCACAGGCGGCGCGCTTCCAGCACGGTGCCGGCGGCATCGTGCGCCAGGCGCGGCGAGACCTCGAAGCTGACGAAGCCCGCGTGGCCGTCGCTGTCGGCGTACAGGGGCGCGAACAGGTCGCACGCGGCCTGCACGTCGGGCAGGACCAGCGCTTCGAAGCGCGCTTCCGGGTCCGGGTGGGCGGCGCGCAAGGCCGGCAGCGCGGCCTGGTAGGCGCAATCGTTGCGGATCGCGTTATAAAAGATGGAGGGGTTCGAGGTCACGCCCTGGATGCCGTCGTCGGCGATCCAGCGCGCCAGTTCGCCCGAGGCGAGCAATTCGCGGCTGAGGTTATCGAGCCAGATTTGCTGGCCCAGGGCGGCTACGGCCTTGAGACGGCTGGCGGATGCACTAATTTGGTTCATGGCAACTTTCCTGGCGGGCTATGTCGTATTGTTGCAACAACTCATGTGGCGAAAATCACGCGTCTTTACGTGTTGAACCTTGCTCGTCCAGGCCCGGTGCGCGCGGCCCGTCTGGTCGCCATGTTCGCTACGCCCGGGAGTGCGCAAGGCTAGGGAATATTGCGCCGCGCCATATGAGACAGGCACAGCTTTAGAACTATGCATCACCGTTAATATGTATGGCAAATACGATTTTGCTTCGTCATTTATATGATCGAAATATAAATGAAAACGTAATTGCCATGATTTCGAGTCAATTCTTTTCATGCTAGGATGCCCAGGCACTATCAAGATACGGACGGGAGCGTAGTCGCAGCGGGGTGATGAAGGTCGTTTTGTGCGCTGCAAGGCGTGCGGGCGGGCCGTCGCCGGAGCGCGATGCGAACCGCCAAGCAGGATTCATGAGATGGTTAATCGACCTTAGGACTTACTTAAATGACAATAAAAAGCAAGCAGTTCGCCACCCGTTCGCTGATCGCCCTGGCTGTCGCCAGCGCTTTTCCGCTGCACGTTGCGATGGCCCAGGACAAGCCAGCCGAAGAAGCCAAGCCGCAAGCCGGCCAGCTGGAGACCGTCATCGTGACCGCGCAGCGCCGTTCCGAGAACATCAAGGACGTGCCGATGGCGATCACCACGCTCAAGGGTGAAAAACTCGACGTGCTCACCGCCGGCGGCCAGGATATCCGCTTCCTGTCGGGCCGTTCGCCCAGCCTGAACGTCGAATCCGACTATGGCCGTTCGTTCCCGCGCTTTTACATCCGCGGCCAGGGTAATACCGATTTCGACCTGAACGCATCGCAGCCGGTCGGCCTGGTGGTCGACGACATCGTGCAGGAAAGCCCGATGCTCAAAGGCTTCCCGGTCTTCGACGTCGACCAGATCGAAGTGCTGCGCGGCCCACAGGGCACGCTGTTCGGCCGTAACTCCCCGGCCGGCGTGATCAAGTTCGACTCGGCCAAGCCGCAGATCGGCAAGACCGACGGCTACGCCACGGTCGGCATCGGCAACTTCCGCTCCAAGAACTTTGAAGGCGCGGTCAACCTGCCGATCAGCGACACCGTCGCCGCGCGCGTGTCCGTGCAGTCGCAGAACCGCGACGACCGCGTTCATAACAACCGTCCGGGCAATGGCACCAAGGATTTCGAGGGTTACCACGACGACGCGCTGCGCCTGCAAGTGCTGGTCAAGCCGACCAGTAACTTCAGCGCCCTGTTCAACGTGCACGCGCGCGACATGGATGGCAGCGCCACCCTGTTCCGCGCGAATATCCTCAAGAAGGGCAGCAATGAGCTGGTCGACGGCTTCCAGTACGGCCGCTACGACAGCGATGCCGTCAACGAACAGCGCCTCTCGACCGAAGGCGCCAGCATGCGCCTGCGCCTGGACCTGTCCGGCGTCACGCTGCACTCGATCACGGGTTACGAATCGGCCGACTTCTATAGCCGCGCCGATGTCGATGGCGGCTATGGCGCCGTGTACGCGCAGCCGATGGGCCCGAGCTACGCCAACCAGGCCGCGTTCATCCCGTTCGTGGTCGAAACCGCGGACGTGCTGCCGAATCACCGCCAGTTCACCCAGGAGTTCCGCGCCGAATCGGTCAACAGCGGCCCGCTGCAGTGGATCGCCGGCCTGTTCTACTTCAACGAAGACATCCAGATTGACAGCATCAGCTTCGACTCGCTGGCGCCGGGCAATCCGAAGAATCCGTTCTTCGCGACCCAGTACCAGGACACCAAGTCGTGGGCGGCCTTCGGTTCGCTGAACTACACCGTGTCGGACAAATTCAAGCTGCGTGCCGGCCTGCGCTACACCAACGACAAGAAGAACTTCTCGGCCAAGCGCGTCGAGTTGACCACCGCCGGTCCTTTCGGGATCAGCAACGAGTCGAAAAACGTCAGCTGGGATATGTCCGGCACCTACGCGCTCAGCCCCGATTCGAACCTGTTTGCGCGCGTGGCTACCGGCTATCGCGCACCGAGCATGCAGGGTCGCCTGAATGGCCTGGCCGATCGTCCGTCGTTCGCCGAAGCTGAAAAGGCGCTGTCGTACGAAGCCGGTATCAAGCAGGACCTGTTCAATCGCCGCGCGCGCCTGTCGGCCAGCGTGTTCCAGTACCGCGTCAAGGACAAGCAGCTGACCGCCGGTTCGGGCCAGATCAACATGAACCAGTTGATCAACGCCGACCGCGTGACCGGCCAGGGCGTGGAACTGGACTTCCAGGCCAACCTGTCGGATGCACTGCGCATGACCCTGGGCGGCAGCTACAACGACACCGAGATCAAGGATTCCAAGCTGTTCGTCCAGACCTGCGGCAACGAGCCGAATACCAAGGGTGTGAACGGCTGCACGCCGACCGGCGTGGCGGGTCCTTTCGCGTACACGCAAAAGCTGAACGGCAACCCGCTGCCGCGCGCACCTAAGTGGCAGGGTAATTTCACGCTGCGTTACAGCGTGCCGGTGGCCGATGGCGAGTTCTTTGCGTACACCGACTGGGCGTATCGCAGCACCTACAATATGTTCCTGTACGAAGCCAAGGAATACAAAGCCAAGTCGCTGGTCGAAGGTGGCCTGCGCATGGGCTACAAGTGGGATAACTACGAAGTGGCAGCCTTCGCGCGCAACATCACCGACAAGGTACAGTCGGTCGGCGCGATCGAGTTCGACAACCTGACCGGCATGGTCAACGAGCCGCGCAGCTTTGGCGTGCAGCTCAAGGCGACGTTCTAACTAGCGCGGGCACTTCGTGCCCATCGCATGATGGATCATGCCCCGCACATCGCAAGATGTGCGGGGTTTTCTTTTTTGGACGGACATCGGGTAAGATTCCACGGCCCGTATTCGGGTCGCTATCCCCATCGTCGTCGTTCCCGGCACTGCCGGAACCGACTTCCCGGCACTGCCGGAACCGACGGGTCATCCGGAGAATCCATGCAAACAGCAGTGAACCTGTGGCCGCTCATTGGCGTCGCCGTCATCATCGTCGGCTTCGTGCTGCGCGTGCATCCCGTGCTAGTCGTCGTCGCCGCCTGCGGCGCCACCGGCCTGGCCGTGTCGATGCCGCTCGAAACGCTGCTCGCCTCGCTCGGCACCGCCTTCATCAAAACACGCAACCTGCCGATGATCCTGCTGCTGCCGCTGGCCGCCATCGGCCTGCTCGAACGCTTCGGCCTCAAGGAGCATGCGCAAGCCACGATCGCAAAGATCAAATCGGCCACCACCGGCCGCCTGCTGATCGTCTACCTGTTCGTGCGCGAAGTCTCCGCCGCCTTCGGCCTGACCAGCCTTGGCGGCCACCCGTCCATGGTGCGCCCGCTGGTCGCGCCGATGGCCGAAGCGGCCGCCGAAACGCGCAACGGCAGCATCAGCGACCAGCTGCGCTACCGCATCCGCGCCATGGCCGCCGCCACCGACAACGTCGGCCTGTTTTTCGGCGAAGACGTCTTCGTCGCCTTTGGCGCCATCGTCCTGATGCAAACCATCCTCGCCGCCGAAGGCATCCTGGTCAACCCGCTGCACATGGCGCTGTGGGGCATCCCGACCGCGATCACCGCCTTTATCATCCACGCGTGGCGCCTGCACCGCTTCGACGCCGAGATTGCGCGCGACGGAGCCGCCAAATGATCATCCTGCTCGACTATTTTTACCTGGCGCTGGGCGCCATGCTGGCCGCGTCGGCTGTCATGTCGCTGCGCGACAAGGACAACCCACGCCGCTATTCGAGCGCCTTGTTCTGGGCCCTGTACGCCGCTGTTTACCTGATCGGCGAGCGCCTGCCGCCGGCGTACGTGGGCGTGATCATGATCGTGATGGCGCTGATCGCCGGCTGCGGCGGCGTCACGCTCGGCAAATACGGCGTGCGCACGCCCGAGGAAAAGACGTCGAGCGCGCGCCGCCTCGGCCACCTGCTGTTCATCCCGGCGCTGATCATCCCGCTCGTGACCATGATCGGCTCGACCCTGCTCAAGGATGTCCACATCGGCGGCTTGCTGCTGCTCGAAACGAAGCACCTGACCCTGGTCAGCCTTGGTTGTGCGTCGGTGCTGGCGATCGGCGCGGCCTGCTGGCTGACGCGCGCCACACCGGTGCAGGGCATGCGCGAGTGGCGCCGCCTGGTCGACGCGGTCGGCTGGGCGGTGGTGCTGCCGCACATGCTGGCGGTCCTGGGCCTGCTGTTCGCCGAAGCGGGCGTGGGCAAGGCGGTGGCGCACATCACCACCTCGTACATCAACATGGATTCGCGCTTCGTGGCGGTGGTGGTGTTCTGCGTCGGCATGGCGCTGTTCACGATCATCATGGGCAACGGCTTCGCTGCCTTTCCGGTCATGGCGGGCGGCGTCGGCATTCCTATCCTGATCGGCCAGTACGGCGCCAACCCGGCGGTGATGGCGGCTATCGGCATGTTCAGCGCCTACTGCGGCACCCTGATGACGCCCATGGCCGCCAATTTCAACGTGGTGCCGGTGGTGCTGCTCGAACTGCCCGACAAGCACGCGGTCATCAAGGCGCAGATACCGACCGCGCTGCCGCTGCTGGTGGCGAATATATTCCTGCTGTATTTTTTGATGGGCCAGAAATGAACAAGACAGTGCTGCTGACCGGATTCGAGCCGTTCAACAAAGAGACGATCAATCCCGCATGGGAGGCGGTGCGCTCGCTGGCCGGCCAAGAGGGCGAGGGCTACCGCATTGAAGTGCGCCAGTTGCCGTGCGTGTTCGGGGCGGCCGGCGAGGTGCTGCGCGCCGCGATCGACGAGCTGCGCCCCGCGGTGGTGATCGCGGTGGGGCAGGCCGGGGGCAGGGTGGACCTGTCGGTCGAACGCATCGCCATCAATATCGACGATGCGCCAATTCCAGACAACGCCCAATGCCAGCTGGTCGACCAGCCGGTGGTCGCAGGCGGACCGGCGGCGTATTTTTCGACCCTGCCGATCAAGGCCATCGTGGCAGGTTTGCGCGGGTCCGGCTTGCCGGCGTCGGTATCGCAGACAGCCGGCACTTTCGTATGCAATCACGTCTTTTACAGCTTGATGCACCAGACGGCAGGCCGGCAAGTGCGCGCCGGCTTCATTCACATTCCCTACCTGCCGCAGCAGGCCGCAGCCCACCCGGGCGCGCCCAGCATGGCGCTGGCCGAGGTGGTGCGCGGGTTGACGATTGCGCTGGAAGTGGCGTTGTCCACCCGCGACGATGTGTGCGAGGTGGGTGGCGCAGTCGCCTAGGCGGTTGGATTGAGGATGTTCAGGAACGCCCGCACCACCGGCGCATCGTCGAGCGTGGTGTAGGTGATGTACAGATTGGCCGATGGCGGGTTGGTCTTGATCGGCAAGAAGATCACGCCCGGCCAGCCGATGCGGCTGGTCGTCTCCGGCATCAGCGCCACACCAAGGCCCGCGCCCACCATCGCCAGCAGCGTTTGCGGCTCCGACGCTTCCTGGAAAATCGTCGGCTGAAAACCGGCCTTGATGCAGCACTGGATCAGGTAGCGCGGGAAGGCCGACTTGTCCAGCGCCAGCGTGAGCATCGGCTGGTCGGCAATGTCGGTCAGCTCGATCCACGGCTGCGTGGCCAGCGGATGGTGTTCATTGACCGCCACGCACACATTCTCGCGGAAGCACAGTTCCTGGCGCAGGTTGTCGTGTTTGAGTTCATCTTCGTCGAGCTTGGGCTCGCGCCAGAAACCCACATCGATCTGCTTGGCGCGCAGCGCCTCGTACTGCACGTTCGGCCCCGACTCGTGCAAGGTCCAGGTCACGCGCGGGAACTTGGTCTGGAATTCTTCGAGCAGGCTGGGAATCGGACCCCACATGGCCGAACCGACGATGCCGACACGAAGGCGTCCGACTTCGCCGCGGTCGATCTGGCGGATGGTGTCGATCGTCATGCGCATCTTGGCCAGCAGGTCCGACGCTTCCCCCATCAGCGCCTTGCCGGCCACCGTCAGCTCGAAGGTGCGGGTAGTGCGCGCGAACAGGCGCACGCCCAACTCGCTCTCGAGCTTCATGATCTGCTGGCTCAAAGGCGGCTGCGAGATGTGCAGCCGCTCGGCGGCGCGGCTGAAGCTCTTTTCTTCAGCCACCGCGAGGAAATACTTGAGCTGTTTCAGGTCGATGGACATGTGGGTATGTGGGTGGAGTTAGATCGGCTGCAAACCTGGCAGGTTGCGCATGGCCACGGCCAGCTCGGCGCCTACCTGCGCGTTATGCTTGACCAGTGCGATGTTGGTCATCAGGCTGCGTCCTTCGGTCAGCGTCTTGATGCGGGCCAGCAGGAACGGGGTGACCAGCTTGCCCGTCACGCCGCCGTCGCGCGCTTCCTGCAATGCCTGTTCGGTGATCTTGTCGATTTCATCCTTTTGCATCGCAAACGCTTCCGGCACCGGATTGCTGACGACGATGCCGCCATCGAGGCCCAGCTGCCATTTGGTCTGGATGAAGGCCGCCTGTTCCAGCGCCGAATCGAGCTGGAAGTCGGCCTTGAAGCCGCTGTCGCGCGTGAAGAAGGCCGGGAAGGCTGGCTGGCCGACGCTGATCACCGGCACGCCATGGGTTTCGAGGTATTCGAGCGTGAGGCCGATGTCGAGGATCGACTTGACGCCGGCGCACACCACCGCCACGTTGGTGCGGGCCAGTTCCTGCAAGTCGGCCGAGATGTCGAAGCTGGTCTCGGCGCCGCGGTGCACGCCGCCGATGCCGCCGGTGACGAACACGTGGATGCCGGCCAGCTGCGCGCAGATCATGGTGGCGGCCACGGTGGTGGCGCCAAGGCGGCCTTGCGAGAGCACGTACGGCAGGTCGCGGCGCGATACTTTCATCGCGTCTGGCGAGGAGGCCAGCAGTTCGAGCTGCTCGGCCACCAGGCCGACGCAGATCTTGCCTTCGATGATGGCGATCGTGGCCGGCACGGCGCCGGCGGCGCGGATCACGTGCTCGACTTCCTGCGCCATCGTGACGTTTTGCGGGTACGGCATGCCGTGCGAAATGATGGTCGACTCCAGGGCGACGATCGGCTTGCCGGCGGAACGGGCGGCGGCGACTTCGGGCGAGAACAAGAGGTATTGGTGCATGATCAGTCCTGGTAAAGTGCGTTGAACGGCTGCTGGGCGCCGGGCAGGGCGTCGGGAGGTGGAATATCGGCGAGAACTTCCGCCGTCAGGGAAGGGCATACGGTTTCTTCGCTGGCCAGCGTCATGGCGGACAGCCGCAGACCGCGGCGACAGGCCAGCGTCATGTCGTCGCTGCCCTGGAACAGGGACCAGCATACCGCAGCGGCAAAGGCGTCGCCCGCACCGGTGACGTCGACGATCTTTGCCGGCGGCGCGTCCAGGTGCTCGATGCCGTCGCTGGTGGTATAAATCACGCCAGTGGCGCCGCGCGTGACGATGACGTCCCGCGCGCCCTGCGCCTGCAAGCTGCGGCAGGCCGCCAGGAAGTCGGCGTCGGTCTTGAGCGGTGTGCCGATGCGCGTTTCGAGCTCGCCCTGGTTCAAAATGAGCAGGCGCAGGCCGCGCAGGTCGTCCGGCAGGTTAGCCATCTTGGGCTGCGATACCGCCACCAGCACCAGCGGCACCGCGTCGCGCGCGGCATCGTCGAGCAGGGTGCGCAGGGTGGCGCGCGGCAGGTTCAGGTCGGCCACGGTCAGGGCGCCGGCCGCGCGCTGCGGCTGGCGCGTTGCCAGAAATGCCGGCGTGAGGGCGTCGTACAGGGCCATGTCGGCCAGCGCGAGGATCATTTCGCCATGGTCGTCGAGTACCGCGGTGTAGGTGCCGCTGCACACGCCCGTCAGGTGCAGGGTGGCGCGGGTGTCGATGCCAACCGCCTCGGCATGCGCCAGCAGCGTCTTGCCGGAAGAATCGTCGCCGATGGCCGTGATCAGCGCCACCGGCGCCGACAGGCGCGCCAGGTTTTCGGCGATATTGCGGGCCACGCCGCCGAACGATTCGTCCTGGCGCGCCGGATTGGAGGTGCCCATCTTGAGCGTGGCGAGGGAGCGCAGCTTGCGATCGAGGTTGGCCGCGCCGAGGCAGACGATCGGCCGGTTATCGGGCAGCACATAGGCGCGCCCGAGCAGGCGCCGGTCGCGGATCAGGCCCGCGATATAGCCGGCCACCGCCGAACGCGACAAGCCCAGTACCGACGCCAGGTCTTGCTGCGAGATGAAGGGATTGGCGCGGATCAGTTCGTACAACTGGTCTTTTTTGGAGAGTTCGGTCACAATAAGCAATCATTAAACAATTGTTTTCGATAGTAGGCAAATGTCTTAGTGCTGTCAATCAATGATTGTGTCCCGCTCTCCTATAGTGTGCCTGATTGGCAGCTCGCCTCCAACCGATTCTAGCGTGTATTTATATGTTACGCGTATAAATGAGGAAGAAAAATGGTATTTGCCATACATATCCCTGATCATGCATAGTTATAATAGTTAGCGAACCCATTCTCCATGCCGCCTGCATCCTTTGCACCGCGTGGCAGCGCCCTCCCTGAACAGATAAGGAATCCTCATGTCGAACAATACCCCTTTCGAAGCCGCCGATATCATCCGCGCCCGCAAACCTGGTTTCGAGCCGCGCGTGGCGATGATTCTTGGTTCGGGCCTCGGCGTGCTGGCCGAGCAGATGACCGATGCGGTCTCGATCGGCTTCGACGAGCTGCCTGGTTTCCCGATCAGCACCGTGCACGGTCACGCCGGTGAGCTGGTACTGGGCACGCTGGCGGGCGTGAATGTGGTGTGCATGAAGGGCCGCGGCCACTTCTACGAAGGTTACGGCATGGGCGTGATGACCAGCGCCGTGCGCACCATGAAGCTGCTCGGTTGCGAGATGCTGTTCGTGACCAACGCCGCCGGTTCGCTGCGCACCGAAGTCGATGCCGGCAGCCTGGTGGCCCTGACCGACCATATCAACTGGCTGCCTGGCACGCCGATGGTGGGCCCGAATGACGACCGTTTCGGCCCGCGCTTTTTCAGCATGGCCAATGCCTACGACAGCGATATCCGCAACGTGGTCAAGGAAACCGCCGCCGCCAAGGGCATCACGCTGCATGAGGGTGTGTTCATTGCGTATCCGGGTCCGAACTTCGAGACCGCAGCCGAAATCCGCATGATGGCCAAACTGGGCGCCGACGTGGTGGGTATGTCGGTGGTGCCGGAAGTGGTGTCGGCGCGTCACTGCGGTTTGAAAGTGGTTGGCGTGTCTGTGATCACCAACCTGGCGGAAGGCATGTCGCCGTTCCCGCTGTCGCATGAGCAGACCCTGAAGTACGCGGCGATTGGCGCCAAGGATCTGGTGGCGCTGATTCCGGCATTCCTGGAGCGCGTCGCCGCACAACCGCGCACCGCTGCCTGATATAGAGACCGACGCTGTGCCAATGCTTCTAACGCAAACCCGCTAACCTCAAAACCGTCGCCCCCGCCGAGTGCCGCCTTGGCGCGGGGGCGACGGTGGTCTTTTCACCGTATCTGAACCTTTGTAAAGCGAGCGATCCCATGTCACGCGCATTTATCCTCCTGCTTGATTCCTTCGGCCTCGGCGCCACCCCTGACGCCGACAAATTCGGCGACGTTGGCGCCAACACCTTTGGCCATATCGCCAGCTGGGCTGCCGAACAGGGCAAGCCGATGCAGCTGCCCAACCTCGAACGCCTCGGCCTCGCCGCCGCCGCCCACCTGGCCAGCGGCGAATGGGCCCAGGGCTTCAACCAGCGCGACGGTTTCACCGGCGCCTACGGCGCGGCGCGCGAGCGCTCCACCGGCAAGGACACCCAAAGCGGACACTGGGAAATCGCCGGCGTACCGGTCGAATTCGACTGGGGCTACTTCCCGCGCACCGTGCCCTCCTTCCCGGCCGAACTGACCGACAAGCTGCAGGAACTGACCGGCGTGGTTGGCTACCTCGGCAACTGCCACGCATCCGGCACCGACATCATCAACAAGCATGGCGACGAACACGTCGCCACCGGCAAAATCATCGTCTACACCTCGGGCGACTCGGTGATGCAGATCGCCGCGCACGAAGAACACTTCGGCCTCGAACGCCTGTACGCCGTGTGCGAAGCCGCGTTTGAACTGGTCAAGCCGTACAACATCGGGCGCGTGATCGCGCGTCCGTTCCTGGGCGAGAACGGCAACTACCGCCGCACCAGCAACCGCCACGATTACGCCGTGCCACCCCCGGCACCAACCTTGCTCGACCACGTCAAAAACGAAGGCGGGGAAGTCATCGGCCTGGGTAAAATCAGCGACATCTTCGCGACCCAGGGCATCTCGCGCGTGGTCAAGGGCGTGGACAACATGGCGCTGTTCGACGCTCTGCTCAAGGTGACTGACGAAGCCGGCGACAAGTCGCTCACGTTCGTCAACTTCGTCGACTTCGACCAGGCCTTCGGCCATCGCCGCGACGTCGCCGGCTACTCGAACGCGCTGCACGAAATGGACGCGCGCCTGCCGGAATTCATGGCCAAGCTCAAAGAGGGCGACCTGGTCGTCATCACCGCCGACCATGGCTGCGACCCAAGCTGGCCGGGTTCCGACCACACACGCGAGCATATCCCGATGATCTTCTTCGGGCCGGGCGTCGCCCCGTGCGCGCTGCCGGTCTCGAACACGTTCTCCGACATCGGCGCCACCTTGGCCAAGCACCTCGGCGTCAAACCACTTTCCAACGGAACCGCTCTGCTATGACTCTCACTCCCGCATTCAAACGCAACGAGGCGGTTGGCCTCGACCTCGGCTGGGTCAACCAGATCAAAGTGAACCGCAACGCGTCGGACCGCCGCGCCGCCAGCCTGGCCAATCGCCGCACCGTCAAAAAAGAATACCAGGCCGCGTGGCTGATCAAGGCCCTGCAATGCATCGACCTGACCACCCTCGGCGGCGACGACACCCCGGGCCGCGTCGAGCGCCTGTGCATGAAGGCCATGCGCCCGCTGCGCACCGACCTGATGGAAGCGCTGGGCGTGTCCAACCTGACCACCGGCGCGGTATGCGTGTACCACGAGATGATCACCCCGGCCGCCAGGATTTTGCAAGGCCGCTTGCCCATCGCCGCGGTATCGACCGCCTTCCCGGCAGGCCTGGCCAGCATGGAAACCAAGGTGCGCGAGATTGAACTGTCGGTCGCCGCCGGCGCCACCGAAATCGACATCGTCATCACGCGCCAGCACGTCCTGATGGGTAACTGGCAGGCGCTGTACGACGAAATGGTCGCCTACCGCAAAGCCTGCGGCGATGCGCACGTCAAAGCCATTCTCGCCACCGGCGACCTGCTCACGCTGGAAAACGTGGCCAAGGCCTCGTGGGTGTGCATGATGGCCGGTTCCGACTTCATCAAGACCTCGACCGGCAAGGAAGGCGTCAACGCCACCATACCCGTGGCCCTGACGATGGTGCGCACCATCCGCGAATACCATGAGCAGTACGGCTTCCAGGTCGGCTTCAAGCCGGCCGGCGGCGTAGCGACCGCCAAGAGCGCGCTGCAGTACCTGACCCTGATGAAAGAGGAATTGGGACGCGAGTGGCTGGAGCCGCATCTGTTCCGCATCGGTGCATCGAGCCTGCTGACCGACATCGAGCGCCAGCTCGAACACTACGTCACCGGGAACTACTCGGCCAACCATCGCCACGCGCAACCATAAACATCAACGGATTCGTCATGCCAACAATCAACGAGATTCTTCAAACTATGGACTACGGCCCTGCACCCGAGAGCACCAAAGAAGCGCAAGCATGGCTGGACCAGCATGAGCGCCGGTTTGGCCTGTTCATCGATAACGCCTGGAGCGATGCCGCCGACACCTTCGCCACGACCAATCCGGCCGATGGCAAGGAACTGGCGCAAGTGACCCAGGCCAGTGCCGCCGATGTGGACCGCGCAGTGGAAGCGGCGCGCCGCGCCCAGCCGGGCTGGGTGGCCCTGGGCGGCCATGGCCGCGCGCGCGTGATGTACGCGCTGGCCCGCCTGCTGCAAAAGCATGCGCGCCTGTTCGCGGTCATCGAAACGCTCGACAACGGCAAGACGATTCGCGAAACGCGCGACGCCGACCTGCCGCTGGCCGCGCGTCACTTCTACCATCACGCCGGCTGGGCGCAGTTGCAATCGGAAGAATTTGCCGACTACCGCGCCGTGGGCGTGGTGGGGCAAATCGTTCCCTGGAATTTCCCGCTGCTGATGCTGGCCTGGAAAATCGCGCCAGCGCTGGCAGCCGGTAACACGGTCGTCTTCAAGCCTGCCGAATTTACCTCGCTGTCCGCATTGCTGTTCGCCGAAATTTGCCAGCAGGCTGGCGTGCCGGCCGGCGTGGTCAACATCGTCACCGGCGATGGCCGCGTGGGCGAAGCCATCGTCAACCATGCGGGCATCGACAAGGTGGCCTTCACCGGTTCCACCGAAGTTGGCCGCATCATCCGCAAGGCCACTGCCGGAAGCGGCAAGAAGCTCTCGCTCGAATTGGGCGGCAAGTCGCCGTTCATCGTCTTTGAAGACGCCGACCTGGACGCCGCCGTCGAAGGCCTGGTCGACTCGATCTGGTTCAACCAGGGTCAGGTTTGCTGCGCCGGTTCGCGCCTGCTGGTACAGGAATCGATCGAAGAGCGCTTCCTTGCCAAGCTGCGCGCGCGCATGGACAAGCTGCGTCTCGGTTCGCCGATCGAAAAGTCGGTGGATATTGGTGCGCTGGTCGATCCGATCCAGCGCCAGCGCATCGAAGGTCTGGTCGAAGCGGCCCGCGCCGAAGGCTGCACCATTTACCAGCCGGTGTGCGAACTGCCAGCCACCGGCTCGTGGTTCCCGCCAACCCTGATTACGGGCGCATCCACCTCGGCCGGCATCGCCCAGACCGAAATCTTCGGACCGGTGCTGGTGGCGATGAGCTTCCGCACCCCGGTTGAAGCGGTGCAGCTGGCGAACAATACCGTGTACGGCCTGGCAGCCTGCGTGTGGTCCGAGTCGATCAGCCTCGCGCTCGACGTGGCCCCGCAGATCAAGGCTGGCGTGGTGTGGATTAACACCGCCAACCAGTTCGATGCCGCGTGCGGCTTCGGCGGCTACCGCGAGTCCGGCTTCGGCCGCGAAGGCGGCAAGGAAGGCATGTATGAGTACATGACGGCGCTGTCGGAAGATGCGCGTCCGGCGCTGCCCGTGGTGGAAGCGAAGGGCAAGGCCAAGCCGGCCGAGGCGCCGGGTCCATTCGCCATCGACCGTACCGCCAAGATGTACATCGGCGGCAAGCAGGCGCGCCCTGATGGAGCCTACACCCGTGCGATTACCGGCGCCAATGGCGCCTTCATCGGCGACGTCGGCGAAGGCGGCCGCAAGGACATCCGCAATGCCGTGGAAGCGGCGCACAAGGCATCCGGCTGGGCCAAGGCGACCTCGCACAACCGTGCGCAGGTGCTGTACTACATTGCCGAGAACCTGGCGATCCGCGCTGACGAATTCGCGGCGCGCCTGGCTGCCATGACCGGTGCCAAGAACCCTGAAAAAGAAGTGCAGGCTTCGATCGAACGCCTGTTCTACTACGCGGCATGGGCCGACAAGTACGACGGCCTGGCGCACCAGCCGCCGATGCACGGCATCACCGTGGCGCTGAACGAGCCGGTTGGCGTGATCGGCATCATTTGCCCGAACGAGTCGCCGCTGCTGGGCTTCATCTCGCTGGTGGCGCCTGCGCTGGCGCTGGGTAACCGCGTGATCGCGGTGCCGTCGGAAGCGTATCCGCTGGCTGCAACCGATCTGTATCAGGTACTCGACACCTCGGACCTGCCAGGCGGCGCGCTGAACATCATCACCGGCAGCGCCAACGAACTGGCCAAGACGCTGGCATCGCACTCGGACGTGGACGCCGTGTGGCGCCACGACGGTTCGGCCGAGGGCTGTGCCGAAGTCGAACGCCTGTCGGCCGAATCGCTCAAGCGCACCTGGGTGGGTGGCGGCAAAGGGCGCGACTGGTACGACACCAAACAGGCCGGCGGACGCGCAGTGCTGGCGCACGCGAGCCAGGTCAAGAATGTCTGGATTCCGTACGGCGTTTAAGCCGTACGCGATTTGGAAAAATATACATCAAGTAAAGGCAGCACATGTTCTTAAATCAGGAAATCATCCGCAAAAAACGCGATGGCGGCGCTCTCTCGGCTGAAGAGATCCAGTTCTTCGTGCGCGGCATTACCGACGGCAGCGTCACCGAAGGCCAGATCGCGGCACTCGCGATGGCCGTTTTCTTCAACGACATGAACATGGATGAACGCGTGGCCTTCACCCTGGCCATGCGCGATTCCGGCCAGGTCATGGAATGGCGTTCGATGAACCTGCCAGGCCCGGTGGTCGACAAGCACTCCACCGGCGGCGTGGGCGACGTGGTGTCCCTGATGCTCGGACCGATGATTGCAGCCTGCGGCGGCTTCGTGCCGATGATCTCCGGCCGTGGCCTGGGCCACACCGGCGGCACGCTCGACAAGTTCGATTCGATTCCCGGCTACTGCACCGTGCCCGATCCGGAACTGTTCCGCACCGTGGTCAAGGACGTGGGCGTGGCCATCATCGGCCAGACTGCGCAACTGGCGCCGTCGGACAAGCGTTTCTACAGCATCCGCGACACCACCGCGACGGTGGAATCGGTGGCCATGATCACCGGTTCGATCCTGTCGAAGAAGCTGTCGGCCGGGCTGGACGCGCTGGTGATGGACGTGAAGGTCGGCACCGGCGCCTTCATGCCGAGCTACGACAAATCGGTCGAACTGGCCGAGAGCATTGTCGCTGTCGGTAACGGCGCGGGGACGCGTACGTCGGCGCTGCTGACCGAGATGAACGAGTCCTTGGGTCCCGTGGCCGGCAACGCGCTGGAAGTGCGCCTGGCGATGGATTACCTGACCGGCCGTTCGCGTCCGGCGCGCCTGCACGAAGTGACGATGGCGCTGTGCGCCGAGATGCTGGTACTGGGCAAACTGGCCGCCAACGAAACCGAAGCACGCGCCAAGCTGCAAGCGGGGCTGGATTCCGGCGAAGCGGCCGAGCGCTTCTCGCGCATGGTGGCGGCACTGGGCGGCCCGGCCGATCTGGTCGAGCGTCCGGACGCGTATCTGGAAAAGGCGCCAATCATCGTGCCGGTACTGGCCTTGCAGGCGGGTTTTGCAACCGCGACCGATTGCCGTGGCCTTGGCCTGGCGGTGGTCAGCCTGGGTGGCGGCCGTCGCCGTCCGGAAGATGCGATCGACTTTGCCGTTGGCTTGACCGGGCTGGTGGAGCTGGGCGACGCGATCGCGGTCGGCCAGCCGCTGGCGATGGTGCACGCTCGCACCCAGGCTGCGGCCGAACAGGCGGTGCGCGAGGTGCAGGCTGCGTACAAGGTTGGTGATACCAAGCCGGCGGCGAATCCGATCATCTACCGCACGATCCGCCCATAACACGTCGTCCCCGCGCAGGGCCAGGCGCCCTCGCGGTAACCCAAGTCTTCAACGCAGCCGCCGGCTGCGGAGCTAACTTGGGGGAACGCATGCGTTCCCGCCTGCGCGGGTGCGACGGTCTTGAGGGTATAGGAACGAATAAGGACTACCCATGAAATACGAAAAGCTCATCACCGAAGCCACCGCAGCCCGTCTGCTGGCCTACACCCCGTACTCGAACTTCCAGGTCGGCGCCGCCCTCGAATGCAAGGACGGCCGCATTTTCCGAGGCTGTAACGTCGAAAACGCCTCCTACGGCTTGTGCAACTGCGCCGAGCGCACCGCTTTCTTCAGCGCGATCGCCCACGGCTACAAGCCCGGTGACTTCGCCGCGCTGGCTGTCATCGGCCAGACCGATGGCCCCATCGCCCCTTGCGGCGCCTGCCGTCAAGTCATCCTTGAACTGGGCGGTAACGACCTGCCCATCGTGCTCACCAACCTGAATGGCGACATTCTCGAAACGACGGCGGCCGCCCAGCTTCCGAACGCGTTCGGCGGCCGGGACCTGAAGAAGTAAGCTTTGAAAAAAACCATCGATGTACAGGCCGCGGTAGCCCTCGCGGCCATTGAAGCCATCGCCGCCAAGACCCAGGGAACCTTCGGGGTCGGCGGCGTGCTGCTCGACCAGCATGGCAATGTGCTCAAGTCGCTGCAAAACAATGTGGTGCGCGACGGCCTGATTTTCGATCCGACCGCACACGGCGAGCGCCAGCTGATCGACTGGTATTTTGCCGAACGCGCCAAAGGGCGCGCGCTGCCTGCGCCCCAGGAAATCACCCTCGTCACCTCGCTCGACCCCTGCGCCATGTGCACCGGTGCGATCCTGTCGGCCGGCTTTAACGTGGTGGTCGCGGCGCGCGATGCCAATGCCGGCATCAACCACGACGCCAGCTTCACGTTTGCGTGCCTGCCTGAAGGCCTGCGCAGCCAGGCCGCAGGCAGCTTTTTCTACCCGGCGGTGAAAGGTGCTTCGCCGTTCGCGCGCGCGAGCGCCGGCGCCGCGCCGAAGTCCTTCTTCATCGGGAAAACCATCGCCGAAGCGACCCAGGCACTTTGCTCGCTGGTGTTCGAGGCCACCTCCGAGAAGGTGCAGGTCCTGCTCAATAGCGACCTGCCGCGCGAACAGTTGAAAGACCCCGCGCAACTGGCTCCCGACCATCCGCTGGTACGCCAGCTCAAGACCCTGTACCCGCATGCGCTGGCCTACCGCTGCACGCCGCACCTGCCGGATGCGGGTCTGGCGCCCTACCTGCTTGATGCCATCGCGCGCGACCGCCAGCAGGGCGGGGAGGGCGATGCGGTAGCCCTGCTCGATTCCTTCGGCAACCTGCTGCTGTGCTCACCTGGCCGGCGCGCGCTGTCGGCGATCTGCACCGCGTTCATGGAATGCACGCGCCAGTACGCGCAGCTGCGCTACACGCTGATGCAGGGTCGCGACGCGCAGGAACGGGCCACGGTGCGCCAGTACCTCGCCCATCCGAAGGAAGGCACGTTCGTTTTCGCGCGCGGGCCCGACGCCAGTGCGCACAGTTTCATGAACCTGGGCGCCTATGGTTCGACCATGGAAGGGCCGCTGCCGGCGGATAACCCGGCCCAGTTCCAGTATGTGAGCGCATCGCTGCCCGACGCGCAGCTCGATGCGATCTGCGCGCACATGCCGCCGCTGTACAGCGACATCATCCGCATCCGTCCGGTGCGGGTGGCCGACCAGGCGCTGGTGGCGGCGCTGTCGGCCCCCGTGCCCGTCATGCAGCCGTGATATCGGCCTGCATCATCCCGAAGATATTCCCGTCCGGGTCCTTGACGTAGGCCAGCCAGCCGATCCCCGGCACCGCTATCTTGGGCACGCACACCACGCCATGCACCGACCCCGCGGCGGCTTTCGCCAGCGAGGCGTCGATGTCCTCCACGTCCACGGTGATGACGAAGGCGTTGACGGCGGCCTGGCTCTCGGGCAGCGGGCCGCGGCGCGGCAGCAGGCCGCCGTTGATGCCCGGCTGGTCTTCCGGCCCGGTGTGCACCATCCAGTAGTCGCCACCCTCCCATTTGTTGAAGGTCCAGCCGAACAGGCCGTGGTAAAAGTCGATCATGACCGGCGGGTCGGACGCCTGGATTTCGAAGTGGACTGCACGTGACATGGTGTGCTCCTCGATGGCTGTTTTATTCGAACGGGTCGTAGGTGCCGAAGGTCCAGACGTGGCCTTCCAGGTCGCGGCAGGTAAAACTGCGCCCGCCATAGTCTTCATCCTTGATGTCCATGACGATCTGCGCGCGTGCCGAGATGGCACGGTCGTAGACGGCGTCGGCATCGGCGACGACCACGCAGATGGTCTGGGTTTGCGCGCCGCCGATTTCGTCGGGCTGCTTCATCAGTTTGCCGTACTCGGAATCGACGGCCGACGCCGAGCCGAGCATCACCATGCCGTTGCCGAAGGCCAATTGCGCGTGCAGGATGGTGTTATTGTCGCCGGGAACAACCAGTTGTTTTTCGAAGCCGAAAGTGCTGCAGAGCCATTCGATGGCGGCCGGCGCGTTGCGGTAGCGCAAGCAGGGGATGACATTGGCGCGGGTTTGCTTGGGTGTGACTGACATGTTCCTTCTCCTGGGTAGGTGATCGGAAAAGCAGGGTATATGGTACTGGATTATTGGATATCCGGGTGCACGTCCCGGCCGCCATGCGCGCCCGGGTTGGCCTTACATTTGCTGGAACAGATGCGTGTGATTGCGGCTCACTTCCAGCAGCGCCGGATGATTGCGCACCCTGAGCATCTGGCGGCCACGGTCGTCGCGCGTGACCTCGGCGATGGCATCGACCCGCACCAGGGTGGAACGGTGGATGCGCCAGAATTCGTCCGGATCGAGTTCGTCGGCCAGCTCCTTGAGCGTCTTGCGGATCAGCAGTTCGGCTTGCGCCGTCTGTACCAGGGTGTATTTTTCGTCGGACTGGAAGAACAGCACTTCGCGCGTGCTGATCATGCGCAGGTTGCTGCCCACCTGCGCCTGGATCCAGCGCAGGTAAGCGGTTTTTTTCGATTCGCCCTGCTGCAGGATATGGGTCAGCTGGCGCAGCTGCTCGCCAATGTTTTCCGGGGCTTTCGTCAAACGCGTGCGCAGCCGCTCGCACGTCACGCGCAGGCGCTCGGCCACCACGGGCTTGAGCAGGTAGTCCATCGCGCCCTGCTCGAAGGCGTCCAGCGCGTACTGGTCGTAGGCGGTCACGAACACGATGTGGCACTGGTTGTAGAGCTGCCGCGCCGCGTCGATGCCACCCTGGCCCGGCATGCGGATGTCGAGGAACACGATGTCGGGCTGGAGCTGCGCCGCCATGGCGACCGCATCGATGCCGTTGGAAGCCTCGCCCACGATCGCCAGGTCCGGCCATACTTCGGCCAGGCGCGCGCGCAGCTGGTCGCGCATGGGGGATTCATCGTCGACGATCAGGGCGCTGACAGTGGCCATTTCAGTTGGTCTCCTGGGAAGAATGGGGCACGCGCAGCGATGCCAGGGCGCCGCCCTCAAGCGGCATTTCGATCACCAGCTCGGCGCGCGCGCCGAACAGCAGGAACAGGCGCTCGCGGATATTCGCCAGGCCCACGCCGTCGTCCGCGTGCATGTTGAAGCCGACGCCATTGTCGCGCACATCGACATGCATGGCGTCGCCCACCAGGCGCGCACCGACGTCGATGCGGCCGCCCTCGATCTTCGGTTCCAGGCCGTGCTTGATGGCGTTCTCGATCAGGGTTTGCAGCATCATCGGCGGAAAAGGCAGGTGCTCCAGCTGCGCGGGCACGTCGAAACTGACGCTCAAGCGCTCCTTCATGCGTGCCTGCATGATGGCCAGGTAGGCGCGCGAGAGCTGGACCTGGCGCCCCAGCGTGCCGCCGCCGGCGGCGCGCATCTGCGGCAGGGTGGAGCGCAGGTATTCGATCAGGTGCATGTGGATGCGCGCGGCCTGCGGCGGATCGGTTTCGATCAGCTGGCCGATCAGGGCCAGGGTATTGAACAGGAAATGCGGCTCGATCTGCGCCTGCAAGGTCGCCATCTGCGCTTCGAGCAGGCGCCGTTCGAGTTCGGCGACGCTGGCTTTCGCGGTCGCTTCCTTGGCCATCAGCTCGGCCTTGCGCTTGCCGCCGGCCAGCACTTTCACGCCGTACGACAGGATCACGTACCACACCGCCGGTTCGGGCAGGGTCAAAATCAGGCCGAAGGCCATGGCCAGGAACCAGGTGATGAACAGTTGCCGCCATTCCACCAAGGCAAGCCAGTCGAAGAAGTTCCACCATAACACCGTGGCTTGCGCGAGGGAATCGCGCAGGAAATCCATCGCCTTGTTCAACTGGCTGGCATTCACGCTGTCATTCGCCTTCTGGCTTCACGGGTGTGAAGGGCGTGGCGGGGCCGCGGGTGGCGCGGTCGGTGACATAGCCGTGCACCAGTTTGATGACCATGAACAGCACGAACAGGGTCAGCACCAGCGGCACGATGGTGAGCAGCAGGGCCAGGCCGACGGCGCTGAGCAGCAGGGTGGGCCAGGACATGGTGGCGATCGCGCTGACGGCGTAGCGGGCTGCCTTGGCCAGGGTGCGGCCGAGGTCTTCGAGGCTGGCAAAAAAGGATGTAAAGGCAGGGTTGTTCATTTGCTTCTCCAGAGGAGGGTTGTCGATGGAGAGACTGTAACAAGTGGCGCGCGAATGCTCTACCGCTGTCCGATGAAGTGCATAAACGGGGTGGTGACCGGTTTGAAGACGCGATAAACGGCTGGCGATTGCCATTTCACCAACGAAAGACGCACATTCAAGCCATGTCGATGACGTTGCCGCCGTCATCGTCGGCAATCACCAGCATCTCGCCCGGCCCCGGCGCGGCAATGATCAACGCGCCGCCGGAGGCCCAGATCGCGCTGCGGCCAGCGCTCTCGTATCCGCCCGAGGGGTGCGCGTGATTGGCCATCAGGACCCCCATCCCGAACAGCTTTGCGTAGCCGGCCAGCTGCGTGGTGTCCTTGTCGTAGCCGCCGGCCGAGATCAATGAGCCGGCCGCATACAGTCCGGCCCCGGCCACCGCGGCGGCGTGCGGGTGCTGCTGCTGGCCGGTATCGGCGCAAATCGCCAGCGCGACCTTCACGCCGCGCACATCGTGCAGCTGGCTGATCGCGCTGCCGGCCGTGACGTGCCGCTCTTCGCCCGCGTGCAGGAAGTGCTTGCGGTAGGCGGACGTACGCCCGTCCGCATGAAAGGTGATGGCGCCAATGCCGGGCAGCGCGCCGGCATTGGCCAGCGGCGCGCCCACCACCACGGTCATCCTGGCCTTGAGTGCGCGCTCGCGCAGCGGCGCAAGCCGGTCGTCGTCGGCCTTGAGCGCGCAGGCGCCCATGCCGGCCAGCTCATAGCCGCAGAGCGACAGTTCGGGGAATACCAGCAACTGCACGCCAGCCTCGCCGGCGGCGTCGATAAAGGCGAGATGGCGCGCGACGTTGGCCGCGATATCGAGCGGGATGGACGCCGATTGCGCCGCCGCGTAGCGCAGGCCGGCCATCAGCTGGCCTCCCAGCCGCGCCGCAGCAAGCCATAGAAGGCGGTGTCGCAGATTTCGCCGTTGACGATCCAGCGCTCCGGCATGTAACCCTCTTTTTGAAAGCCCATGCGCTCAAGCAGCTTGGCCGAGGCCAGGTTGCGCGGGTCGATATCGGCTTCGATGCGGTTCATGTTCTTTTCCTTGAACAGGTAGTCGAGGGTAGCGCGCATCGCTTCGCTCAGATATCCCTGCCCCCAGTGGGCGCTGGCCAGCGCGTAGCCGATTTCGCAGCGGCGGTTCTGCGCGTGGAAGGCGTGCGGGTTGATGGTGCCAATCAGCTTGCCCGTGTCGCGCAGGATGAGCGCGAGCTGCATGCCGCTGCCGCTGCTGTAGCCGTCCAGCGCGCGCGCAATGACCGCGTCGCCCTGGGCCGGATCGGTCCAGGTGGGGCCGCTGAAGTAGCGCATCACGGCCGGGTCGGAGTGGATGGTGTACAGCGCCTGGGTATCGCTGGCGTGCAGAAAGCGCAGCGTCAGGCGCTTGGTCTGTAGGGTCACTGGAGCAAGTTCTGGCATGGCAATCGGGCAGGAGGGGTAATTGGCAAGAATACACCAATGCCGCGTTTCAGGTATTCCGCTGCCGTCATCCGGCATTGTTTCTTTCCGGTCGACAAAAACAGCACGACATGATCCCACGCGGACCCAAGGCCTGGTCCTACCCGTCCGCATAGCTTGCGGTGTAAGAATGGCTGTTCGTTATCTTCTTCAGGAGACAGGCATGAAAACCAGACTCGCGATTTCCCTCGTCGCTCTCATGGCCGCTGGCGCAGCATGGGCGCAAAGCCAGGGCAGCAACGCCGCCCCGAATGCCAGCGGCGCCACCACGCGCGAGCGCGCCACGTCCGCCAATCCCGACCGGCAGCCGCGCAGCGGCATCAAGGCGCGCCAGAACCGCGACAAGTCGCAGGAAGAGCGCGACGTGATCACCGATCCGCGCGACACCACCAACAGCAGCACCAGTGCCAACACCAACCCGGCGCGCGATGCGGACATGACCGGCACCACCGGCGGCACTGACATGCGCGGCTCGTCCGGCACCAGCGGCAGCACTGGCGGCAGCAATCCGCCGGTCACCGGCACGTCCCCTAAGCGCGGCATGGACAGCACCGGCGCGGCCACCGGTACCTCAAGCACCGACAAGAAGCCCACGGTGCCGCCGGCTCGCTGAGCTCCGGTTGGCCCAGGCGCTCGCTGCGCCCCGCATCGTCATCCGGCGCTGCGGGGCGCGCGCTCATCGCCCGATCAGCACCACCGTATACCCTCCGACTACCTCGCCACCGATCTTTTGCCGCACGCGCAGGACCTGGGCTTCGCCGCGCTTGATGTCGGCAATGCTGGCATGGAAGGGGATGGCTTGGCGCTCGCATCCGCGCAGCACATCCTCGGCCGGCAGCAGCAGCTTGCTGCGCGCATCGAACGGGATATCGCTCAAGCGTTGCCTGCGCGCCTGGCCCACCGTGGCCGGCAGCAGACCGTAGGCCACCGGACTGGCAGGGGTGGCCAGGCCGGGATCGGCCAGGCCGGTGTACAGCTTGAGCCAGTCCATGGTGTCCGGTGCGTCGAGGGTCGCTTCGATCCGCGCCGGCCCGGGGTTGGCCAGGTAGCCCAGGTTCAGCGCCAGGTCGACCGCCGCCGGCGAGGATGATGGAATGACGGCGATATTGCGCTGCCCGATATGGCGGTCCGCCGTGGCCGAGAACTGGTCGGGCGCGACGGCGTCGAGTATCGGTTCGTGCACCCGCACCACCAGGCATTCATGACCGCCGTTGACGAAGGCCGGCACCCAGCTTTGCGGACATTTGACGATGGCGTGGCAGCCGTGGCTCAGGTAGCGGCCGTCCGGGCCATTCACGACCCGCCATTCGGTGTGGTTGTTGAAGCGGTTGCCAAGGTCGACCCAGGTGGCGCCGATGAAGTTGGCGTCGGCGCGCGAGATGCCCAGCGTGGGGTCGAACCAGTAGAATTCCACGCGCACCCGCAGTGCCGGCGCTTTGCCCAGGTTCCAGACGTGCGCATACAAGGTGTTGGGCGCGTTGGCGCGCGCGATGCCGCCCACCGTGGCCGGCTGCACCGGCGCGCTGGCCGCGTCCTGGTCGGGCACCACGTAGATATCGGGCGACTCCCAGAACACGCCGTTCAGCGGGCGCGCGCCGTTGTCGCCGCCGTTGGCGCGGATCAGGAGGAACGGCAGGAATTCATCCTTGCGCGGACCGAAGGTCGGACCGTTCTGGAGGATGCCCTGCACCTGGCCGTGGAACCACGGGATTTCGGCCGGACTGCCTGGCGGCGGGCGGTTGACGCTTTCGGGCCGCTGCGGCGCCGTCTTGACCGGGGGCGGCGGATCGGTTTGCGGCAGTTCGACCGTGCCGGGGAACGGGCAGCGCGGCGGCTGCGGACACACCGGCCCGTGCGGCGGCTGGCACGGATCGTGGCCGCAGCGGCACTGCCGGCAGGGCGCTTGCGGTGCGCCCTGCGCGTGGCAGGTGCAGGTGCAGGCGCGCTCTTGGTCGGATGGTTTCATGATGCCCCCCTGTCGTCGTCACTGTCTTTGCCGCCGGCGGCGCGCGCGGCGCCGCGCGCCAGTGCCGCCAGGATGCCGCTGCCCACATCCACGCCGCAGCCGGGGTTGCTTACGCCGGCGTCGAGAAAGTAGATATTCAAGGGCACCGACGGGTTGTGCAGCGTCGCCGGTTCGGCCTGCGATGGCCAGGTGCACGGCGGCTGGAACTCGAAGCCTTCGGGATCTTTGACCCCGCCGGCGCCGAGGCTGCGCGCGAAGTCCCAGGTGTGGTAGCCGTAGCCGCGGTCCGCGTCCAGGTTCCAGTCGACCAGCGGCACGCTGGGGCCACCGCCCGGCTGCGGATTCTGGCGCGAATTGAGCCAGATCAGATAACTCGAAAAGCCGACCGCGTCGCCCAGGTGGCGATTCGCGCGCAGGTCCGGGCCGACCGCATCGGCCGCTTGCGGCGTGGCCGCGTTTTCGAGGTCATCGCGGATCTGCGGGTCCGCGCCCACGTTCTGGAACAGCACATCCGGGTTGGCGCGGCGCGGATGCGGCCCGGCGAAGGTGGGCGCCAGCTCGACGCCCTGGTCCGACGGATACTGCCAGGGATGCTTGAATTCGTCCTCCGGATGGCGGCGCGGGTAGAGCCGGTCGCGGAACGGCGTCAGGTCGAGCACCGGCGTGTCGAAGCCCGGCAGCACGTTGCCGACATCGTTCAGCACCCCGGCGAACGCTTGCGCATCGGGCAAGCCGACCGTGATCAGCCCGACCGTGATTTCATCGTCCATCGGCAGCAGGTAGCCGGACATGACCAGCACGGCGCGGAACGATTTGAGCAGGTGGAACAGCGGCAGTTCGAGCGCGTAGTAGAGGCCCAGGCGCAGCGGATAGGTGACGATATCGGCCAGGATCGCCCACGGCAGGGTCGCCAGGTATACCGCCACCTGCACGATATACAGCAGCACCTTGATGATCGAGAGGATGAAGTCGAGCAGGTCGTCCCACCAGTTGCTGTCGTCGCCGCCAGCGCCGGGCGCGCTGGCCTGCGGATCGTTAAAGGTGGGGAACTGCAGGTTGGGGAACACCTCGGGCGGTGGCGGCGGTTCGTGCGCGAAGCCGTCGACGGTGGTCATCTTGAGGAAGGCGAACAGCAGGCGGTAACAGGAGGCGATCAAGTCCTCGCCCGGTTTGCCGTCATCCTCGCGCAGGATGCGCGGATGCGCGCCGTCCTTGTAATAGATCGCGGTGATGGTCTCGTATAGCAGCCTGGCGATCGGGTCGGCCAGTTCCGAATCGACATCGAGCAGGCGGCGCCGGGTCCAGTTTTCGCGCAGCGTATTGCCACCCGGGTAGGCGGGGCGGGTCACGCCGGCGCCATCGTTTTCGCGGAAGGCGATGTCGAAGTACAGGGCCGATTCGGTCAGCTGCGGGTACTGTCCGCCGCGCGCCGGCCCGGCGCCGTCGCGCAGGTAGCGGAAGGCGTCCATGTGGTTTTCCACCAGGTGGTGGCGCTGCCAGTGCAGGCGGAACGGGCCGCCCGAAATGGCGTTGACCAGCGCATGGCCGGTGACGTCGGTGCCGACGTGCGTCATGTAGCCGAGCGCGTAGGCGCGCGCCTTGTCCTGCTGGTCCTGCGACGCGAATTTGGCCGCCTGGTTCCACAGTTCGCGCGCGAACTGGCCGGTGCGGCGGTAGTGCAGCATGTCGGACCAAAGGAAGGCCTGTTCGTCGAAGCCCTTGTTCAGGCCCAGCGAAAAGAATTCGAACAGATCGAGGCGCGTGACGACGAAATTTTCCAGCGCCGTGATCAGGATGGCGGACAGTTCGCCGGCGATATTGCCGACGCTCTCCGACAGGCCGCCGGTCAGGCGACTGAGTTCCTCGGCGGCGTTTTCCGAAATCGGCCCGAGATAGCGTTCGTATTTTTCGATGTAGGGGTCGAGCGCGTCGTACAGTCCTTCGAGCACGCGCAGCACCCCGATCAGGGCGCTCGATAGCGGGAACGGCCCCTGGTCGCGAAAATCCGGCAGGAAGAAAAACAGATCCGGGCCGATCGCGCCCAGGCTGGCGAAGTTGGGATGGCGCTGCATGATGCGCGCCAGTTCGGCGGTGTCGGCGCCGGTCCATTCGGGGTTGATGCGCGCGCTGGCGGCAGGTCGGAAATTGCCGCGCCCGAGCGCACGGGCGGTCGCGCGCATGGCGCTGATGTGTATATACGGTCCGGGCATGATGCCCTCCACAAATGCGGTCGTCGGTCGGAACCAGGGGACTGGTTGGTCGTCTGCATTTGTAACGGTAGACCTGCGCTACCGCACCGCCCTGTGGCATCGCAAAGGCGGCGCGATTGACGGGATCGCCTCAGATGGCGGGCTTGCCAGTCTCGGCAGCAACAATGCCGAAGCGCACGCGATAGCGTATCTTGCTGATTCGTTTAGCGCCTTCGAGTTCGATGTACGCCGGCTCGTTATCGCCCATCGAGGCCGCACTTGCCGCGTACATGCCACCCCAGTTTTCATCGCCGTAGGCGCCGGAACGCCCGACCGCCGTCCCTAACTCCTCGACCTGCGAAATGAACGACAGCCGTACCCCGGATTCCGATGCGATCAGCTGCGCCTTGCCGCGCGCATCGGCAAGCGCCGCCGCGTGGGCTTGCGCGCGCTCTTCGTCGGACGCTTCAAACTGCGGCGTGAGCATGGACACGTTCAGGGTGTAGCGCTGGTGCTCGAAAATCGGTTGCAGCGCGTCGAGCGCGGTGTACAGGCGCTTCGCTTCCGAACACGTAATCAAAATCTTGAATGCCCGTTCCTGCCCCGGTTTGTTCTTCTTCCAGAACCAGGGCTGCCAGATGGCGTTGCCGCCCTCGCTCATTTCCTCCGGCGCGATGCCCGAGCTTTTGAGGACGCGAATGCAATCGTCGCGCAGCGCGCCGGCTTCGCTGATGGCGGTGTCGGCCTGCGCCGCGCGCACCGACAGCGACAGCTCGGCGCGGTACGTGGTCACTTGTTCGGCCAGCGAGGACTGGCCGCTTACTTCGATATAGGAATCCATGGTGGTGTCGTTACGCTTTCAGGAGGTTTGTCCGAGGCAGCAATCATACGTGAGCGCTGGGACGCGGGTCCGCAATGGACACCGCCGACAGCACCATATGGGTGATCATGGCCTCGGCGTCGTCGAAGTCCTTGCGCGAGAGCTGTTTGCGGTTCAGCACCAGTGCCATCTGCGCCGAAAAATCGGCATACGACTGGGTCATCGCCCAGATGGCGAACAGCAGGTGGGTGGCGTTGATCGGGCCGATGCGGCCATCGCCGATCCAGCGCTCGAACACCTCGATATCCTTGCGCAGCAGCGGCACCACCCGGCTCTGGATCTGCTGCCCGTACAACTGCGCGCCGCCGATCACTTCCATCGCATACACGCGCGAGGCCCACGGCTGTTCGCGCGAAAAGCGCAGCTTGGCCTGGATGTAGGCGCGCAGCACGTCGCGCGGTTCCTGGTCCGGGTCGGCCAGGGTGGCCATGCGCGCCAGCCAGTCATCGAGCACGCCATCGAGCACGCGTTCGTACAGCGCCTGCTTGGTCGGAAAATAGTACATCAGGTTCTGCTTCGACAGGCCGGCCTGCTCGGCGATGGTGGCGATCGAGCTGCCTTCGTAGCCGCATTCGGCGAACACGCGCACGGCAACGTCGGTGATGTCGGCTTCGAGCTTGTCGCGGTTGAGGATGCGGCGCTTGACGGCGGCGCTGTGCGGTGCGGTGACGGTCTTGATGGCGGCCATGGTGACTTTCAGCGTTGCGATTGCAGGAACTGGACCAGTTGGGGCGCATCGGCGGCATACGCCACGTTGAAGCGGAACCAGATGCTGGGGGACGGGCGCAGCATGAAAAATTCGTATGGCGAAAGCAGGATGCCGGCGCGCAGCGCGCGGTCGGCAATCACCTTGCCGTTGAATTCCGGCGTGGGCGCTTGCGGCCAGCCGGCGCTGACGAACATGCCGCCACGCGGCCGCGCCAGCGGCTCCATGCCCGCCTCGAACAGGCGCTCGATGGTGCGCTCGCGGCCCGACTGGAGTTGGCCGGTCAGGCGTTCCAGCATGCGCTTGTAGGGCCGCGCCGAGATGGCGTGGTACACGGCGCGCTCGTTGATTTCGGAGGTGGTCAGCCCGGTCAGCATTTTCACGCGCAGCAGTTCGGGAATGAGCGAATTCGAGGCGCAGATCGAGCCGACCCGCAGCACCGGCGAGAGGGTCTTGGAAAAACTGCCGACCCGGATCACGCGCCGCAAGCCGTCCATGGCGGCCAGCGAAGCGTCGCCGCCGGCGGCCAGTTCGCGGTAAATGTCGTCTTCCACCAGCCAGAAGTCGAACTGCTCGGCGGCCAGTAGCAGCCGGTGCGCCTGCGCCTGGGAGAGCGAGGTGCCGAGCGGATTTTGCAGCACGGTGTTGACGAACATGAGCTTGGGCTGGAGCGCCGCCGCCTGCGCCGTCAAGACCTCCATATCGAGTCCGTCCGGCCCGCGCGCAATGCCGACCGCAATGCAGCCGTGATGGCGGATCAGCGACAGCAAATTGCTGTAGCCCGGGTCTTCGACAAACACCGTGTCGCCCGGCTTGGTCAGGGTGCGCAGGATCAGGTCGAAGGCGTGGGTGGCGCCGTGAGTGAGCAAAATCTGGTCCGGGCTGGCCGCGAACAGATCGTCGGCGAGGGTGGCGGCCATGTGCTGGCGCAGCGTGGGAAAGCCGAGCGGATGGCCGTAGCCGCGCAGGCGGCTGGCCGGAATTTTCATCGCGTGGCGCACCGCGTCGAGCACCGTGTCGTCGCCATACCATTCGGGCGGCAGCCAGCCCGCGCCCACCGGCAGCGCGTCCGACACGCCGGAATACAGGTCGGGGGTGAGGGCGTCGATGGCGGCGGGCGTCGCTTGCAGCGCCAGTTGCTGCGGCGCGCTGGCCGCCTCGCTGCGGGCGACGAAAAAGCCCGAACCGCGGCGTGAACTTAACAGGCCGAGCGTGAGCAGGCGGTCGTACGACTCGACCACCGTGAAGGTGCTCACGCCATTACACTTTGCGAAGCGTCGAACCGATGGCATCTTGGTCCCCACGCGCAGTTCGCGCCGGTTTACCATCTGCGTGATGGCGGCGACGATCTGGTCGACCAGGCCGCCGCGCTTGCTGCGCTCGATCGCCAGCACCGGCCAGCCATCTCCGCAATTGCCAGGAGGCACTTCCTCATGCAAAACGTCGCTGTCATCCATCCACATTCCTTTGTTGCATTGCCGCGAACTGTATTGTTTGCGCCACCGATACGGTTGGCGGGTTTTGCGATTTGTGTATATGTGCCATAGTTGATCTGCTGACTATTATTGCATCATCATTTTGCCAACTGGTAAATAATTTTTTTGCTTGTAAAAATTCTTGGAGAGTCGCATGAACGAGTCCAGACCAGAATCGATGTCATCGTTTTGGATGCCATTTACGAATAACCGCGACTTCAAGGCCAACCCGCGCCTGCTGGTGTCGGCCGAGGGGATGTACTACAAGGATGTCGACGGCAACAGCGTGCTCGATGGCACCGCCGGCCTGTGGTGCGTGCCGTGCGGGCATGCGCAGCCGAAGATCGTGGCCGCCGTGCGCGAAATGGTCGGCCAGCTCGACTTCGCACCCACCTTCCAGATGGGCCACCCGGCCGCGTTCGACCTCGCCGAAAAGCTGATGGACTACACCGGGCGCCGCTTCGGCCACGTCTTTTACACCAACTCCGGTTCGGAAGCGGTGGATACGGCGCTCAAGATGGCGCTGGCCTACCACCGTGCGCGCGGCGAAGCGGGGCGCACGCGGCTGATTGGGCGCGAACGCGGTTATCACGGTGTCGGTTTCGGCGGCATTTCGGTCGGCGGCATCGGTGGCAACCGCCGCACCTTCGGGCCGCTGCTGCCGGGTGTGGATCACCTGCCGCACACGCACAACCTGGAAAAGAACGCCTACTCGCGCGGCGAGCCCGAACACGGCGCCAACCTGGCCGACGAACTGGAACGCATCGTCGCGCTGCACGACGCGTCGACCATCGCCGCCGTCATCGTCGAGCCGGTGGCCGGGTCCACCGGCGTGCTGATTCCGCCAAAAGGATATCTGAAGCGCCTGCGCGAACTGTGCACCAAGCACGGCATCCTGCTCATTTTCGATGAAGTCATTACCGGCTTCGGGCGCCTGACCACGCCGTTCGCGTACGATTATTTCGGCGTCGAGCCGGACATGGTCACCTGCGCCAAGGGCCTCACCAACGGCATGGTGCCGATGGGCGCCGTGTTCACCAAACAGCATATCCACGACGCCTTCATGGATGGTCCGGCCGGTATTGAGCTGTTCCATGGCTATACCTATTCGGGCCATCCGCTCGCCTGCGCCGCCGCGCTGGCCACCCTGGAGGTGTTCGAGGAACAGAAAATCCTCGACAACGCCAAGGCCGTGCAGGAATACTGGGCCGACGCGGTGCATTCGCTCAAAGGGCTGCCGCACGTGATCGATATCCGCACGATCGGGCTGGTGGCCGGCATCGAGCTCGCGCCAATCGACGGCAAGCCGGGCGCGCGCGCGTTCAGCGCCTTTAAAAAGGCCTTTGCCGACGGCGTGCTGATTCGCACGACGGGCGACATCATCGCCCTGTCGCCACCGCTGGTGTTGGAGAAGAAGCACATCGACGAGTTGTTCGGCAAGCTCGCCACCATCCTCAAAAACCTGGACTGACCCAATGAGCAATCTCGATACAAAGTTGGACACAATCGCCCACTTCATCAACGGCGCCAAAGTCGATACGGCGAGCGGCCGTTATGCCGATGTCTTCAATCCCGCCATGGGCGAGCCGTGCGCGCGGGTGGCGCTGGGTACGTCGGACGATGTGGATGCCGCCGTCGCCGCGGCCGCCGCGGCGTTTCCGTCATGGTCCGCCACGCCGCCGCTGACGCGCGCGCGGGTACTGTTCAAGTACCTGCAACTGTGCCAGGCGCATACCGACGAATTCGCGGCCATGCTCACGCGCGAACATGGCAAGACGTTCTCGGATGCCCAGGGCGAAGTGGCGCGTGGTATCGAGATGGTGGAATTCGCGGTCGGTATTCCGCAACTGCTCAAGGGCGAATTCACCGACCAGATTTCGCGCGGCATCGATGCCTGGTCGATGCGCCAGGCGCTTGGCGTGGTGGCGGGCATCACGCCGTTTAACTTCCCGGTGATGGTGCCGATGTGGATGTTCCCGGTGGCGATCGCCTGCGGCAATACCTTTGTGCTCAAACCGTCCGAGCGCGATCCGTCGGCCTCGCTGCTGCATGCGCGGCTGCTCCAGGAAGCGGGCCTGCCGGACGGTGTGTTCAACGTGGTCCAGGGCGACAAGGTCACGGTCGACGCGCTGCTCGATCACCGCGATGTGCAGGCGATCAGCTTCGTCGGCTCGACCCCGATCGCCGAATATATTTACGCGCGCGGCAGCGCAGCCGGCAAGCGGGTGCAGGCGCTGGGCGGGGCCAAGAACCACATGGTGGTCATGCCCGACGCCGACATGGACATGGCGACCGATGCCCTGATCGGCGCGGCCTTCGGATCGGCCGGCGAGCGCTGCATGGCCATTTCGGTGGTGGTGGCGGTGGGGGATGCCGGCGACAAGCTGATTGGCGCATTGGGCAAGCGCACCGCCGCGCTCAAGATCCGCGACGGCATGGCCTCCGACGCCGAAATGGGGCCGGTGGTCAGTGCGGCGGCCAAGGAACGCATCGAGCGTTTGATCGGCGAGGGCGTGGAGCAGGGCGCGACGCTGGTGGTCGATGGGCGCAACTGCAAGGTGGCGGAACGCGAGAAGGGCTTTTTCGTGGGCGGCACGTTGTTCGATCACGTCACGCCCGATATGTCGATATATAAGGAAGAGATTTTCGGGCCGGTGCTGTGCGTGCTGCGCGCGCCGGACGTGGCCACGGCGGTCAACCTGATCAACGCCAACGAGTACGGCAACGGCGTGGCGATCTACACGCGCGACGGCGGCACGGCGCGTGAGTTCGTGCGCCAGATCCAGGTCGGCATGGTGGGGGTGAACGTGCCGCTGCCGGTGCCGATGGCGTTCAACAGTTTCGGTGGATGGAAGCGCAGCATGTTCGGCGACCATCATGCGTACGGGCCGGAAGGCGTGCGCTTTTATACGCGGCACAAGGCGGTGATGCAGCGCTGGCCGAACACGGCGAGCGCTGGCGTGGAATTTGCTTTTCCACAAATGAAGTAGGAAGGATCGCGAGGGGCGACGGCTATGAGATTAGCGTCGACGCTTCCGCCAAGTGGGTGAATACATTATAAAAACAGGGATGTAAAATGATCGAATCTCTCAAGCACCTGCCGCATGCGGCCGGCTCCAGCAGCGCACTGGCCGACCAGTTCACCGATCTCGCGCCGGCGCTGACCGAGCGCCAGGCCGCCATCGAAAGCGCGCGTTGTCTGTACTGTTACGACGCGCCGTGTACCCGCATCTGTCCGTCCGAGATCGACGTGGCCAGTTTTATCCGCAATATCCACGACAAGAACATCAACGGCGCGGCGGCGGGCATCCTCAAGCAGAACATCCTGGGCGGCAGCTGCGCCCGCGTGTGTCCCACCGAGATCCTGTGCGAAGACGCCTGCGTGCGCAATCACGACGAGGAAGGCCAGCCGGTTAAAATCGGCTTGCTGCAGCGGCACGCGCTCGATCACGCCTCCTTCAAGTCCTATCCCTTCCAGCGCGCCGAACGCACCGGAAAGAAGATCGCGGTGGTCGGCGCCGGTCCGGCCGGGCTGTCGTGTGCGCACCGCCTCGCCATGCTGGGCAACGATGTCGTCATCTTCGAGGCGCGCGAAAAATCCGGCGGCCTGAATGAATACGGCATCGCCAAGTACAAGCTGACCGGCGACTTCGCCCAGCGCGAGGTCGAGTTCTTGCTCAGTATCGGCGGCATCGAAGTCCAGCACGGCCGCACCCTGGGAGTGAACCTGCAACTGCACGAACTGCACGCCCAGTACGATGCCGTGTTCCTGGGCCTGGGCCTGAACGCCAGCCGCCAGCTTGGTTTGACGGGTGAGAACGCGCCCGGCCTGATGGCGGCGGTCGACTACATCGCCGACCTGCGCCAGGCGAGCGACCTGGCGGCGCTGCCGGTGCCCGCGCGCGCCATCGTCATCGGCGCCGGCAACACGGCGATCGACATGGCGGTGCAGCTCAAGCGCCTTGGTGCGCAAGACGTGACGCTGGTGTACCGCCGCGGCTTCGAGTCGATGACCGCCACGCACCACGAACAGGATATCGCCAAGGCCAATATGGTGCGCATCCGCACCTGGGCGGCGCCTCTGGAAGTGCTGCTCGACGAGGCGGGCCGCGTGCGCGGAATGCGCTTTGAAGAGACGCGCCTCGACGATGGCCGCCTGGTCGGCACTGGCGCCTTCATCGAGATCTCCGCCGAAGCCGTGTTCAAGGCCATCGGCCAGAGCATCGATCCGGTCGGTTTGTCGGACGAGATGGCGCAGCAGATCACGCGCGAAGGCGACAAGATTCACGTCGATGCGCAGTTCCGCACGGCGCTGGCGGGCATTTATGCGGGCGGCGATTGCATCGCGCCCGGGCAGGATTTGACGGTTCAGGCGGTCCAGCATGGCAAGCTGGCGGCGATGGCCATTCACAATGACATCCAATTCAAGGTGGAGGCTTCCCATGGCTGACCTGAGCATCGAATTTTGCGGCATCAAGTCCCCCAATCCGTTCTGGCTGGCCTCCGCGCCACCGACCGACAAGGCTTACAACGTGGTGCGCGCCTTCGAGGCGGGTTGGGGCGGGGTGGTCTGGAAGACGCTCGGCGAAGACCCGGCCGCGGTGAACGTGTCGTCGCGCTACTCCGCCTTGTATGGCAAGAACCGCGAGGTGATCGGCTTCAATAACATCGAACTCATTACCGACCGCTCGCTGGAGATCAACCTGCGCGAGATCACGCAGGTGAAGAAGGACTGGCCGGACCGCGCCATGATCGTGTCGCTGATGCTGCCGTGCGAGGAGGCGCTGTGGGCTGAGATCCTGCCCAAGGTCGAAGCGACCGGCGCGGATGGCATCGAGCTCAATTTCGGCTGCCCGCATGGCATGCCGGAGCGCGGCATGGGTGCGGCGGTGGGGCAGGTGCCCGAGTATGTGGAGATGGTGACGCGCTGGTGCAAGAAGCACTCGAAGCTGCCGGTGATCGTCAAGCTCACGCCGAATATCACCGATGTGCGTAAACCTGCGCGGGCGGCCAAGGCGGGTGGGGCCGATGCGGTATCGCTGATTAATACGATCAATTCGATCACGCACCTGGACCTGGACCGCATGGTGGCACTGCCGATCGTGGGCAACGCCAGTACGCACGGCGGCTACTGCGGCGCGGCGGTCAAGCCGATTGCGCTGAACATGGTGGCCGAGATCGCGCGCGATCCCGAGACGCACGGCTTGCCGATTTCGGGCATCGGCGGCATCGGGAACTGGCGCGATGCGGCCGAATTCATCGCGCTGGGCGCAGGCTCGGTGCAGGTGTGCACGGCGGCGATGCTGCACGGGTTCCGGATCGTGGAGGAAATGAAGGACGGCCTGTCGCGCTGGATGGACGAGAAGGGGTACAAGACCATCGCGGAGTTTTCGGGCAAGGCGGTGCCGAATACGACCGACTGGAAATACCTGGACATGAACTATCAGGTGATCGCGCAGATCGATCAGGACAAGTGCATCAAGTGTGGCAAGTGCTATGTGGCGTGCGAGGATACCTCGCACCAGTCGATCGCGCAGCTGATCGACGCGGCGGGTGTGCGCACGTACGAAGTGATCAAGTCCGAGTGCGTTGGGTGTAATCTGTGCGAGATTACCTGTCCGGTGGAGGCGTGTATTACGATGGTGCCGCAGCCGGCCGTGAAACCGTATATGAACTGGACCCAGGATCCGCGCAATCCAAGGGCCGAAGTCATCAGCTAACCGTCGTTCCCGCCTGCGCGGGAACGACGGTGCTAGCGTCCCGTGTCATCAATAGGAGAACCCCACTGTGAGCAACGACCTGTCCGCCAACACGCAGCTCTGGAACGAAGACCTCGCACCCACCTCCGACGCGCAGCGCACCTGGCGCTGGTATCACTTCGCCGCCCTGTGGGTCGGCATGGTCATGTGCATTCCGGCTTACACCCTGTCGGCCAGCCTGATCGAAGGCGGCATGTCCGGCTACCAGGCGGTGCTCACGGTCTTTATCGCCAACGCCATCGTGCTGCTGCCCATGCTGCTGATCGGCCACGCGGGCACCAAGTACGGCATTCCCTACGCCGTGCTGGCGCGCGCCTCGTTCGGCACCACCGGCGCCCGCATTCCCGCCCTGATGCGGGCCATTGTCGCCTGCGGCTGGTACGGCATCCAGACCTGGTTCGGCGGCAGCATGATCTACACGTTGATCGGCGTGATGATGGGGGCCGAAATCGGCGGCGCCAAAATCGCGGGCCTGGGCATCAACGGCATGCAGCTCCTGTGCTTTCTCGCCTTCTGGGCCATCCAGTTCTACTACATCGTGCACGGCATGGAATCGATCCGCAAACTCGAAACCTGGACCGCGCCGCTGAAGATCCTCATCTGCTTCGTGCTGCTTGGCTGGGTCTACAACAAGGCCGGCGGATTCGGCCCGCTGCTCGAACAGCCATCCCAGTTCGTCGAAGGCGGCAAGAAAGCGGGCCAGTTCTGGAGCACTTTCTGGCCATCGCTCACGGCCATGGTGGGTTTCTGGGCCACGCTGGCGCTGAACATCCCCGACTTCACGCGCTTCGCCAAAACCCAGCGCGACCAGATTATCGGCCAGTCGGTCGGCCTGCCCGTGCCAATGGGGCTGCTGGCGGCGCTGGCCGTGATCGTGACGTCGGCCACGGTGGTTTTGTACGGCAAGGCGATCTGGGACCCGGTCGACCTGGCCAGCCGCATGACCGGCATCGCCGTGCTGATCGCGCTGATCGTGCTGCTGGTCGATACCGTCAGCGTCAACCTGGCCGCCAACCTGGTTGGCCCGGCCTACGATTTTTCGTCGCTGGCGCCGAAACACATCACCTACCGCGCCGGCGGCTACATCACGGCGGGCATCGCGCTGGTGATGATGCCCTGGAAGATCCTCGAATCGACCGAAGGCTATATCTTCACCTGGCTGATCGGCTACTCGGCGCTGCTCGGGCCCATCGCCGGCATCCTGATCATCGATTACTACTTCATCCGCAAGACCGAGCTCAATGTCGACCACCTGTACCGCGACGACGGCGTCTACTCGTACGGGAACGGCTGGAACATGGGCGCGATTGTCGCCTTCGTTCTCGGCGTGGCGCCGAATATCCCGGGATTTCTGAATGCGGCCTTTCCGGCGTCGTTCCCGGACGTGGGCGCATTGTTCAAGACACTGTATACATATGCGTGGTTCGTCGGGATCGCCATTTCCGCACTGGTGTACGGCGTGATGATGAAGGGGAAGGCGCTGCCCACCCTCAGCACCGCAGCCCGTACCTGAGTATCTGTTTGCCTTACAGGAGAGATTTATGACCACGATTATCCGAGGCGGCACGGTCGTCAATGCAGACCGCGCGTTTCGCGCCGATGTACTCTGCGAGGGCGACAAGATCGTTGCCATCGGCGAGCAGCTCGATGCGCCCGCCAATGCGACGGTGATCGATGCCAGCGGCCAGTACGTCATGCCGGGCGGGATCGACACCCACACCCACATGCAGCTGCCGTTCATGGGCACCGTGACGGCCGACGACTTCTTTACCGGAACCGCCGCCGGCCTGGCGGGCGGCACCACGACCATCATGGACTTCGTCATCCCCAATCCGCAGCAATCCTTGCTGGAGGCGTACCACACGTGGCGCGGCTGGGCCGCGAAGTCCGCAGGCGACTATACCTTCCACGTGGCGGTCACCTGGTGGAGCGACAAGGTGCACGAGGAAATGGGCACGCTGGTGCGCGATCACGGCGTGAACAGCTTCAAGCACTTCATGGCATACAAGAACGCCATCATGGCGGGCGATGAAACGCTGGTGCGCAGCTTCACGCGCGCGCTGGAACTGGGCGCGATTCCGACCGTGCACGCCGAGAATGGCGAACTGGTTTTCCAGCTGCAGCAGGACTTGCTCAAAAAAGGCATCACCGGCCCGAGCGCGCATCCGCTCTCGCGTCCTCCCGAAGTGGAAGCGGAGGCCGCCAACCGCGCCATTGCGATCGCCAATGTGCTGGGAACGCCGGTGTACATCGTGCACGTGTCGTGCGCCGAGTCGCTCGATGCGATTGCGCGTGCGCGGGCCAAGGGCCAGCGCGTGTACGGCGAGGCGCTGGCGGGACACCTGGTGATCGACGACAGCGTGTACCAGAGCGCGGATCTGGAATTCGCGCGCGGACACGTGATGAGCCCACCGTTTCGCAGCAAGCACCATCAGGCCGCACTGTGGCAGGGCCTGCGCGGCGGGAACCTGCATACGACGGCGACCGATCACTGCACCTTTTGCGCGGAGCAGAAGGCGGCGGGGCAGGACGATTTCACCAAGATTCCGAACGGCTGCGGCGGCGTCGAGGACCGCATGTCGGTGGTATGGGATGCGGGCGTGAATTCCGGGATGCTGACGCCATCGGAGTTTGTGCGCGTGACGTCCGCGAACGCGGCGCAGATTTTCAATATGTACCCGCGCAAGGGCGTGGTAGCGGTGGGCGCGGATGCGGACCTGGTGGTGTGGGATCCGGAAGGCACGCGCACCATTTCGGCCAAGACGCAGTTTGCCAAAGGTGGGTTCAACGTGTTCGAAGGGCGCACCGTGAAGGGCATTCCTTCGCATACCCTGCATGCCGGGAACGTGGTATTCGCCAGGGGCGAGCTGCGTGCGGTGGCGGGCGCCGGGCGGCATGTGGATCGGCCTGCATTTACCAAAACGCATGCTTGAATAACGCCGATTGTCTCGGTGGCTGGCACGAAAACCTGGGTTCCCGCCTTCGCGGGAACGACGATGGAATTTTGGAGTGATCAATGAACGATCTGCGCATTAACGGCGAGCGCCTGTGGGCGTCGCTGATGGAACTGGCCAAAATCGGCGCCACGCCAAAAGGCGGCGTCAAACGCCTCGCTCTCACGGACCTCGACAAGCAAGGCCGCGACCTTGTCGTCGGCTGGGCGAAGGAAGCCGGCATGTCGATCACGATCGACCAGATCGGCAATGTCTTCATGCGCCGCGAAGGCCGCAATCCGTCGCTGCCGCCGATCATGACCGGCAGCCATATCGACACCCAGCCGACCGGCGGCAAGTTCGATGGCAACTATGGCGTGCTGGCCGGCCTGGAAGTCGTGCGTACCCTCAATGACCAGGGCATCGCTACCGAAGCGCCGGTCGAAGTGGCCTTCTGGACCAACGAGGAAGGCTCGCGCTTCGTGCCCGTGATGATGGGCTCCGGCGTCTTCTGCGGCGCCTTCAGCCTGGAGACCGCCTACGCCGCCAAGGACACCGAAGGCAAGTGCGTCAAGGATGAACTGGCGCGCATCGGCTACATGGGCGAGCAGGTCCCGGGCCAGCACCCCATCGGTGCCTACTTTGAAACCCATATCGAACAAGGCCCGGTGCTGGAAGATGCCGACAAGGTAATCGGCGTGGTGCCGGCGGTGATGGGCCTGTCGTGGTACGACTGCGTGGTCACCGGCATGGAGGCACACGCCGGCCCTACGCCCATGGGCTTGCGCAAGGATGCGATGCAGGTCTCCACCTACATCATGCAGGAGGTGGTGAAGATCGCGAACCGCTATCCGCCGTATGGCCGTGGCACGGTCGGCATGGTGCAGGTGTTCCCCAACAGCCGCAACGTCATTCCCGGCGAGGTCAAATTCAGCATCGACCTGCGCAACGTGAACGATGAACTGCTCAATACCATGCATGAAGAGATGCTGGCCTTTATCGACAAGACCCGCAGCGACTCCGGGCTGGCCATTTCGATCGAGCGCGTGTCGTATTATCCGCCTTGCCCGTTCCATCCGGACTGCGTGGGTGCGGTGCGCGAAGCGACCGCCAGGCTTGGATACTCCACCATGGACGTGGTGTCCGGGGCCGGCCACGACGCCATCTACGCCGCCCGCCTGGCGCCCGCCGGGATGATTTTCGTGCCCTGCAAGGACGGCATCAGCCACAACGAAATCGAGGATGCCAAGTCCGACCACCTGGAAGCGGGCTGCAATGTGTTGCTGCACGCCATGCTGGAACGCGCGAAAATCGTGTCTTCATAATTTCAGTCAAGAAATTACGTCGGCGTTCTCCTACCCCCACGGACGGACTCTGCTGATTGGTGCATGGGAATTTGCTTGTTACGCTGTCCTTTTCCATGAGGAGGACAGTTCATGCGCGCTTTAACCTATCACGGCAGCAACGACGTCAAGGTCGACAACGTTCCCGATCCGATTTTGCAGGAGTCGGACGATATCATCCTGAAAGTGACTGCCACCGCGATCTGCGGGTCGGACCTGCACATGTACCGCGGGAAGATTCCGGCGATGAAAAGTGGCGATATCCTTGGCCATGAATTCATGGGCGAAGTCGTCGAGACGGGGGGCGGCGTCACCAAGCTGGAGAAGGGCGACCGCGTGGTGGTGCCGTTCGTGATCGCATGCGGCAGCTGCTTTTTCTGCGACATGGATCTGTATTCCGCGTGCGAGAGGACCAATCCGGATCGTGGTTCGATCATGAACAAGAAAAGCCTGCGCTCCGGCGCGGCGCTGTTCGGGTTCAGTCATTTGTATGGCGGCGTGCCGGGCGGGCAGGCCGAGTACGTGCGGGTGCCGAAGGCGAATGTGGGCCCGATCAAGATTCCGGATACGCTGGCCGACGAGCAGGTGCTGTTCCTGAGCGATATTCTGCCGACCGGTTACCAGGCGGTGCTCAATACGGGCGTGGGCAAGGGCGGCAGCCTGGCGATTTTCGGTGCCGGGCCGGTGGGGCAGATGGCGGCGGCCAGTGCGCGCATGCTGGGGATCGAGAAGATTTTCATGGTCGACCATCATGCGTTCCGGCTTGAATTCGCGCGCCAGACGTATGGTGTCATTCCGATCAATTTCGACGACTGCGACGCTGCGGAGTTCATCCTCGATCACACCGATGCGCGCGGTGTCGATGGCGTGGTGGAGGCGGTCGGTTTCGAGGCCAAGGGCAGTACGGTGGAAACCGTGATGACCAGCCTGAAGCTCGAAGGCAGCAGCGGCAAGGCGCTGCGCCAGTGTATCGCTGCCGTGCGGCGCGGTGGGACTGTTAGCGTGCCTGGCTTGTATGCCGGATTCATTCACGGCTTCCTGTTTGGCGATATCTTCGAGAAGGGGATTGGAATCAAGGCGGGGCAGACGCACGTGCAGAAGCATATGCCGGAGCTGCTCAAGTTCATCGAGGAAGGCAAGCTGCATCCGAATGCGATCATCTCGCATCGCCTGAACCTGTCGCAGGCGGCGGAGGGGTACAAGATGTTCGATAAAAAAGAGGATGAGTGCCGGAAGGTCGTGCTGACGCCCTAATCGTCGTTTCTGCCACTGGCAGAACCGACTTCCCGCGCAGGGCTAGGCGCCCCCACGGCAACCCAAGTTACATCTGGAGCCGTTAACTGTTCGATGGACTTGGGTTCCCGCCTGCGCGGGAACGACGCTAGAGTAGGTTCTTCAAAAAATCGAGCAATACCTGCGCCGCCAGTTCGGCATCATCACCCGTCATCGTCTCCAGCCGGTTATGGCTGATCCCACCATTGCCGCACCGTGTAAATAGCATCGCCACATCGGTGATCTTTGCCATCGCCATCGCATCGTGCCCCGCACCGGATGCGAGGTCATAACGCGGCAGGCCGGCGCGTTCGATAGCGGCGCCCAGTTGGTCCATCAGCGCTGGCGCGCATGGTGCGGCCGGTGCCGACACGATCTGTTCAATCTCCACTTCCACATGCCGGCGCCCGCAGATCGCCTCGATACCGTCCAATATCTCCTTGACGGCCGCGTGGCGCACGGCGTCGTCCGCAGCGCGGATGTCCAGCGACAGCTTGCAGTGGCCGGGAATCACATTCACCGACCCATTCGGCACCTGTAACTGTCCCACCGTTCCCACCAGTGACCCGGCGCCGCTGCAGCGCCGTTCGACCAGCAGCACGATCTCCGCCGCCGCAGCCGCCGCATCCTTGCGCATGTTCATGGGCGTGGTACCCGCATGGCTGGCCAGTCCGGTCAGATCCACCAGGTAGCGCGAGCTGCCGGCAATCGCTGTTACCACGCCCACCGCCAGGCCGCGCTCCAGCAGCACCGGCCCCTGTTCGATATGCACCTCCACAAAGCCCAGCAGATTGGCCGGATTGCGCGCGACCGAGGCAATCGCCGCCGGATGGTGGCCGGCCGCCGTCAGCGCCTGCAGCATGGTGACGCCGTCGGCATCGACCTGCTCCAGCAGCGCCATGTCGAACTGCCCGATCACCGCGTTACTGCCCAGGAAGGTACTGCGAAAGCGCACGCCTTCTTCCTCGGCGAAGCCGACCACTTCGAGATGATAGGGCAGGCGTTCGCCGCGCTCGTGCAGGTGGCGTACCACCGCAATCGGCAGCAGGATGCCGAGGCGCCCGTCGTACTTGCCACCATCGCGCACGGTGTCGTAGTGCGAACCGGTCATCAGCGTCTTCGCATCGGGGTCAGCCGACAGATAGCGCCCAACCACATTGCCCACGGCGTCGATATAGGTTTCCATGCCGGCGTCGCGCATCCATTCGGCCAGTTGCGCCGCAGTGCGCTGGTGCACGCCGGTCATGTATGAGCACGTGAGGCCATCATCCGCTTCGCTCCACGCGCCGATGGTCTCGGCCCATTGCATCACGGTGGGACCGAATATGGGAACCAGCTTGAGCAGGTCGTTGATGCGCAATTCGGCGATGCGGTGAATCTGGCGCAGGCATTCGGCCATCTCGTCGGGGCGCTGGTTTTTCAGGCGCCGCGTGAACGTCTCGATGATGGCGCTGCGCGTCAGGCCGTTGCCGTCCGGGCCCTTGACCGCGAGGATGAACGGAAAGCCGAAGCGGGCGTTGTAGTCGGCATTGAGCTTGTGCAGGGTCGCGTATTCTTCCGCGCTGCACAGGTTCAGGCCGGACTTGGCCTGCTCATTGGTCGACTCCTGCGTCAGTTCACCCGCGATGGCGGCTTTGCCGGCCAGTTCGGGGTGGGCGCGGATCAGGCCAAGCTGTTCGTCGACGCTGGCTTTGGTTACCGCCGTTTGCAGCGCGTACTTGAGCGCCGCAACGGTGGCGAAAGGGCGCCCCGACAATGCGCGTTCCGGAATCCACGGCGAGTGTTCGTAAATGCCGTGCAGGGTGCCGACAAAGGCCGCCGCGTCGCAGCTGTTCAAATCCGTCAATGTAGTCATGTTTCGGTATTCCATCTTTGATGATCGATCATAAGCGCTGGCCGCTTTGCGACTATACGAGCCAGCTGATAACCGCTATCGCTACTTCTGTACCAGCGCCTTGGCCGCCGCGCTGACCTGGTCGCGCAGCCATTTGTGCTCGGGCGCCTGGTGCACGCGTTCGTGCCACAACTGGTAAAACCGCATCGGCGGGAATTTCACCGGCACCGTGAAGCTCTTGAGCGGCAGCGTCTTTTCGTAAAAACGCATGAACTGGCGGCCGGTGGTCAGTACCAGGTCGGTCTGCGTCAGCATATACGGAATCAGGCCGAAATAGGCCGATTCCACCGCCACCGTGCGCTGCATGCCCTGGCGTTCGAGGAAAGAGTCGATCACGCCGTGGTAACCGGGCAGCATCTGCGATGGCGCCACGTGGGGCAGGGACAGGTAATCCTCGATCGTCATCGCATCGCTGGCGGTGCGTTTGGCGTACGGGCTGTCGGCGCGCATGGTGCAGATGATCGGGTCTTCGAACAGCTTGGAGATGTGCAGGTGCGCCGGTGGCTCGTCCCAGTTGGCGATGACGAGATCCATGTCGCCGTCCGACAGCATGCGGATGTAATCGACGCCGCCGCCCAGGCTGTGGATCACCACGCGGCTGTTGGGCGAACCGCGCCGTAGCGCCGCCACCACGTTCGGTAAAAACTGGCTGTCGAGGTAATCCGGCGCGGCGATGTGGAAGGTGCGCGCTTCTTCCTGCGGCACGAAGGGCGACTTCTTGACGAACAGGCTCTCGGTTTCGTCGAGGATGCGCTTGGCCGGCTTGAGCAGGCTTTCGCCATGCTGGGTCGGCACCATGCCGCGCGCGCCGCGCACCAGCAGCGGATCGCCGGTCAGTTCGCGCAGTTTGCGCAGCGATGCCGAAATCGAGGGCTGCGGCTGATTGAGCTTGAGCGCCACGCGCGAGACGTTTTTTTCGACCAGCAGCAGGTACAAAATGCGGATCAGGTGCAGGTCAAGGTGTTGGGGGAGGCTGGACATCGGTATGTATATGAATTCGAGTATGTCGAATATACGCCATATTTCATGTTGTCGCACTTGAATCAGTTTATCGTGGGTAAAATCGCGCTACTATCGCCGCAGCCCACGCAACAAGGAACCCCCATGGAAGTGTTCGGATACCTGATCCCCTACGGCCTCGAATGGCTCAACCTCATTGTGCGCTGGCTGCACGTGATCACCGGTATCGCCTGGATCGGCGCCTCGTTTTACTTTGTCTGGCTGGACAACACCATCCGCCCCCCGGCGCCGGGTTCCGACCTGGCCAGGAAAGGCGTATCGGGCGAATTGTGGGCGGTGCATGGCGGCGGCTTCTACAACCCGCAGAAATACCTGGTCGCGCCGGCGGAACTGCCGAAGGAACTGCACTGGTTTAAGTGGGAAGCCTATTCCACCTGGCTGTCCGGTATTGCGCTGCTCACCATCGTCTACTACTTCAATGCGCAGGCGATGATGGTCGATAAGGCCGTGGCGGACCTCAGTTCGTGGCAGGCGATCGGCATCGGCATCGCTAGCCTGGTTGTCGGCTGGACGGTGTACGACCTGCTGTGCCGCTCCCCGCTAGGCCAGCGCGAGCTGCCGTTCGGGATCGTGATGTTCCTGTTCCTGGTCGCCAGCGCGTATGTGCTGAACAAATACCTGAGCGGGCGCGCGGCCTACATCCACGTGGGCGCCATGATCGGCACCATGATGGTGGCCAATGTGCTGATGCTGATCATTCCGGGGCAGCGCAAGATGGTGGCCGCGATGATGGCGGGCCAGAAGCCTGACCCGATTCACGGCCTCAAGGCCAAGCAGCGCAGCGTGCATAACAACTACTTCACCTTGCCGGTCCTGTTCATCATGATCAGCAATCACTACGCCATGACGTACCGCCACGAGCATGCGTGGGCGGTGCTGGCCGGGATCATGGCGGCGGGCGTGCTGATCCGCCACTTCTTCAACCTGCGCCACAAGGGCCGTGTGGAGTGGAAGTATCCGGTGGCCGGCGTGGCGCTGCTGGCGGCGGTGGCCATTGCGATCGCGCCCAATGCGCCAGCGGCTCCCGTTGCCGGCGCCGATCCGGCGGCGCAGTTCGCGCAGGTGCAGGCCATCATCATGCAGCGCTGCGCGACCTGCCATGCCGAGCGCCCGACCCAGCCGGGGTTTGCCAGCGCACCGGCCGGCATCATGCTGCACAACGCGGAACTGATTCACCAGAACGCAGCGAAGATTTACCAGCAGTCGGTGCAGCTCAAGGCCATGCCGATCGCGAACCTGACCAACATGACCGATGCCGAGCGCGCGCAGGTCGCCGCGTGGTTTGAAGCCGGCGCTAAATAGGAAGAACTGCAATGACAATGCAAGCACAAGAAAAACTGATTGACTGGATCGACGCCCATTTCGATGAACAGGTGGCGTTTTTGCAGCAGGTGATCCGCATCCCGACCGACACGCCGCCGGGGAACAATGCGCCGCACGCGAACGCCGTGGCCAGCATGGTGGAGGCATTCGGCTGGAGCGCCGAGAAACATGCGGTGCCGGCACAGGCGGTGCGCGACTACGGCATGGAGAGCATCACCAACCTGATCGTGCGCCGGCCGTATGCGGCGGGCGGGCCGACCATCGCGCTCAATGCGCATGGCGACGTGGTGCCGCCGGGCGAAGGCTGGGTGCATCCGCCGTATGGCGGCGTGGTCGAAGATGGCTTCATTTATGGACGCGCGGCGGCGGTGTCGAAGTGCGATTTTTCGACGTATATTTTTGCCGTGCGCGCACTGGAAGCACTGGGCGTGCCGCTCAAGGGCGGGCTTGAACTGCATTTCACCTACGACGAGGAGTTCGGCGGTTTGCTGGGGCCGGGCTGGCTGCTCGAACAAAAGCTGACCAAACCCGATTTCGTCATCGCGGCGGGCTTCAGCTATAACATCGTCACGGCGCATAACGCCTGCCTGCAGCTGGAAATTACTGTCCATGGCAAGTCGGGACATGGCGCCATGCCGGAGACCGGGCACGATGCGCTGCAGGCTGCAACGCGCATCCTGAATGCAATTTACGGGCAACTGCCGGAACTTAAAAAAATCAAGTCGAAGGTGGCGGGTATCGATTCGCCGACCATGCTGGTGGGCCGTATCGATGGCGGCACCAACACCAACGTGGTGCCGGGGAAGGTCGTGATGAAGATGGACCGGCGCATGATTCCGGAAGAAGATCCGGTCGCGGTGGAGGCGCAGGTGAGGGCGCTGATCGAGGATGCTGTGCGCGGCGAGCCGGGGATTCGGGTCGAGATCAGGCGCTTGCTGCTGTCGCATGCGCTGCGGCCGTTGCCGGGGTCGGACAAGCTGGTGGCGAGCCTGCAGAAAAATGGCAAGCAGGTGATCGGCGAGGAAATTCCGGCGCAGGGCACGCCGTTGTATGCCGATGCGCGTTTGTATGGGGAGCATGGGATTCCGGCCGTGCTGTATGGCGCGGGGCCGCGTACGGTGCCGGAGTCGAATGCGAAGAAGGCCGATGAACGCCTGGCGCTGGAGGATTTGCGCAAGGCGACCAAGGTGGTGGCGTTGACGTTGCTGGATTTTCTTGCGGTGTCGGATTAGGCCATCGCCGTCCATAACGTCGTTCCCGCGCAGGGCTAGGCGCCCCCACGGCAACCCAAGTTTTTAAGCCGCCTGCAGCTACGGTACGAACTTGGGGGGTGACGCATGCGTTCCCGCCTGCGCGGGAACGACGGTTTGCGGGGTAGCGGTAAGTGCGCGGACCGTTACTTCAACGTCCGCTCAAACAGCTGGTAAATCCGGCGATACTGGTCATACCAGCTCTCCGGCTGCACGAACGCGTGCCGTTCCAGCGGATAGCTGGCCAGTTCCCAGTGATCCTTTTTCAGCTCGATCAGGCGCTGCGCGATGCGCACCGAATCCTGATAGAACACGTTATCGTCCACCATCCCGTGCGAGATCAGCAGGTTCCCGCGCAGCTTGTCGGCGTATTCGATCGGCGACGACTTGCGGTACGCTTCCGGATCGAGATCCGGCGTATTCAAGATATTTGCGGTGTACTCGTGGTTATAAGTCGTCCAGTCGGTTACAGGCCGCAGCGCCGCGCCCGACTTGAACATCTCCGGTTCGCGCATCAGCGCCATGAAGGTCATGAAGCCGCCATAACTGCCGCCATACACGCCCACGTTTTTCAGGTCGCCCTGGTGGTTCGCCGCCATCCAGTTGACGCCATCCACATAATCCTCCAGCTCCGGATAGCCCATCTGGCGATAGATCGCGGTGCGCCAGGCGCTCCCGTAGCCTCTGGATGCGCGGTAGTCCAGATCGAGCACGATGTAGCCCTTTTCGACCAGCAGGTTGTGGAACATCTGCTCGCGGAAGTACACCGGATAGCGCTTGCTCACATTTTGCAGGTAGCCCGCGCCGTGCACGAACATCACGATCGGATACTTCTTGCCCGGTTCCAGATTCGCAGGGCGATACAGCTTGCCCCAGATCTGGCCCGCGCCTTTGGTCGACGGCACGGCAACGTACTGCGGTTCGATCCAGCTGCGCGCCCTGAAATCAGGCGAGCGCGTATCGGTCAGCTTGACTGGTGCGCCGCCACTGGCAGCGACGGTCGCCAGCTGCGCCGGCATGTAGCTCGACGAATAGTGCACCAGCAGCTTGCGTTCGTCCGGTGACAGCGTAAACTGCTCCACGCCTTCGAGCGCCGTCACTTCGCGCAGCTTGGCATCAACGGCCGAGACCGAGCACACTTCATATGTACCCGGGTTCTTCGGGTTGCACATCATGAAAGCCGTGCTGCCATCGGCCGACCACTGGATGCGGGTCGCTTCCCACTTGCCCTGCGTGAGCGCGCGCGTCTTGCCGTCGCTGGCGCGGGTGTACAGGTGCGCGTAGCCGCTTTCTTCGGACAGGTACCACAGCGTGCTGTTATCGGGCAGCCAGCCGAATTCGTTGTTGCCCGAGTTGACCCAGGCGTTGTCGGTGACGCGGTGGACCGGCTTGAGCGTGGCGCCGGCCAGGTCGACGGTGGCGATCCAGCGGTCCTTGTTGTCGGCGGCGCGCAGCATCACCGCCAGGCCGGTACCGTTGCGGTTCCATTCGACGGCGGCGCCGTCGTCGTCCACGCGTACCACGCGGTTGCCTTTCAGCTCAGGCAGTTTTTGCGCCTTGCGCAGGTCGGCCAGCGGATCGATGCCGATGCCGGGCAGGGTGTCGAAGGACAAATCGCGTATCTCGCGGGTGGCCAGGTTGACCAGCTTGAGCGTGTGCGACACCGGCGCGTTGCGGCCCACGCGCGGACGCTGGTCGTCGAATTCTTCGTAGCCCGATTCGGTCACGTAGCGCGGCAGCTTGCCGACGCGGCCCTTGTCGGTGGCCTTGGGCGCGGTCACCAGCAGCAGCCAGCGGCCGTCCGGCGACAGCGCGCTGCCGTCGATGACGACTTTATCACCCAGGTAGATCGGCGCCGGTGCGCGCGTGGGATCGGCGCGGCGTTCCTGTTCGACGCGCTCGCGCCCCGCGTCGCGGTCGTCCTTCTGGCGCTTGAGCGTGGAGATCAGGCGCAGTTGCAGGTCGCGCAGGTTGTCGGCATCCGGCGCGGCGTCCGGGTCCTTGGTGGCGCGCGCCGCGGCTAGCGGTGAGATCAGGCGGTCGGCGCGGTTCCAGCCGAGCCATTCGTGGCCGACGCGGAACTGCACGCTGAGGCCATCGGCGGCGTATTGGGGCGCGGCCAGGCCGCTGCTGCCGCGCGTGATCTGGGTCAGCGCGCCGCTTTTGAGGTCGCGCTCGAACAGGTCGCCGTTGCGCAGCATGATCGAGCGGGTGCGCTCGCGGTTGTAGATGACCTTGTCGCTGTCCAGGTTGGCCAGTTCGGCGTCGCCCACCAGGCGTGGTTTTCCGGGCGCGCCCTGGTAGATGTCGCGCAGTTGGGAACCGGTGCGCTTCTGTTTGTAAAACACCTGCTTGCCGTCCCAGCTCCACCAGGCGGTTTCCGCCGGCGTGCCGATCCAGTCGGGGTGAGCCATCGCCTGGTCGAGGCTGATGGGCGTGGCGGCGACGGCGGGGATCGCCCACATCGCGGCCAGGAGGGGAAGGACAAGTAGGCGCATGGTAAATACAGTTCGAGAGGAAATGAAAGGAAATGCGAGAAGTTGCAGGATCGCATTCTAGCGCAGGCGCGGCGGGGTGTGGGCGGCTTGTCGGTCGCGCGTTTTCCGTGTGCACGAGCGTGCCGGAGGCGCAACGCGTGCTCGTGTTTACGGGGCGCGGCGCGCCTTGCGGACCGATTCGATCAATTCAAAGAGCAGCATCCCGCCCACCATCGCCGCCACGAACAGCAAGGCATCGCCGCCGCCTGTCATGAGCGACGCCAGCGCCGGACCGGGGCAGTAGCCGGCCACGCCCCAGCCGGCGCCGAAGGTCAGCGCGCCGATCAGCAGGCGCCGGTCGATCTTGCGCGCGTCGGGCAGGTGCAGCGCTCCGTCCAGCAGTGTGGTTGAACGCCGGGCCGCGATGCGAAAGGCAATGGCCGCCACTGGAATGGCGCCGGCCATCACCAACGCCAGGGCGGGATTGAAGGCGCCGGCCAGGTCCAGGAAACCGATCACCTTGGCCGGATCGGTCATGCCTGACAGGATCAGGCCGAGGCCGAACACCAGGCCGCTGATGAAGGCTGTGCTGGCGTATTTCATCAGGCGCCCGATCCGGACAGATGGCGCAGCACGAACACGGTGACGAAGCCGGCCAGCATAAAGACGGCGGTCGCGGCCAGCGAGCGGGGCGACAGGCGCGCGATGCCGCACACACCGTGCCCGCTGGTGCAGCCAGCACTGTAGCGGGTGCCCAGTCCGACCAGCAGGCCGCCCACGATCAGGCTCGCCTTGCCGGCCCCGACATGCACCAGGGGCAGGGGAGCGAACAGCGCGAACACCAGCGGGGAGAGGGCCAGCCCGAGCAGGAAGGCGATGCGCCAGCCAAGTTCGCTACGCACCGGGCGCAGCAGCCCGCCGAGGATGCCGCTGATGCCGCCGATGCGGCCATTTAGCAACAGGAACATGGCGGCGGCGAGGCCGATCAGGGCGCCCCCCGCCAGCGCGCGGATCAGGTCAGCGTGGAGTGATGGCATCGTCGTGTTGCTCCGGGGTGGGTGAACAGAATTGCTGATACAACACGTCCATGACGGCCGTCGCCTGCGCGCTGCTCAGCGAGTAAAAAATCTGCTTGCCGGCGCGCCGGGTGCTGACCAGTTGCTCGTTGCGCAACACGGTGAGCTGCTGCGACAGTGTCGGCTGGCGAATGCCGGTCAGTTGTTCCAGCTCGCCCACGTTGCGCTCATGGTGAGACAGCTGGCACAGCAACAGCAGGCGGTCGCGGTTGACCAGCACTTTCAGCAGGGCGCAGGCTTTGTCCGCGCCTTCGGTGAAGCGTGCAAGGTCAAATGGATTGTCCGGTTTGGGCATGGCTTGGAGACGTCACTCAATATGTATCTGGATAATATATCGCAAGATAAAATATTTTGGTATGAGTTGTCCGGAGGGAAGCGTTTTGTGCACCGCAGCGGTGGCAGCGCGGGAAATGCATCCGGCCGCGAGCGCGGCCGGGGGAACTTATGCGTCTTGCTGTTCCTGCTCCGGCTCAGGGCCGTCGCGGAAGAAGATGGCGACGCGCACGACAAACGCGATGGCGGCCAGGGCGCCCGGGAGATATTCGATCACTTCCATGATCAACCCCGCGCTGCCAGGTTGCGCAGTTCGGCCGCCAGGCTAGGATGCATATGCTGGTAGGCATTCGCCAGGACGATCAGCTTGCGGTGGCTGCGCATGCGCGCACGGTCGTTCTGGGTTGGCTTGAGCGCTACTTCCTGCGTGATGAACTGGCGCTCTTGCGCTGCGAACAGCGCTGCGGCAAAGGCACGCGCCGCATTGCTGACGTCGGTCAGGTAATGGCGGAAGCCTTGGTTCGTCGGTTGGATGTAGGTGGCGCTGCTCATTTGGAACTCTCCTGGGGATTAAATTGCGTTGTTGCAGTGCAGTATAAGAGAGTCTCAGTTATAAAGAAAATTTCGATTTATGATGCCTCATATCACTGCCGTCAATAATGCCAAATTCACGGCTATATGCATTATTCGCGCCAGTGATGTCGATCGGCAATATGAGGTGTCCGAATATCAATATGAATAAACCGGAAAACGAACGCCGGGGATGGCAGTCCGGGTGGCATGCGCTATGCTGCCTGTATGGTCCCTTCCA
>NZ_JAQOZV010000040.1:0-70842 GCF_030348125.1 Massilia sp. DJPM01
CTAAGGGCACCATCATCCGGGCCGCGGCGCGCGCCACGATAAAGCCGCCCAGGCAGTTCTGGCGCCAGCTCTCTTCAAACGCAGGCACTTCGGTGTCGAGCACCGTGCCGCGGCAAAAACCCTGCACCGCGTAGACCACCAGGTGCGGCGCACCCAGTTCGGCGGTGACCGTGGCGAGCAAGGCGGCGACTGAACGTTCATCGGTGGCGTCGCACCCATAGGCATTCACCTGTCCCCCCTCGTCGCTCAATTCATCCACCAGGTCATCGAGCCGCTCGGCGTTGCGCGACGCCAGCGCCACCCGCATGCCGGACGCCGCGAAGCGCCGCGCCAGTTCAAAACCGTAGCCGGGGCCGACGCCGACGATCAGCGCCGTTTCGGTCGACGCATCGCGTTCGCTGTCATAGTCGCGCTGAGGAGAGACGGCGCTCGCCGGCGGCACGGGCGTGCCGCGATCGAGTTTCACGCGCTGATGCTGGCGGCGGCGGTTGTTCGATACCGGCACGCTGCGGCCGAAACGGTAGAAGAGGGAAACCGGGCCGACCGAGAGCTGTCGCCAACTCTTCAAGCTCCGCCACAGCCGCATCATTGGAACGGCAAACATCGCCGGCCTCACTTCGGATAGGTTGGTAGACAAGATTGGCGCCTTTGCTTGAAGGTTTAGCCCAAACCGCGGGTTTGTATTTTCAACAATACAAGCAAATTAACTTTATTTCAACAAGTGAATCTATTGATGCAACACAAACCCTGCGTTTAAAGCAACAGGGGGCGTCTCAGAAAACGGAAAAAATCGTACGCCAAGCCGCGCAGCTATTTTTTCAGCCTGCTGCGCGCCAGCAGTCGCGCCACCGTAGACGGATGGACATTAAACAGGCGCGCCGATTCGGCGGCCGTTTTCTGACCGGAATCGACCAAGTGGACAATTTCCTGTTGTTGTCGCGCCGTGAGCTTGGGGCGACGGCCGCCGATGCGGCCTTCTCCGCGGGCGGCCAACAAGCCGCTGCGGGTGCGCTCGCGCAGCATGGCGCGTTCGAACTCGGCGAACGATCCCACGATCTGCATCATCATGCGTCCGGCCGGCGAGGTGGTGTCGACGGCTTCGGTCAGGCTGAGGAATCCCGCGCCTGTCTTTTCCACCGTCTCCATGAGAGTCAGCACGTCCTTGAGCGAGCGTGATAGGCGGTCGAGCTTCCAAACGACCAGCACGTCGTCCTTGCGCAACTGATCGAGCAGGCGGCTCAGTTCGGGGCGATCCCAGCGGCCCGCCGACGCCTTCTCCTCGAATATCCGTCCGCATCCCGCCGCGTTCAACGCCGCGATCTGTGCCGTGTTGTCCTGGTCCTGGGCGGAGACGCGGGCATATCCGATTCGCATGGAGCAGTCCTTTCTTACTTGACTTCGGTTGCGGCCGGGCCGGGCCGATCCGGGCCGGGCCGATCCGGGCCGGGCCGATCCGGGCCGGGCCGATTCTCCAGCCGCGCCCTCGACAACGCCACCGCTTCATGCAGCTTTTGCTCCAGCAGTTGCCGGGACGGCAAGCCGGTCAGGTACTCGGCGACGTGAATGCCGCTTTGGTCAAGTTCCAGCAGTTCTATCTGTTCACGGTTCTTGCCCGTGCAAAGAATAATGCCCAGTGGCGGCGCTTCGCCCGGCTCTTGTTCATGTTTGGCCAGCCAGCGCAGGTAGAGCTCCATCTGGCCCTTGTCGGCCGCCTTGAATTCGCCGAGCTTGAGTTCGATGGCGACCAGGCGCCGCAAGCGGCGGTTGTAGAACAGCAGGTCAATGTAAAAATCGTTGTTGTCAATTTGTAGCCGTTTTTGGCGGGCGACAAAGCTGAAACCACTCCCCAGCTCCAACAGGAAATTTTCCAATTCACGCAGAATGGCGTCTTCGAGATCTTTCTCAAGGTAGCGATCGCGCAGCCCCAGGAAGTCCAGCACGTAGGGATCCTTCAGCACGAGGTTCGGGCCAAGTACCCCCTGATCGCGCAGGGTCGCCAGTTCGTTCGTCAGCAATTCGTCGGGCTTGCGCGAAAGCGCCGTGCGCTCGAACAGCATGGAGTCGAGCCGGCCCTGCAAGGTGCGCGTGCTCCAGCCCTCGTCGCGACACATCTCCAGGTAGAACTCCCGCTTGAGGGGATCGTCGATGTAAATTAGGCTGCGCAAATGGGTCCAGCTCAATTGTCTACTCAGCGCGTAGACAATCTCCTCGGTCTCGAACACCTCGCCAAAGCGCAGCATGTGGCGCAGGTTCTTGGCGCCGAAGCCGCGCCCGTGTTCGACTTCTAATTGTCGCGCTAGCGAAGCGACGATCTGTTCGCCGTAGCCGGCCCGCTCCCCTTGGAGCACCTCGGCACATATGCGCCGGCCAATGCGCCAGTAAAGCATGGTTAAGGCCGAATTGACCGTGGCGGCCAGTCCGGCCCGCGCTTCGCCGATCAAGACGCGAATGTCGCCGGCCAGACCGGTTGTTGCGGCTGCAGCTTGTATGTCTTGCGGTTCCACCAGCTTGCTCCTCGATACGGTTCGTTCAGCACAAACCTGTTGCCAATGACAATCATTATGCAATACATTTACGCACCATGTATACGCCATGGGAATCGTGTGCGGGCATTTCCACCTCTTCGAGAGTCGACATGCCTCGTCGTTCCATTCTGTCCGCCGCAGAGCGGGAAAGCCTACTGACGTTGCCGGATACGCAAGATGACCTAATCCGGCACGACACATTCAACGAATCCGATCTGGCGCTGATTCGTCAGCGTCGTGGCGATGCCAACCGCCTGGGTTTCGCGGTGCAACTTTGCCTGCTACGCTACCCCGGCTATGGCTTGCCGGTCGATGCGGTCCTGCCCTCGTGAGGTACAGCCGGGATAAAGCCAGAAATGACACATAAGCCTAAAAGTAATAAAGAATCGATCCTTTATGCACTTTGCGCCGTCTCTTAAGTGCTGATCCGGTTATCCTCATCGGGTTCGGTCAGTGACGCGGTTCCAGGCTGAGCAGCGGCTCCAATTGGGATATCCAGCTCTGGAGACGAGCGATCATATCTCGCATCTCGTCCATGACTGTTTCCGCAAGTTCTGGCAAAGTCTCATCATCGGTAGCGACAGTCATCCCCGCCCCGTTCACCGCCGTGTGCGCCATCGCGTGAAGACGAAGCACCGATTCCCGCAGACTATTCTCGCCCTGCGCGGCGTGTGCGGCTGCGGCCAATTCGTCAACCATGCGCAACAGCATGGTCGTGTCAAAAGTGCTGCGCAGTTCCGCGAGCGCGGTGCCGTCCATCAACCCGTATGCCGTTGGTGTCGTGTTTTCCAGATTGGTCACGCTGTATCTCCCGCCTGATCGTTGCGCTTTTTCTCGGCTGCCGCCTCCTTGGCAAGTTTGGCAGCCTGTTTGAACTGCGACTCTTTCAGCCACGATTCTGGCGGGCGCTTCATGTCGAGATGATAGTTCCCGAATCGCTTGACGCCAAAGGTGCCATACGGACTCATGAATTCAACGTCGGCGACCGACACGATCTCCCCGGCCGCGTACATGTCCTGCATGATCCTCATCATGTCGACGGTATTTTGCAGAATTACCGCCGAGGCAACCAGATCGATGTAGCGCAGCCGCTTTTGCTGTTCGTTGAGTTCATTTTCGCCGATCACGTCGCCGCCGAAATCGAGCCATTTGGTGAAGGCATGGTAGGACTCGATCTTGTTCGTCGTCGCCGTCACTTCCTGGCGCATCTCCTTGCGAGAAATCCAGCGCAGCAAGTAGACAGTGCGCAGCACGCGTCCCAATTCGCGCGTCGCCGCAAAAAGTCGGTTATGCCTGCCCTCGTGGCTGAGTTTACGCAGCAACATTGGCGACGGGATCCGTCCCGCCTGAATGGAGATGGCCACCTGCATCAGATCCTTCCAATGATCGGCGATGCGGTCCCAGTCGACGACATCGGTGAAGAGGCGATCGATGTGGCGATAGGACGAGGCCTTTGACGGACGATAAAATTTCAAGTCCTTCCAGTTCCGGATACGCGGCATCAACTGGATGCCCAGCAGGTGCGTGAACGCAAACACGGTTTCGGACTGACCATGGGTGTCGGAATAGACGGTATCGGCCTGAACGCTCAATCCCGCCTTCATCAATCCCTCGATCACGTAGACAGCTTCGAACACGCCGGGCGGGATGAAATGGCGAAAGTTGGCGATGTAGTTGTCGGCGACGTGGCGATAGGCCACGGCGCCCATCTTCCTGTACCGGAAATGCATCCCCACCAGCATGTTCTGTTCGTAGAATTCGTACTGGGTGCCGTCGGCCGCGACCTTCTTGCCCTCGCCCCACAATTTCGGAAGCTCCAGTCGCAGGTAGAGTTCGGTGAGGTCGCGGCACGCATTGTCAAGCTGCTCCAACCCCATATGCCGCTGGTTCGAGTAGGAAAGCTGGTGCGGCGTGACGCCGTTGGACAGGTGGCGTGCCGCTTGGGTGGGACCGAGGTTGCATCCCATGGCGAAGACGGTCAGCAGGTAGCGTTCGCGCGCATTGCGCAGTTTCGGCTCATCACCCGAGAGCGGCCCGAAATTGCGCGTGAAGCCGGTCCAGTGTTCGATGTTGGCCAGGATATCCAGCAGATTGCGCGGCACCGTGCGCGCCTCGATCGCTGCTTGCAAGGCCACAGCCGACGCAGGCACCTCGCGCGCGGTATTTCTGCGCACGGTCGGCTCGCCGTTGCTGCCAATCGTGAAGTCACCTGTGTTTTTCGGGAATGCCTTGTCGACCTCCGTCGCCGTGTCGGAGAGCAGTTTCTTGAGGCCGGCTACAAAATCCTGCGCATTGTCGGCCATGCCGATCCGGTCGCAATACGCAGGCAGGAGCGCCAAGCATTCGTCCCAAGGAAGCAGTTGCCGGCGGTAGTCAGCGAACGCGCCGGAACCGTCAATGCTGACGTCGCCCGATCGCAGGTCGCTGCTGAGGTGACTGAACACGCACACTTCCAGGTGGCGCCGGTTCGTGGGGTTGCCCAGCCCATGCGAGCGCCGAACCAGCTTGCGCCAGCGTTCGGAGGCAAAAGTCAAGGTCACCTCCGCGACGATCCATTCGGTCTTTTTGTGTTCGTTTTCGAGCACGACATCGAGGGCATCGAGCAGGCTGGTGTCGGTCGTCGCTCCCTGAAAGTCCAGCGCTTTCGCCATCCTGAACATCGCGCCGCGCCAGCTGCTGTAGGGTTTCCATAGCAGCGACAAATGATTCCCGCCGCTCCATACCCGGATCGCCTCGCAATCGGCGCGCAATTTTTCCAGGTCCCCGTGAGGCGCAAGCAGCTCGCGCACTCGCTGCCCCGTGGCCGCGTCGTCCAAGCGCTCGCCCAGGATCTCCACGACGTCTTCGAGGGTTGCGACCAGTGCTTCGCTCATTTCCCGTTGGCGGGCCTGGATTGCCTGCAATTCTTCGCGGGCGCTCTTGTGCATTGTGCCTATCCGGCGGATGAACATTTCGGCGATATCGTCACGGGCGCTGATGCGCATTTGCCGAATCAGCGCTAGGATGAAGGTATGCTTCTTGACCTGAACGAAGTGTTTCATGTCGCCCGCGTCGAGCGTTGAGGCCATGTCGGCGATGTGTTTCAGTTTGGTCGCCGGCACGCCGTCCAGCAGCACGTCGCTGTCGGGCAGCGATTCGAGCCAGTCGAGCTGGTCGAGGACGATATCGAGATGCTTGCGCGAGGCTTTCTTGGCCGATCGCTTGATTTGGTTGTACAGCGTTCGCCGAACTGGCAGTTCGGCCACGAGGAGATCGTCGAGCCACTTGCGTTGGCCCTCGTTGAGGCGCAAGCCTATTTGACTATGCAGATCGAGCTCGGCCGCTGTATGCGCCTGCTCGGCGATTTCATCAAGCGTTCGAAACACCGGCAATTCGGATCCGATACGCACCAGTTCCTCGACCGTGATGTTGATGATGTCGGTGCGCGTATCGACAATGGCGGCGGCCGCCTTGGCGATGCCGATGGCAAGGGGGCGCGTCCGTGCGTCGGTGTAGGGTTTCACGCCAAGCAACGTGCGGATCGCCTTGTGATGACGGTACAGTGCGGCATGGCTGGCGTAGGCGATGGACTTCGCGGCCGGCATGGCCAGCGTCGCCGAGACATGCTCCACGACCTCCTCCGGAATTGTCTCGAGAGCAGGAAAGTGGCGCAGGAACTGAAAGCACTTGAGCAGCACCAGAAGCGCCAGGCGCCGCTCAGGACTGCGTGAAAAGCCCTGCGCCCACTCGGTTTCGTCCGGGCGCGGTGAAAACGAAGCGTGCAGATCCTTCAAGGTCAACGTGCGCGGAAATCGGGGATACGCGGTTCGTTCGATGCTCGCCATAGGTATAACTCCATTAAGGCCATTTGCGCGAACTGGTGCACGATTTCGGGCTGCCGAGCGCGGAAATCAGTGTATGGCAAGAGAGTTAATTTGTTAACCTTTCCATTGTGAATATTTATCCAAGGCCCTGCGAGCCAAGGTAGGCGCCAATCGGTCGACAGTTTCGTGCTGTCAGCCAGGGTGAGAGAAAGCGCGCGGACATGACCGTGGGCAAAAGGATCTTTCGCAAGAATGCGGTTAATCTGCGCCAGGTAGGCCACAGTGATTTGATTGAGCTCAGCAACAATCGGCGCGGTGGAAAAATTTGGCGTCGGCGCCAACACTTTCCGCAGCAGGGATCAAACACTACTTCGCGGCTGTTAACCTCTTTACAAACTCGCGCATCGTATCCGTGAACGTCTTTGCCTCGATGACCTCCAGACGGCGGGCGCGCAATTCGGAGATATACTGAAATTGCAACGGATCGCCATCGATGGCCCCCATCGACCACTTCTCAAAGATCCGATTGTTCGTTGGGGAAATATGAAGGATCTGGGGATTGCTGTGTCTGTGATCATTCAGAATCTTCACATACTGCCGAAGCACCTCCTGCTCCGGCCCTTCCAACACTTGCATGAACAGTCCGCCACCGTGAATCAGGATGCCAGTGATACTGTTGATCGGATTATTGCGACGCGCGGACACCAAGATGTCGTACACTTGCTCATCCGATATTGTGGGGGTGCGATTGCTGAGGTAGAGAAGTCGAATCATGGAATTATGTGTCCCCCATCCACGCACAGGAGTTCGGCGAACGCCGGGGCGGGAACCGGCCTGCTGAAATAGTAGCCCTGTACTTGATCGCAACGATGCACGCGCAAATAGTCAAGCTGTTCGACGGATTCCACACCTTCAGCAACGACCTTCAATTTCAGGTTATGGGCAAGCCCGATGATCGACGCCGCGATGGCATCGCCGTCGTCTGATCCAATGTCCATCACAAAGCTGCGATCAATCTTCAAGACATCAATCGGCAGACGCTTCAGATAGGCGAGGCTGGAGTAGCCAGTGCCGAAATCATCGACCGCGATGCTCACGCCGAGATGTTTGAGCGCGCGCAGCACGCCAATGCCGCGTTCGACGTCGCGCATGACAAGACTCTCGGTTAGCTCAAGTTCGAGGTCCTGAGGCGCCAAACCGATTTCGGACAAGATCGCGCCGACCGACTCGGCCAGATTGGCGCACACAAACTGGCGCGCCGACAGATTGACGGCCACCCTGACATGGGGAAGCCCTTCTTGTTGCCACTGGCGGTTCTGGAGGCAGGCAGTGCGCAATACCCAGTTGCCGATCGGGACTATCAAGCCCGTCTCCTCGGCGATGCCAATGAACTCGACGGGCCCGACCAGGCCGCGTGAGGGATGTTGCCAGCGCACCAGCGCCTCCACACCAGTAATGCGCCCCGATCCCAAGTCAATTTGTGGTTGATAGTGCAATACGAATTCATCGCGCTCAAGGGCCAGGCGCAGGTCGGCTTCGATGCGCAGTCGCGCGCGGGCTTTCTGGTTCACGTCGGCCGTGTGGAAGCGAAAGCAGTTGCGGCCGTCGTTCTTTGCATGAAACGCGGCGATATCGGCACGTTCGAGCAGGGTATCGACGCCGGGTCCATCATCGGGGTATCCGGAGACACCGATGCTGCATGTCAGGACGACCTCCTGTCCCTCATACGAAATGGGAACGCTTACTGCGGTCATGATGCGTTCTAGCGCGGCGGTTCCGAGTCCGCCCTCATGTTGATCGGACATCAGAATGGCGAATTCGTCGCTGCGCCAACGCGCTACGGTATCGGCGCCTCGGACAACGGCATGCAGGCGCTCCGCTATCACCTTCAGGAAGCTGTCCCCGCCTCCGTGGCCAAAACTGTCATTAATCACTTTGAAGCGGTCCAGGCTCACAAACGCCACCCACATCCGGCTTCCGTCGCGACGCGCACAAGCAATCGCGTGCAGCAAGCGGTCGCGCAGCAGCGCCCGGTTGGGCAGGCCGGTCAGTTCATCATGGTGAGCCAGATGCAGCAACTCCGACTCCAGCTGTTTGGCCTGGGAGATGTCGTATTGGGATGCGACGAAATGGGACACGGCGCCGTCGCTACCGCGCACCGGGGCGATGAAAAGGTGATTCCAGAACAGCGTGCCGTCCTTGCGGTAGTTGCGCAAGACCGCGTTCCCCGCTCGCTGCTCGCGCAGAGCGAGGCGAATCTCGTCAATGCCAGCCTGATCCCCGTCATCTCCTTGCAGGAAATTGCAACTGCGCCCGATCACCTCGGCTGCCCGGTAGCCTGTGATACGCTCAAAGGCGGGATTGACGTACTCGATGATGAAATGCGGTGGCTCCGCACGCGTGATGATCATCGCATTGGCACTGGCTTCGATTGCGTACCTATGTACTGACATTGGAATTGACAATTTTCCAAGTTCAGTGCCGGTTTGGCTCGACTGCACACTCCCATGTGCATCGCCGGAACTAGCTGACATTAGTGTCCTCCGCCGATAAATGCTAAAAGTTGACAGGTGAAACTCACAGTAACATGGAAATCATGACCGCTCCGTTTCACGTGGACTGATGAGAAAGAGCGATGCATCAGGTCTTGCTCAGGCGCGCTTTGCCAACGCTGGCGCGCGCCCGCTTGGCGCCTGTTAACTGATTGGCCGGCAGCGTGAATATTCCCGACCTGCTTGCCAAATTATCTGTTTGGCCCTGCAGTTCATGGATGGCACTGGTCGATTTCTCAAAACGCTTCCCAATCGGCACCATCGGCTGTCGCAGACGCCACTGCCAATCGTTTTGCTGGCGCAGCGCTGCGTCTTACGCTCGCGTGCGTAGCTGGCGATGACCGAGCATTGCCAGCGAACCTGGTTATGCTTGACGCTGGCTGCGCCGCAGCGCCAGATCGGCTAGCCGCCCCAGTGTGACTGCCGTCGAGTTTGAACACGCTCACCACCTGCGCCAGGGTGCCTGCCTGTTCCTGCAACGATTCCGCTGCAGCGGCCGCCTCTTCTACCAGCGAGGCATTTTGTTGCGTGACCTGGTCCATCTGGCTGATGGCCTGGTTGATCTGTTCAATGCCAGAGGTCTGCTCCTGGCTGGCCGCCGTGATTTCGCTCATGATGTCCGTGACGCGCTTGACGCTTTCCACGATTTCATCCATGGTTGTGCCGGCCTGATCGACCAGCTTTGCGCCTGCGTCGACTTTCTCGACCGAATCGCCAATCAAGCCTTTGATTTCTTTCGCGGCGGCAGCCGAGCGCTGTGCCAGGTTCCGCACTTCGGATGCCACCACAGCGAAGCCGCGCCCCTGTTCTCCGGCGCGCGCTGCCTCGACCGCTGCGTTGAGCGCCAGGATGTTGGTCTGGAACGCGATGCCGTCGATCACGCCAATGATCTCGACAATCTTTTTTGACGACGCATTGATCGAGTCCATCGTCTCGACCACTTGCGCCACCACCACGCCGCCTTTGAGCGCTATTTCGGAGGCCGAACCCGCGAGCTGATTGGCCTGGCGTGCGTTGTCGGCATTCTGCTTTACGGTGCTGGTCAGCTCTTCCATCGAGGATGCGGTCTCTTCGAGCGAGCTGGCCTGTTCCTCCGTGCGCGACGACAGGTCGAGGTTGCCGGCGGCGATCTGCGACGAAGCGGTGGCAATGGTGTCGGTGCCGGTGCGCACCTGGCCAACGATATTGACTAAGCTGTCGTTCATGTCCTTGAGCGCCTGCAAAAGCTGCCCCGTCTCATCCATCGAATCGACCTCTATATGACTAGTCAGGTCGCCCGCAGCCACCGTCTGCGCCACTTTTACCGCCTGCGCCAATGGTCGGGTGATCGAGCGGGTGGCAAACCATGCGACGAAACCGCCGGATAACAATGCCAGTCCGGTCAAAGTGAGCATGAGCGTCAATGCGCTACGGTAATTTCCCTCAGAATCCACCTCATCTTTTCTGTTTTTTACCTCTTGCAGATCAATGAACTCCTCGATTGCATCTTGCCATTTCGTGGTCGCCGGAATAATCTCCTTCAATAGAAGGACAGTCGCATCCTCCTTGCTGGTCTTGGGGTCTGAGGTGCAGTGGAACGTAAAACACGGTTAAGCCAGGTTCGCGGGACTATTCATCGTTCGCTGGGTTACGCAACGGACGTAACTCGCCCTTGGCCACCGAATCCGGCACCGAAAACGAATACCGGCCCAGCATGTTGATGTGCTCATGCAGCAGCGGCGACAGCCTGGCCATGTCTTCATCTCTTACCTCGAAACCATCCACCCGCAGTTGGTTCAATGCGGCCTCCATATAGCTGGTGTTCCACAGCACGATCATGTTGAGCACCAGGCCGAGCGCACCGAGCTGGTCTTCCTGCCCCTCGCGGTAGTGCTGCCGCAACTCGCCTCGCTTGCCGTGGAAGACGGCGCGGGCGACGCTGTGCCGCCCCTCGCCACGGTTGAGCTGAGTCAGCGTGCTCCGGCGCTTGGCTTCGTCATCGATGTAGGTCAGCGTGTGTAGCGTCTTGTCGATGCGGCCGAACTCGGCGATGGCTTGGGCCAGCCTGGTCGGGCGCTCGCCGACCTGGAGCGTGCGCATGATGCCGGCGGCAGAAACCCGGCCGAGCTTGAGCGAGCCGGCCAGGCGCAGCATGTCGTCCCAATGCGGCTCGATCTTCTGTAGGCTGATATTGTGCCCGGATACAGAATTGAGCAGTCCGTAGTCGGCTTTGGTATCGATTCGCCAGAAACGCGTGCCGCCGACATCGGCCAGGCGCGGACTGAATCGGTATCCAAGCAGGCGGAACAGGCCGAAAACCACGTCGCTGTACGCGCCCGTGTCCGTCATGATCTGAGTCGGCTGAAGGTCGGTCTGCTGTTCCAGGACGACGGCTAGCAGGACCAGGCTGTCGCGCAGCGTGCCCGGCACCGTGATGTCGTTCAGTCCGGAAAACTGGTTCGATATCAGGTTGTACCAGGTCACGCCGCGCCCGACGCCGAAGTATTTCGGATTCGGGCCGGAATGCACCGAGCGCACCGGCACCACGAAGCGCATCCCGTCGGCCGACGCGACCTCGCCGCCGCCCCACACGCTGGCCAGCGTCGAACGGCTCTGCGCGGCGACCAGCATGGTGTTTGCCGCAGTGATGGTGTCGTCGCGCAGGTAGTTCTGGTCCACCCATGACAACCTGTCGCGCTTGAGCGCCGGCACATCGCCGCGAATCAGCGGCTCTGGCCCCGTATTGCACGCCTCGGCCATCAGCACCGCGCAGATGCTCACATGCAGATCGGAAGCGCGCGCGGTGCGCTCCGATATGTGAGTAAAGGCGTCCGTAAAGCGCGTGCGGGCCGCAATCTCCAAGATAAGTTCCGGCAAATCGACGCGCGGCAGCATGCCCATGACCTTGGCGCGCAGCGCGATCAGCGATGCCGGTTCATCCATTTTGTCCAATGGGCTGAGCACCAGCTCTTGTTTGTCGCCCACCTTCTCGAACCGCACGGCCGGATTGTCGGGCAACCTGGCGGCGACTGCTTGGTAGGTGCGATCCAATTCATCGGCCAGGGCCGTCAATGTCGGCCCCGGCACCGCCGACAAGCCAAGCGTGCGGCAAATGATCGGGCGCGTGGATTCCCATTCGGCGCTATCGATCAGGCCGGCGCGCGGATCGGCGTAACGCCAGCTCGGGGCCACGAACACGTCGCGCCGGCGCAGCGCGATACGCAATTCGGACAAAACGCAGAACGTGTAAGCGTGGAAGTCGATGGCGTCATCCTCGCGCAGCACATGGCGTTGCCACGGCTTGGTGATGATATCGCGCGGTGCGTCGTTGCCCGGACGCTTCACCGACATGTTGGCGCGAAGCCAGGAAAATGCGGCGATGAACGGCTCTCCTGCGGCATTCGCGCCAAACTGAATTTGTTCGGCCAGCGCGGGCAGGAAGCGGCGTACGGTCTTGTACTTGGCATCCAGCTCCTGGTAGTACACGTTGTCGGTCGGCCGAATTAGCTTGTTGACGCCGGCAAGGGCCAGCGCGAGCGCATCGGGTGAAATCCGCGCGAACAACTGTGTGCGCAGCTCCGCATCCGGCACGGCATCGTCCAGTAGCATTTGGCAGGCACTGGCGAGGATGGCCGCCGCTTCGTCAAGGTCTTTGAGCGATCGGAGGCGCGATTTTCTGTCGGCCTTCACGGCGTCACCGAAAAGCTCTCGCAGGATGACTTCGAGCACTTCCAGAGCGTCGTCTTGCGCCGATGCTTCAAGGCAGTGCACGAACGCGACCAGGGTGGCCAGGCGGCGCAACACCGGCAGGCGCAGGATCGCGCTGGCCTTGGCGGCGCCGGCGAAGCGGGCCAGGGCGGCGACCCGTGTGGCCGGGATGCGCGTGGCGGCCGGCAACCGGATGCCAAGCTCGCGGGCGGCTTGCAGCCGCATCAGCGCGAGGCTCATTGACCGGCTACTGGCCACCACCGGCCCGGTGCGCAGTCGGTCGAGCGGCGAATTACGACTGCCGCCAGATGAGACCAGAAGGCCCTCCAGGCGCGTTTGCTGGTCCTGGCTGATCCCACTCCCAAGCGAGCGCCACAAGCGCTCTTCGACGCGGCTGCGCAGGCGCGCAACGTACCGTTCGAGCGTCGTGCAGCCTGGCAGCAGAACCTTGTGCGTCACGAGCCATGTCGTGGCGCGCTCGAACAGCACGCTCGGCCGGTCGGTGCCGGTCCAGCAAAGCGCGTACAGCCACCGAGTAAGGCGAAAGGCGATCAAGGGTTCCGTGAATTCGACGTAGCCATAGCGCGCGCGAATTTCTATCGCATGCTGCCAGCGTTGTCGGCCGGTGCTGTAGGAGCTTGCTTTGTCCAGCGCCTCGATGCGCAGCTGCTTGGCCAGCGTCCGCAACACGGGCTGGGGCACGGCCAGCGGATCTTCCAAAAACGCGCCCAGGTAGCGCACTGTGCCCAGCTGGATGGCGAAGCCAAGCCGATTGTGCGCGCCGCGCTTCTCAGCGATTAGCGCATGGTCGGTGTCGTCCAGATGAAAGTACCGGGCGAGGTCATGGGGTGATGGAGAACTGGCGTAGCGGCCATAGTTCTCGCGCTGCGCGTCGGAAAGAAAGCTGACTGGCATCTTTTTCCTGTATGGCGGCAATCAGTGCATTATGATTTGCCTTGGTGCATGGCCCAAATCCGCTTGACCTGGCCTTAACTGCACCCGGACAGCTCGGCGGTCTTCTGGATCGTATTTTCGTTTTCGAAAGGCGACAGCGCCCTTGTTAGGAGTCGGCTGCACTGGATTGGCTGAGCCTCTCCCGAACCCGCATGATGGACTGGCGAGTGGTGGCGTAGTCACGCGCCACCTTGGCTACGGACTCACCTTTCGCGAGGCGTTGCATCGCTTCGGCCTGCTGTACCTTGGTCAGCGCTGGCGGGCGACCCAGCGTCTTGCCTTCCGCCCGTGCGCGTGCAATACCCGCTTGGGTTCGCTCGATCAGCAAATCGCGCTCAAACTCAGCTACCGCATTCAACACGCTCATGGTCATCTTTCCGGCAGCGCTGGTCAGATCGACCCCGCCGAGCGCTAGGCAATGCACACGAATAGCATCGGCCGCCAGCTGCTCTACTGTGGCGCGCACATCCATGGCATTGCGGCCAAGTCGGTCCAGCTTGGTTACGATGAGTACATCGCCGGGTTCCAGACGGTCAAGCAACCGAGCAAACTGCGGCCGTTCAGTGGCCGCGACGCTGCCACTGATGCTTTCGCACACGATACGGCGTTTGTCGACCGCGAAGCCGGCCGCCTCAATTTCAAGAATCTGGTTGTCTGTGTTCTGATCGGCGGTGCTGACGCGAGCGTAGATGAAGGTGCGAGACATGTTAGGCAGCCAAAGCGTACGAAATGGGAGTACTAATTGTACGGCATGTCCGATAACAGATGTTCCTATTTTTCGTACATCCAAATCTTACCCTGTACGTAACCGATCGTTTTCGTACATGCCGTCAGCAAGTTTTAGACGATATTCCCTTCGACCAAACTGCTCATTCAAGCTTTTCAAGGAATTCCGTTTCGCCCATGCTGCGCACGCCAAGCGCTGCAGCCTTGTCTACTTTGGACTTTCCAGGCTTATTGCCGACCACCAGAATCGTGGTCTTGGCGTTAACGGACTGCTGTACATTGCCGCCCTGTTCCTCGATCAGCTCCTCGATTGATGCGCGATCATAGTCTTCGAACGTGCCGGTCACCACGACATACTCATCATTAAATCCTGCCCGTGGATTTTGCAGCCACTTCCACTCGGCTTCATTGTAATCGTCAAGGTATTCATCGTTATTCTTTAGAAAGAAGTACTCGCCCACCTGCGAGGAAAATGCCGCAATCTCTACATCGACCGCACCGAGATGATGGAGAAACTCGACCAGCACTTCCACTTCCAGAGAAGAGGCCGAGTCGAATGCCATGTAGACGATACCGTCCCTGATCGACGTTTCGATCTGGGTATTGAGGATGTCATCGACATCGTACAGCGCTTCGCCTTCATCCATGGCTTCAATGGCTGCAAAATCTTGTGCTTCCACATGAAAAATGAATTTCTTGATCTTCTCCAGGCTGCCAGCATCTTTAGGCTGAGCGTAAATCTTGAGTGAAAGTGCTGACAAAAGTATCTCCTACTCGTTATTGAAATGGTTGCCATTGCTCTGTTCGAGAGCATCGGTACGCGCAGTCGAAAATATTAGCATTTGCGAGAGCATAGCAGGAAGCGAAAAAGGGAAAATACTTTTTCTTTCCGATTAATGGCAAAATCCTGGAGAGAAAAATCGAAAAGAATTGGCATCTGGCCGATCAGTCGCAGTCGGCGGCATCTGCAAGCTCATGAGCATCGCCAAGGCATGCAAACAACGCCTGCAAGACGTGTGGGTAGCTGCCGGCTATCGCCTGCTCAGTGCCGGCGCCAGGGAAGGCCGCGCCTACGATTATTTCAAGTTCCTGCTCAACACCGGATAGGATTTTTCGTATGCTGCACGCTGCAAGGGCGGCACCCTACTCGCCGGCAGCAACCAGGGCGCGCCTGCAAACATATCGCCCGCCAGCACGCGGCATTACTGGAATCGAAAGTTCAAAGGCGCTAAGGGTCTCGTGGTCCGTGTCCACGGCGACGGATCGGGCGAACTGACTGACTCGACCCGACGCGAAGCGTACGTGTCGCCGCGCGACATGGAACAGGTCTTCACGGCGATCGCAAAAGGTGACCTGACCGAGATTATCGAATGACGATGGCCGTTTTACGCATGACTGAGCGGGGTTACTACACTGCGCCCGTTCTGGGATTTAAGGTTCAACGGAACGTACAATTGCGTTAAGGTCCTGGCCAGTATTGTGTTCATAGATGCCGACGCGATAGCTGCCATTGTCAGAGGGCAGCTGCGCAAATGTCAGGACTTGGTGGCACTCACTGACACATGTCTTGTCCGCATCCGCATGATGGCTGACGCGTCGTGCCAAAATCAGGCCACCTTGGCGATAGACTCCCGGCCCGCGAGATGGCCCACTGCATCGCCTCGCTGCGCTTTTGTCAGCGCTGACGGACGACCCAAAACCGTCCCTTCGGCGCGTGAGGTACGATACTGGCCTTGGTGCGCTCGATCAATAGGTCGCGTTCGAATTCAAAAACCGCGCCAAGCATGCTTATGTTCATCTTGCCCGCCGTTGCGAGGACTGGCCCAAATGGCTTAACCGCGTTTTACGTTCCACTGCACCTCAAACCCCAAATTCGCATCGATCCTGCGTGTTGGCCACAGTAGGCCGTGCGCGAGGAAACCCGGCGCGAGCATCTGCTTGAATTGCGCACCTACTTGGGCATGGTGCCGTTCGGCTTGTCCAGTTTCCGAAAAATCGTCCGTGCCTTGGATGATCTGGCTTCTGAGGCGACCCAGCTTAGCGTACGATTTTTTCCGTTTTCTGAGACGCCCCCAACAGGTCTGGCTTGCTGACCGTCGCGTGTGTTGGTCCATGCGATCCCAGCAGGACCGGCAATCCGGTCAGCGCTTCCAACTGCGCCACGAACGACGCGGCATCGGCCACGGGCTCGCCCGCATAGTGCGGGGTGGCGCGCGCCAGCAAGTGTCCCAGCCGCTCCTGGTGCGCCAGATCGTGCGGGGCGCCGGGCAGGATCGCGCTGATTCGCCCCGAATCCGGGTCGCGCACACACAAACCATCGGCTACCGCATCGGCCTCGTAGCCGCTGCACCAGCGCAGCGCGCGTTCGCGCTCGAATACGTCGAGATGACTGACCAGCAAGCCGTCGAGCGGCCCCGCCACCTGTAGCGCGTAGCGCAGCAGCAGCGCATCGGGGTGGCCGCGCCGGAAGCGCCCCTGCCAGCCGTCGGACGCATTGTGCGGCTCGGGCAGGTGATCGAGCCGCGCGTCGTGCGTGGGCAGCGGCCCGTTGCCGTGGCGCGTCATGTACGAACGCAGGATGCCCAGGTGTTCGATGCGCGCGTGCTGGCCCGCGTCCGTGGCCACCGCCTGCACCGACGCCGGATGGATGCTGCTCCACGTCGTATGCGGGTGAAAGCCGCGCCACTCATCGAGCAGCACGCCCTGCGCACCCTCGAACAGCACGCAGCCCGGCAGGTGCAGCCGCTGCGCCACCTGCGCATGCGAGGCCGGCGGCACCTGGCGCGTCAGCTCCGCCACGCGCTCGAGCCAGCGCGCGGCCATGCTGGCGTTGTCCAGTACCGCCAGTTCGGCGGCGTACGCATCCTGGTTGGCCAGCTCCGCGCAACGCGGCCGGAAAGCGGCGCGCAGCGTGCGGCGCATCGATTCCAGCTTTGCCAGTGCCACCGCCGGGTGCATCAGGTCCGCATAATGCAGGATCTGATCAGGATGATCGATGCCATGGCCGGCCGTCTCGCCCACGCCGACTCCGCAGCTGCCGTGCGCCGCCACCCCGCGCTGCAACTCGCGCATGCGTCCCGCCGCCTGGTGAAACGGCGTGGTGACGCGGCAGCGGCCATCGATCAGGATGCGCGCAAGGGCATCATCGACCCCGGCGCGGCGCAGGTAGGCGTCTTCCACCAGCAGCGCGGTCGGATGCACGATCACCGGGTACGCCAGCAAGGTAGCCACGCCCGGCACGAAGCTGCCCGCGCCGAACTGTGCGAAGGTATGATGCCGGCCATCGGGCAGCACCACATTGTGGCCGGCCTGGGCGCCGCCGTTAAAGCGCACCACCGTATGCGCGCCCCAGTGCCGGCACAGGTAATCGGTGAACAAGCCCTTGCCGCAATCGCCAAAGCCAAGCCCCAGCAGGGACACCAGACGGGTCGAAGACATGGCCATCCTTACGCGAACATGCGCTTCCACCACGCCGACGGGACTGCCGGCGTGCCCGCTGCGGGAACGTGTACGCGCGCGGCCGCATTCGGATCGAGCAGGTCGGCATACGGACGCAGGGCGCGCACGATGGCCGACACGCGCTGCGGCGCGATGGCGTTGGCGCCCAGTGTAGCCACCAGCGCATCCATGTCGGGAATGGCGCGCTCGGTCAGGCCGACGATGGCGGCCGCCACCGCGCAGGCATCGCCCGGCTCCTCCATGCAAATGACATGATCGCCCAGCAGGTCGCGCCAGCGCTTTTCGCAGCGGCCGCGCCGCCCCAGGTCAGGAATCAGGAAAAACACGTGATACGTTTCGGCGGCCGCCGCGATGGCTTCGGCAATTGGCACGTCCGCATCGAGCGTGTCGCCCACCAGGCTGCCGATCTGGTGGCGCGAAACCGCCGGATAAGGCAGCTCGTCGCCCGTGATGAACAGGTAGCCCTTCTTGCGCCGCTTGACCCAGCAATCCATGTCGGTATGCTGCGCCACCATATAGAAGGCCAGCTCGTAGCTCTCTTCGCCGCTGCCGCCACCGCCGCCTTCCAGGTAACTCCACGTGAGCCACTGGTCCATCAGCTCCGCGGTCGATTCGAACTGGCCGACCTGCAGTGGCGCACGGTCGGACGTGGCGTCGCCGATGGCCATGAACAGCAGTTGCGGATCGGCGACGCCGACCGCGTTGAGCAGGGACATGAAGGTCGGCAGCTCTTTGGTTGCCAGGCTTTGCGGAATATCGCCCATCGACCCGGTGACGTCGAGCGCGAACACGATGCCCAGCGAATTGGGATGGTCGTCGCTGTCGCGCGACTCGCGGATTTTCAAGCCGTTGGGGTTCATCAGCGGGTGGCAGCCGCGCTGGGTGAACACTTCGCTGCGGGATGCCGACGCGCGGTCGGCGACCAGTGCTGCGTGGGCAGCGTGGGAGTAATTACCTTGACCCATGATAGTTCCTTTGTTTGTCTAGTTGGACGGGGTGGGATTGAAGTCAATGAATCTGGCCGGACCGAACGCCTCTTTCGCCGCGCGGCCGACCGCCTGGCGCATGCCTTCCGCGCCCAGCGAAGCGCACCAGGCGGGATCAAGGCTGGCGCGTTCCAGCAGGCGCGCCAGCGGTACCGGCGTGGCGCGCGACATGGCATGCTCGCCGGGTGCGTCCGCCAGCATGGCCCGCATCGCCCAGGCCAGCTGCATCAGGTCGCGCCCTTGAGCGCCGCCATCGTGCCGGCTGCGGCGCGCGCCGGACCAGCCGATGATCAACACCCCGTGATCGGCCGGATGCACCAGCAAGTGCTCGGGCGCCAGCCGGCCGTGGCTCCAGCCGCCGGCATGGACATAGGCCAGCACTTCGAGCACGCGGCGCCACATCCACACCGCGTGGCGGGCATCGATCGCGCGGCCATACGCAAGCCGCACGTCGGCCAGGCTGCCCCAGAATCCCGTGGGGTGGCGCAGCACCAGCACCTCGCGCTGCTGGCCGTCCGGGCTGGCGCTGCTGCCCACGGCCACCGCTTGCGGCAGGCGCTGGGTGAAATAGGCGGCGCCGGGCACGTCGTCCGCCTGCAACTGGTCGAGAATCGCTTTTTCGCGCGCCAGCTGCCCGCCGGGCGCACCGGCGTGAGCGATTTTCAGCACCACGCGCCGTGGCATGGCGCCGCTGCGTTCGGCCAGCGCCAGGCTTGCGCTGCCGCCGGCGCCCAGGTGGGCGATGGTCTTGTAGCGCTGGCCGCCGCAGGCGATGTCCGCCGCGCTGTCGCAACCTCGCGAACGCAGGTAGGCTTCATGAAAATCGGCGGCGCGCACCAGGTCTTCGCTGCGCGTGACGTCCGCCCCGCAATACGTGCAGGTGACGATGCGCCACAGCGCTTGCCGGGGCAGCGGGCTGCCGCACTGAGGACAAAGCAGGGTGAGCGGAGTCATGTCGACGTCATGCCAGGATGCGTTTTTTCTCGGCGTCGAATTCGGCGTCGGTCAGGATGTTCTGCTCGCGCAGTGCAGCCAGGTCGCGCAGCAGTGCCATGCGCTGGGCCGGCGCGTCGGGCGCGATCGCTCGCGCCATCTGGCCGACGCTCGCGCTCAGCGTGCTGCCCAGGGCGACGCCCATGCCGGCGCCGAGCACCGTCCCGGCGCTGCCTTCATTGCGCGCGGCCGCTTGCAGTACGTCGAAACGGCGTTCTTCCTGGTAGTCGAAGCCGATGATGTTCATTTCGGCGCGCCGCGCCAGGGCCGCCTTGAGTTTCTGGACCGCGCTGTCGGTCTCGGGCACGTTGATCGATTCAATGCTGAACTGCGTCAGCGCCACGCCATACTGGGCAACCTCGCCGGCCAGCGCCTCACCGATGGTGGAGGAGAGCGCATCGAGCCGGGTCGAGATCTCCAGCACCGACACGCCGCTGGCGCTGATCGCGCCGGCAATCGCACTCTTGATACGCGTGGTGTTCATGGCGCGGAAGAACTCGGCCAGGGTGGCCGCATCCATGCTGCGCGCGGTGCCGACCAGTTTCATCAAAAACAGCTTGGGATCGGCCACTTCGATGGCGTACTGGCCGAAGGCGCGTACCGGCACCATGATGCCGAATTTCGGGTCTTGCAGCTGGATCGGGTCCGGCGTGCCCCAGCGTACGTCGAGCGTGGTGGCCAGGTTCACGAACCAGACTTCGGCCGAAAACGGCGACTGGCCGCCGAACGGCAGGCCCACCAGCTTGCGCAGCAAGGGGATGTTGCCGGTCGAGAGTGTGTGGCGGCCGGCGCCGAACGGCCCTTCGTACACGCCGTCGCGCACCACGAAGGCGACCTGCGACTCGTTGACGATCAGCTGCGTCATCGTCGAAAGTTCCTGCGAGGGGTATTTCCATGCCAGCTGGCTTGGGCCGCCGTCCCACTTCACCCTGTCGATAATGGCCATGCTCGTGTTCTCCTTGCTTGATTGGTCAAAGGCCGCGCTTGAGCAGCCCGGGGCGGTCGCGAAATTGCGGGCGCAGCCGGTACAACTGCGCCGGGCGGCTGGGACTGGACGCATCCATCTGTCCCTCGGCCGCTTCCAGCACGTCCAGTTCGGCCATCTTGCGGCGAAAGCTCACCTTGTTCAGCGGCTCGCCCATCAGCGCTTCATACACGCGCTGCAACTGCGGCAGCGTGAACAGTTCACCGACCAGGAAGCAGGGCAGCGAGGAGTACTGGCTCTTGCTGCGCAGCCGCTCGAGCGCCGCCGCAATGATCGTGGCGTGGTCGAAGGGCAGGGGCGGCAGCCGGTCGACGGCGACCAGCTTCACGCCCGGATGGCCCGCCGCGGCGATGACGGCGTGCGGCACCAGCGCGTAATAGGCGAGCGACAGCGACCAGCCGCGCGGATCGCGCGCCGCACCGGAAAAGGCGGCCAGTTGTTCCAGATAGGGCACGTCGATGCCGGTCTTGGTCTTGAGCACGCGCAGGGCGGCGTCGAAGCCATGGCGGTCCTTGTCGGTGTGGATGTAGCCGCCGGGCAGGGCGGCGACAGCCTTGTACGGCTCGCGTTCGCGCTTGAGCAGGGCGACCGCCAAGCCCTCGTCGCCAAGGGTGAGCAGGACCGTGTCGACGGTGCAGATGACGTCATTCACGCTGGACTCCTGTGGAAGGTTCGATTGAGTTGACATGTTCGCATTGTACTTAGTTTCAAAATGAAACCGCAATCTATTTTTCATGCGGCTCGACTAACCAGAGAAATTTCCAAATTAGTTTCAAAGTGCGACTTAATCGAGCGAATCTTTCCTGGCGCACTGGCGCGCCGCTATTCTGAATGGCAATTAGCTGCAAGATGGGCGGCAAGTATCGCAGCATGCCGTTGTTGAATAGCTTGCCGGTTTCGCGCAAAGCTTGCGCCGCCTGGGAACAGGCTGGTAAGCTGATGCGGGAGGTCGGCGTTTTCAAGATGGCCGAAGCGGTCCGGCCAGACATGGCCGCAGGGGGAAGCCGGCTAGCCATGGCGAGAAAAGTCGGTGCGGGCCTTGCTGCCAACCTGGTCGGCGCCAGCGCCGACACGAAGCAATCCTTACCGTATCCCCGAGTGAAGTGAGACCATGTCATTTGTGTGCGACACCGCCTTCTGTTTCAGCCTGGTCGCGGTGCTGATACTTCCCGTACCTGCCGCCGCCAGCGGCGCGATCCGTATGGCGTCGGACGACTGGTGTCCGTTTGTCTGTGCGACGGACGGAAAACTCACCGGTGGCTATCTCGTGGATGCCACGTTGCAGGCGATGGGCGCCGCCGGCTATCTGGTCGAGCCGATCCTGATGCCGCTGAACCGGGCCATGCGCGAAACGCGCACCGGCGATATCGAAGGCGTCTACGCTCCACCGGTCGACGACAGGTTGCGCCTGAGCGCACCAATCGCCTACTCCAGGGCCTGCTTCTATACTCGCGCGAACGAGAAATGGGCCTATCGCGACCAGCGCTCGCTCGCAGGCATTAGCGTCGGCGTCATCGCCGACTACGGTTATGACGACGGGGCCATGGACGCCTATATCGTGGCCAGGCGCGCAGACCGCCATGCGCTCGACTTTTCCCATGGCGCCAAGGCCGGTACGACCAATCTGCAAAAAATGCTTGCCGGACGCTTTTTGGTCATGCTCGAGCACGAAGCCGTCGTCGGCCTTCAAGCACGCAAGCTGGGTGTGACCGCGCAGCTTAGACAAGCCGGATGCTTGAAGCAATCACTGCCCTTGACAATCGGCTTCGCGCGCGAAGACAGCCGCAGCGCGACCTGGCTGCGCGTCCTGGCCAACGGCATCAAGCATCTCGAAGCCTCAGGTGCACTGGGAAAACTGCGCGAACGGTACGCGATTCCAGCCCACAGTGCCGTGTCTCGGAGTCAGGCATCCGGCAATGAGGGGAGAGCACGGGATTCTGGAAAAATAGTTCGTCAAGAAATTCCGTTTCAGATTCGGCTTCTATCGGCCCCTCACGCGGATGCCTTGCTTGAGCAAGCGGCTAACCGAGGGCCGGCCGGGATTCGCGTAAAATTCCGCAATATTCATTGTAAGCCATTGAATTTACAGAAAATTCTAATCAGTTTTGTTGGAAAAAAAGGCAGAACGATACATGCTCAGTCCGATGAGGGCCACCACGCAGAAGAAGGCCCCAGCATGAAAAGTGGAAGAGGCGCCAAAACGATCCCAGAACAACCCTGCCACGACGCTTGCGACCAGCATGGCGATGCCGCTCATCAGGTTGAACACTCCGTAGGCTGTTCCGCGCAAATCGGCCGGTGCCGTATCTGCCACCATCGTCGCCAACAAGCCCTGCGTGATCCCCATGTGTACGCCCCATAGCGCGACTCCAGCTAAAACGACAGCCCAATGGTCATTGGTAGCTAAAACCATGTCGGCGGCGATCAAAACGATAAGGCCCAGCGCAAGCAGCTTAGTGTGGCTCATTCGGTCCGAGAGCTTTCCAAACGGATACGCCGACATGGCGTAAATCAGATTCATTGCAACCATCACCAGCAAGCCGATGCAGACGCGCGGCAGGAAAAGTCAGCGCACATGCACACACGCACGGCCCTGCACAACGAGTCGATCGCGCGCCACACGGCAGAGCAGAAGGTGGTCGACCTCAAGGATAGACTAGTCGAGAACGACGAACACCGCCAGTCGCTTGAAGAGAAGCACACGCATGCTCGCGAGGCTCTGGACCACTATCGCCAGTCGGTCAAGGAGCAGCGCGACCAGGACCAGCGCCGGCACGAGCAGCAAGTCCAGCAACTGCAGGCCGAGGCACGCCAGTTGCAACAAAGCCTGGTGGTCAAGCAGGACGATATTACCCGGCTGAACCAGGAAGGCGCGCGCCTGGTCGCGGACCTGTCCCACGCGCAGAAGGCGCTGTATGACCAGCAGTCGCTGGGGCAGCAGCTTGCCCAGCAGATCTCCATGCTGCAAGATACTGCGCAGCAGGCCAAGGTACAGGCAGTCCAGCTCGCGGCTGCGGAGGCACGCACGCAAGAACTGGCAGAGGGTGCGCAAGGCGCTGCGAAGAGCGCCGAGGCATACGCGGCCATGGTCCGCGAGCTCGAACTGGCGCTCGCGGCGGCGCAAGCGACGTTGGCGTCGCAGCACGAAGTCTCCAGCGAACTGCGCGCCCATCTGGCGAGCTGGGAGCACAAAGCGCCTGGCAAACCGGTATCCCCGACCAAATCCTGATCCGCGCAGTAAGACAGCGCGCCGGCACATTAGTCCCGTTTGGGAACACGGTGTCGCGAATTGATATAAGAGAGTGACTTCTCATTGTGGGCTCATGTGTTATTTCTGGCTATATTCCGGCTGCACCTCAGCTTTCCTCCGGCAGGGCGACGGACAGGGCGGTGCTTGCGTTTCCGAGCGAGCCGATACGAAGGATTGCTGACAAATAACACTATTTGTACGACAATACGGCCTTGTCCAGCTGCCCTCCGAGATTCACCGATGTAGCTCTCCGCACTCCGCCGTTCCCCGTATTGCACTTTGAGCGTCTCTGCTCGTCCATACTATTGCCGCAGTACCTCATCCTACCTGCTGGTAGCAGTTCGTACGCGCGCGTTCTCGGAGATTCGTTTTGTCAAAAAATATCAATGCACTCGCCCTCAAGACTGAATTCTTGAGCGGGATTACTGTCGCCCTGGCCTTGGTGCCCGAGGCGATTGCATTCGCTCTGATTGCCCATGTGAGCCCTTTGACCGGTTTGTATGCGGCATTCTTCATTTGCCTGATTACAGCATTGTTCGGCGGACGTCCGGGCATGATTTCCGGCGCTACCGGCGCCCTTGCGGTAGTGATGGTGAGCTTGGTGGTGCAGCACGGTGCGGAGTACCTGTTTGCCAGTGTCGTGCTGATGGGCGTGTTCCAGCTGCTCTTCGGTGCGCTGAAACTGGGCAAGTTCATCCGCATGGTGCCGTATTCTGTCATGCTCGGTTTCGTCAACGGACTGGCGATCGTGATCTTCCTTGCCCAGTTCGGTCATTTCAAGACGGACGGAGCCTGGATGAGCGGCGCGCAGTGGCTGGTCATGGGCGGCCTGATTGCCGTCACCATGGCGATCATTTATTTGCTTCCGAAGCTCACCACGGCCGTGCCTTCGGCGCTGGTGGCAATATTGGTAGTAGCCGGCATCGTCGCCGGCACCGGTCTGGAGACCAAGACGGTCGGCGACATGGGGTCAATTGCTGGAGGTCTCCCCGCGTTTCATGTTCCTCAGGTCCCGTTCACGCTCGAGACGTTCTACATCATCGCGCCCTTCTCGCTCATTCTTGCTGCCATTGGTCTGATCGAATCGCTGCTGACGCTGAACCTGGTCGATGAGATCACAGGCACTCGCGGACGGCCGAACAAGGAGTCGCTGGCCCAGGGTGCGGCGAATGTGGTCGCCGGTTTTTTCGCCAGCATGGGTGGCTGCGCCATGATCGGTCAAAGCATGATCAATATTAACAACGGTGCACGCCACCGCCTGTCTGGCGTTGTGGCCGCACTTTTCTTGTTGGGTTTCATCCTGTTCCTGGCGCGCTGGATCGAAATGATCCCCGTAGCTGCATTGGTTGGATTGATGTTTGTGGTGGCCGAAAAGACATTCGAGTGGAGCAGCCTGCAATCCTTGCGCAAAATTCCACGCCAGGATGCCATCATCGTTATCGGCGTGACAGTCATTACTGTCTTTACGGATCTTGCTATCGCCGTGATATGTGGCGTCATTTTCGCGGCGCTGGTATTCGCATGGCAGCATGCAAAAAACATCTCCGTTCGGACGCGCATTGATGCCGCTGGCTGGAAAGTGTACGAGTTAGAAGGCAGTCTGTTCTTCGCCTCAGCAGCAAATTTCACAGAGCTATTCTCTCCAAACGATGACCCGCAACATGTCGTCATTGAATTCGGCAAGTCCAAAGTTGTTGACCATTCCGCGATCGAGGCTATCGACGCGCTGGCCATACGCTATCAGCAGCTAGGGAAAGTGCTTCACTTGCGGCATTTGAGCTCCGACTGCCTGGAGTTGCTCGACAGCGCCAAAGGGATGGTAGAGGTCAACGAGTTCGAAGATCCACACTACCATATCGCTGACAACAAGCTTGGATAAGAGCTGCCGGCATACCGCAGGCCCCTCTCTGGGGCGATGAGTTCCGAGACTTCACTGCCTGAGTGCGCGATCTCGAACTGGCCCTTGCCGCAGGACAAGCGACGCGTGCCCCCACGGCAGAAGACCGGGGCGGTGGTATAATCTACTTGGGTGCTCACACGTCGTGTGTAGCAGGGATTGCGTCGGTCGGGCCGCCACGCGATCTTCGTTCGCCTACATGATTTCATCTGGCACCAACAATCTCTTACCCATAGAAGCTGATGATTTAGCTGCCACCGAGGTGATCGGCGCCAAGGCCCGGTCACTGCAGCAGATGACAGCCTTTGGGCTACGAATTCCATCCGGTTTCATCTTAACCACTGGTTTTTTCCAGCCTTGGTTTGACATCATCCAGCATTCCCCCTCTTGGGACGCGTGGCGTACCGGCACACGCGAGATGTGGCCCGCGCTATGCGCCGCAATGAAGGCCGACGCACTCAAGCTGCCGTTTTCCGATCTGCAACTGCTGACCTTGGAGGAACTTTCAGAGCGCCTTGCAAAGCATGGCCCCTCGCAACGGTTCGCGGTTCGCTCCTCCTCTCCGGACGAAGATACGGCAACTGCTTCGTTCGCGGGGTTGTACGAGACCGAGCTCGGAAGGTCGCCGGGCGAGCTGAAGACCGCGATACGACGCTGCTTTTCAGCGTGCTTCGATCACCGGGTTTTCGCGTATAAGGCTGCGCGATGCATGGATGTGGAGCAACTTAGCATTGCGTTGATTATCCAGGTACAAATTGACAGCGATGTCGCGGGTGTCGGCTTCTCGGTCAATCCTCTAACCAATGATTACGATGAGACGGTGATCGATGCCAACTGGGGATTGGGTGAGTCCGTCGTTGCCGGCACGGCGTCGCCTGACCACTTTGTCGTAGATAAGGTCAAGGGAACAGTGGTCGAATGGCGGCTGGGCGCGAAACAAGCTTCGGTCGTCCTAGCCGCAGCTACAGGCACAACCACAGCGCCTCACCCTCAACGCGGCGCGTACTGCCTGACCGAGGCGCAGTTGTTGGAGTTGAGCACCGCCATTAGCGGACTCGAGACCATGTATGGTCACCCCGTGGACATGGAATGGGGCTACGCGAATGGAAAACTGTCTATTCTCCAGGCGCGCCCAATCACGACGTATGTTCCGCTTCCCGCTGAGATAGTCACCATGCCGGGCGCGCGGCGCGCCTTGTATATGGACATCGCTCTATCCAAAGGAATGACCAGCAATGCAGCCATCTCGCCAATCGGGCTCGACTGGCTTGCCGGCGACATGGCCCTCATGTTGGCGCACTGCACTGGAAACGGCAGGCTTGACGTGAAATCCCCCGCTGGTTTGCTGTACTTGGGGGGGCGAGGATGTACATGAACCTGTCAAATCTGCTTTGGTTCAGCAGCCCGGCCCAGTTGGCCAAAGGCAATGCCCCGACAGATCAGATCATGGCAGACATCCTGGCTGGTATCGATCCGCTCCGCTACCGCGCTGAGCGCCGACCTGCCTGGATATGGCCGGCGCTCCGTGTCTTGCCAGGCGCACTTTGGCGCTTGCGCCGCGCGCTGTGGCGCGCTTTGCGTTCCGTACTGGCCCCCGCGAACACGCACCGGCTCTACCTGCGCGAAAGACAGGCGTTCGAGCAGAATTATTCAGGCGCATTCGATGACACCCTGTCGCTGAGTGAATTCCAGCGGCGGTACGGCCCACCAGCGATTGCACACATCATTGACGTCGACATGCCTGCCCTCGGAATAGGGGTACTCGGAGTGGAAATGGTAAAACGCCTGGCGCGCAAGGGGAATCCTGAAGAAATGGCATTGGCGGAACAGCTAGCCCGTGGCATCAGCGGCAATCTCGTCGTCGACATGGGCATTCGCATTTACCGTATGGCCAAAATGCTGGACGCCACTGATTTCGATGATCTTGAACTGCTGAGTGTTCACCTTCAGCGGCGCCAACTTCCTGCGGCCTTCCTAGTCGCCTGGGATGAGTTCATGCGCGACTATGGCTGCCGTGGTCCGGGCGAGATGGATCTAGCTAACCTCCACTATGCAGACGATCCGATGTTGGTGCTGCGACAGATGTCATTCGTGGCGGGGAGCGGCGGCGGGTTCAATCCCGAAGCTAGCCACCAGGAGTTGGTCGGCCAGCGGCAACAGGCGTATGACGCGCTTTCGGAACGCTTTGGCTGGGCAAGGCGAATTTTACTCCGTCGCGCCAACAAGTTCATCGAGTTGTTCGGCGGCATCCGGGATACGCCGAAACAGCACAATTTGATGTACCAGCACGCCGCGCGCAATCGCCTCCTTGTCGAGGGTAAAAGGCTAATGGCGAGTGGACGTATTGACCGCCGGCCGGCGCAGGTATTTGACCTGGCGCTTTCTGACCCGTTCGAGGCCGGTGGCGATCCGGCGGTCGATCTTCGCCAGCGCAGCCACCGGCGCACTCGGTTCGCTAACCAGCTGAAGTTGCATGTCCGCACCTTTCCATCGCTGATCGATTCGCGCGGCCGCATCCAGCGGCCACCTCGGCGTCCGGAAACACCGGGCGAGCTGGCAGGGACGTCGGTCTCGCCGGGGATCGCGAGAGGAAAGGTAAAAGTGATGCATAACCCGCACGAGAAGGCCGTCAATCCGGGGGAGATTCTCGTCGCTTTTACGACCGATCCTGGCTGGACGCCGCTGTTCATCAATGCCGCTGCAGTCATCCTGGAGGTGGGCGGCGTGTTACAGCATGGCGCTGTCGTTGCCCGCGAATATGGCAAGCCATGTGTCGCCGGCATTGCCGACGTACTAACTCGCTTCCATGATGGCCAACTGGTGGAGGTTGACGGCAGTGCGGGTGTTGTCCGCTTTATCACGGAAGAATGTATGGCTGCGGCGTGACGTTCAGGCCCGACAGCAGATTATCCCTTTTCAATTTTCATTTCCAATGCAAAATTTTATGACCGACATCAATCTCATTGCAGCTGTTCTATTCGGTCTGGCCCTGGTTCACACCTTCGCGACCAAGACATTCGAACGTTTGGCTGACAGGTATCCAAGGCATGCGGGCCTTTTTCATTTCTTCGGGGAAGTGGAAGTCGTCTTTGGACTGTGGGCCCTGGTCCTAATCCTCGCCATGGCCATGGTCTCCGGCGGTGCCCAGGCAATCGAGTACGCCGAGACCCGAACCTACACTGAACCGCTGTTTGTATTCGTGATCATGGTCGTGGCCGCGTCCAAACCAGTCCTCGAATCCATCCGTGGACTGATCGCTGTGCTCGCACGCCTGACGCCAATGCGCACGGCATTGGTGCGTGTTTGGCTCGGTCTTGCACTCGTGCCGTTGATTGGATCCTTTATTACCGAACCTGCGGCGATGACACTGGCGGCGCTGATGCTCGGTCCCCAGATCTTCCGCCAGGATCAGGGCATGCCCGAATGGCTGAAGTATGGGGCATTGGGCGTGCTGTTCGTGAACGTGTCGATCGGCGGCACACTTACTTCCTTTGCCGCGCCGCCAGTGCTGATGGTCGCGTCGACGTGGAATTGGGACAGTACGTTCATGGCTACTCACTTTGGATGGAAGGCCGCGATTGCGGTGCTGGTCAATGCGACAGCGGTGTCCTACGTCATGCGCCGCCACATCAAGGATGACAGCGGCGACGCGCCACTCCCTGCGCGTATTCCGGTATGGGTTAGCGGGCTTCACCTGGCGTTTCTGGCGGCTGTGGTCGCGTTCGCGCACCATCCGGTCATTTTCATGGGCCTGTTCATGTTCTTCATCGGCTTTACCAAAGCGTACGAGCAGTACCAGAACCCGCTGATTCTGAAGGAGGGCTTGCTAGTTGGGTTTTTCCTGGCAGGACTGGTAGTTCTTGGGGGAATGCAGCAGTGGTGGTTGCAGTCGATTGTCTCTGGGATGGAACCGACGGCACTCTTCTTTGGCGCCACGGCGCTCACGGCAATCACCGACAACGCCGCCCTTACCTATCTTGGCTCACTGATCGAGGGCATGAGTGACCAAGCCAAGTACATGCTGGTGGCGGGCGCCGTCGCCGGTGGTGGCCTGACGGTGATCGCCAATGCGCCCAATCCTGCGGGCGTATCTCTTTTGCGTGACGGGTTCAACGATGAGTCAATCGGTGTAGGCGGGTTACTACTCGGCGCGCTACCGCCGACGATCGTGGCCATGCTTGCGCTATTTCTCTTGTAAAACGGCAGCGAAAGTCCTGGCTTCATTCTGCGGTGAGCATGAACGAAAAGTAGCAGTTTCAGCAGAGCCTTCATGGGCTTTTTCAGGGTTCCCTTCCTTACCGGGGGAGGGAACCTTTTTTTCGAATGACATTTCTGATTAAGAAGTTTAATGTGCATGGGAAGCATAAAGTTCAGCTTCTGATTTTTCTTTCCGAAAGATTCCAGTGCGATCTTTTGGCGCGCGCTATAGTTGACACTCGGGCGGCGCCGCGGGCCAACCATCGGCCGTCTATCGATCTTTCCCCTATCACAGCACGGCTGCTCGGACACCGATGCAGATATTTTCTCGACGATGTCTAACAAGGATAAAACTATGCGTTCCTACCCATCCGATAGCCCGCAGGCTGTTTCCCGACTGCTAGCTTTGAGCGTCATTATTGACGGTGGCGGCTCGCCGCTTGAGATTGCGGCCACGTACCGACTAGGTATTCTTGACTATGCGGGTATTCAAGAGGATGTTTTCGACCAAGTGCTTCACGAGATGTGCACTGATCTCCCGACAACACCTGACGGCCTGGTAAAGGTTGAGACGGAAATGATTGATCAGTTGCTGGCGGAAATTGTGCGACCCGATTTACGCCTAGGTCTATGGAAGGCTATGTGGCAATTGGTCTACGCCGACGAAAATCTTGCCGACGCCGAAATCGCGCTGCTTCTCCGGGTAACTAGCACATGGGGAATAGAGGCAGGCGCTAACGGTAGTGGCCAGATAGCCGATCCGCTTCCTACGCCCAATCTGCGTTAATTATGCGATTCTCTGCGGCACGGGTGGGGCCACGCTCGCATGGTTGCCAGCATTCCACGGCACCTCAAGCCCCATAATGATTGGCCCGTCGCATCTCATTTCGTGCCGCTTTCCAAGATCATTCAAGCCTTAGCTAACGCTGTTTGGGTTGATCAGGGTTCAAACTAGCGCGAAGCCGGCGTACGTCGGCTTCGCCGCTGGCGCGGGCTGCCATGACGGTTTCTGCAACCAGGCCCGCCCTCTCCGCAGTGATGGCCACACCGCAATCGGCAGCGCCAATGGCGATGGCAAGGTCGATCAAGGCCACCCTATCCATTTTCTTCCGCTCTTCTGCGGAGCTGCCATTCGTGTTATTTTATCGAAAATGTATTGCAAATTACTCTTCATATTGCTCCTCTCAGGAATGACTCGTGACCCAAAGGTCCTCATCGGCCGCAGTGAATGCGCTTCGACGCCCACTACGTGGGCAGAAGCGGAACGATCAGCATTGAAGAGTACGGGATTATCCGTACCAGATGTATTCATTTAGGCGAGCGAAAATAGCGTGGCGGCCCGACCGCGCTATCCCTGCTACACACAACAGCGTGTGAGTACCCGCCACGATTATATGCCATCGATCAGCAGTTCACGGGTTGATGGGCTGGCGCGTCTATGGCGTTCTCCTCGCGTGCCACTCAGGATAGATCGTCGGGACCTTGTCGACGCACCGCTGGTAGACCGGGAGACGGTGCACGCTACCGGTCTGTTAGTATTCAGCGTAGCTAAACTGAAAATTCGACTTGACGCGCTCTTACTTGCAGTCCCGTTTGGGCCTGTTCGGCACGCTGTGACAGTTCGCAAAGGCGTCGATGCACTGGAGGATTAGATTTGACACAAGCACTCTCATTGAGCGGCAAAAAAGGCTTGGTCGTCGGGATCGCGAATGACCAAAGCATCGCATGGGGCTGCGCGCGGGCGTTTCACGACGCCGGTGCTGAACTGGCCATTACCTGGTTTAACGACAAGGCTCGTCCGCACGTCGAACCATTGGCGCGCCAGCTGGACGCTAGAATCGCACTGGCCCTGGACGTGGAGCAACCCGGTCAGCTCGAGGCCGTATTCGATGCGATCGGTGCGCGCTGGGGGCGCCTCGACTTCCTCGTGCACTCGATCGCGTTCGCGCCCAAGAGCGACCTGCACGGTCGCATGGTCGACAGTTCGCGCGATGGCTTCGCGCGCGCGATGGATATTTCATGCCACTCCTTTGCGCGCATGGCGCGGCTGGCCGAACCTCTCATGAGGGAGGGCGGCAGTCTGATAACCATGAGCTATATCGGGGCCGAAGAAGTGATCCCCGACTATGGCCTGATGGGACCGGTGAAGGCGGCGCTCGAAGCCAGCGTTCGCTACCTGGCGGCCGAGCTGGGCCCCCGACGCATCCGCGTCAACGCGGTTTCGCCTGGCCCGCTTGCCACTCGCGCGGCCTCCGGTATCCTGAATTTCGACGCGCTGCTGGCGCAGGCAGCGCAGCGCTCGCCGCTGCGGCGCTTGGCCGACATCGGCGAAGTCGGCGCGCTGTGCACCTTTCTTGCCAGTGATGCGGCCAAGGCGATCACGGGCAGCACGCTTTACGTCGACGCCGGCTATCACATCCTGGGCTGAAACCCGGTACAACAAACCACATGCCCTGTATGCGCACAGCGACGCTTTCTGTGCCCGACTTGAACGGGATAGTCGCTGGAATGCTTGCGTAGGAGCCAGTTCACGTGAGCCTTCCGATGCACCCCGAGGAGATTGCCATGAGCCAACCCAACAACGACGAGCTTCAGACCATCCGCAACCGCACCTTCGATGAAATTGCCGTGGGCGAGAGCGCCAGCATCGAGCGCACCCTGACCCACGAAGACATCCAATTGTTCGCCGTGATGTCGGGCGACATCAACCCGCAACACCTCGATTCCGAGTTCGCAGCGTCGACCCGCTTTCACGGCGTTATCGCTCACGGCATGTGGGGTGGGGCCTTGATCTCCGCTGTGCTCGGCACCCGGCTGCCGGGTCCGGGAACAGTCTACCTTGGGCAGACCCTCAAGTTCTTGGGCCCGGTGCGGGTGGGCGACACGCTGGTCATCCGGGTCACCGTCGCCACGCGCGACGTAGCAAGGAAAGTGCTGACTCTGGCATGCACCTGCACCAATCAGCGCGGCATCGACGTGATCGAGGGCGAGGCCACAGTGCTGGCGCCGACGGAAAAGATCGAGCGCGTGAGCGCCACCCTGCCCGAAGTGCGCTTGTCCACGGGCGGGGGGCTGCAGCGGCTGCTCGAACGGGTGCGCCCGCTGGGGGCTATCCGGATGGCCGTGGTCCATCCGTGCGATGTGCTCAGCCTGTCCGGTGCGCTCGATGCGCGCGCCGCTGGCCTGATCGAGCCGGTGCTGATCGCACCCCGCGCACGGCTCGAGGGTGTCGCCGCCGAAGCGGGCCTGGACCTGTCGGGAATCGCCATCGAGGATGTGCCGCACAGCCATGCCGCCGCCGCACGGGCGGCCGAAATGGCTAGGACGGGCGAGGTGGAAGCACTGATGAAGGGAAGCTTGCACACGGACGAACTGGTGCGGGCGGTATTAAATGCGGCGGCCGGCTTGCGCACCAAGCGCCGCTTGAGCCACTGTTTCCTGATGCAGACGCCGGCCTATCCGCGCCCGTTCATCATCACCGATGCCGCCATCAACATTGCGCCCACGCTCGAGGACAAGGCCGATATCGTGCGCAACGCCATCGACCTGGCGCATGCCATCGGCGTGGCAGAGCCGCGCGTGGCAATTCTCGCTGCGGTCGAGACGGTCAGCCCCGCCATGCCTGCCACGCTCGATGCGGCGGCCCTGTGCAAAATGGCCGAGCGCGGCCAGATCACCGGCGCGCTGCTCGATGGCCCCCTCGCTTTTGACAATGCAGTATCGATTGCCGCGGCGCGCGTCAAGGGCATCGTCTCGCAGGTCGCCGGTTATGCGGACGTCCTCGTGGTACCCGACCTCGAGAGCGGAAATATGTTGGCCAAACAGCTTGAGTTCATGGGCGATGCGGCCAGCGCCGGCATTGTGCTGGGCGCCAAGGTGCCGATTGTACTGACCAGCCGCGCCGATTCACGCGAGACCCGCATTGCATCCTGCGCCATCGCACTCTTGCTGGCACACCGATATCGGACTTCGCCACCATGACAGCCCCGCTCCCCGTTGCCGGGCACCCGCCCACCGAAGGTGACCTGATCCTGGTTCTCAACTGCGGGTCCTCGAGCATCAAGTTCGCACTGTTCGAAGCAGGCCAGGCGCCGCTATCGCGCACCCCGGCCTGGAATGGCAAGGTGCAGGGCATTGGCGGCGCAGCACCTACGTATGGCGAAACGGGGGTGGCGCCAGAGCCGGTCGATCTGGGGCACGACCAGCCCTACCATGCCGCGCTGGCACATATTCGCGGGCGCGTCGCGCGCCGCCTTGGGATGCGCCGCCTCGCCGCCGTGGCCCATCGTGTCGTTCACGGCGGCAGCAAGTATTTCGCACCGGTCGCCGTCGATGCCGCCATTCTGGCTGATCTGAAGGCCTTGATCCCGCTGGCGCCGCTGCATCAGCCGTTCGCGCTCGACGCCATCGCGGCGCTGCTCGAGAGCAGCCCCGAGGTACCCCAGATCGCCAGCTTCGATACCGCTTTCCATCACACACTTCCCAAGGTCGAGCAGATGTTGCCGCTGCCTTATGCAGCGTGGGAGCGTGGCATGCGCCGCTACGGTTTCCACGGGCTCTCGTATGAATACATGTCGCTCATTCTGCCAGAGCGCCATGGGGCCTGTGCGCGCGAGCGCGTGATCGTGGCCCACTTAGGTAGCGGCGCCAGTCTGTGCGCCATGCAGGGCCTGCGCAGCGTTGCGACAACGATGGGATTCTCGGCGCTCGATGGGCTGATGATGGGGACCCGCACCGGCGCGCTCGACCCTGGCGCGCTGCTGTACCTGATGGAGGTGGAGAAGCTGACACCAGCCCAGGTCGGCCGTCTGCTGTATCACGAATCGGGCTTGCTTGGCCTGTCCGGCCTGTCTTCCGAACCGCGGGTGCTGCTGGCCAACGAAACGCGCAGCGACGACGTGGGCGAACGCGTGCGCGCTGCGCTGGCACTGTATGTGCGGCGCATCGTGCGCGAGATCGGCGCCCTGGTCGCTGTGCTCGGAGGACTCGACCTGCTGATATTTACCGCTGGCGTGGGCGAACACAGCGATGAGCTGCGCGCCAGGATATGCGGCGACCTGGGCTTTCTTGGCATCGAACTTGACCCAGCGGCCAACCGCGCGCACGGCCCCCTGATCTCGGTGCCGGCCAGCCGGGTCCAGGTCGGCGTCGAGCCGGCCAACGAGGAGTGGATCGCCGCGCGGCACGCAACTGCACTAATCTCTATCGCGGCAGGCGCCGCTTGACAAGGAAACCTATCGCCGAAGAAAAAAGATCTGGTGCCTACCATTAGTAGCATCGTACCGCCTCCAGCTCATGGAAATTACGATGCGTGCAGCAAGCTAAGATCGAGCATCATGATTGCTTGGCCGCCGGTTGATTGCCTTGAGCCGCAGGCGGATCTGTTTTTCCACCTCAACAATGGCGAAAAGGGATGCGCCTATCCCGATGAGCAAGACGCCGTCCCAGAATGGCACGGCGGCGGTGGAAAATACAGCCTGCAGTGGCGGGAAATACGTCATGCCAAACTGCGCGGCAGTGATGATTACCACCACTGTCCACACCACCTTCGTGCCTCGCACGGCCTTCCATGTCAGCGAGGTGCTGTAGATATTCCGGATGAAAAACAGGTGGAAGATTTCCATGATCACCAGCGTGTTGACGGCCAGCGTACGCGCCAGTTCTGTCGAGTAGCCGCGCTCCGTCGCATACGCATGTATCCCATAGACCCCGGCCAGGAATAGCATCGATACCAAAACGATATGCCATACCAGCTCCCCGCTCAACAGCGGCTCATCGCGCGCACGCGGTGGGCGGCGCATGGTATTTTCCTCGGTCGGCTCGAACGCCAGCGCGATGCCCAGCGTGACAGCGGTGATCAGGTTGATCCAGAGAATCTGCACAGGCGTGATGGGTAGCGTCAAGCCAAACAGCAACGCAACGATGATCGTCATCGCTTCTCCTGCGTTGGTTGGCAACGTCCAGCTAATCACTTTCTTGATGTTGTCGTATACGGTTCTTCCCTCGCGCACGGCAGCAGCAATGGAAGCGAAATTGTCATCGGCCAGCACCAGTTCAGCGGCCTCCTTGGCGGCCTCGCTGCCCTTATTTCCCATCGCAATGCCAGCATCTGCGCGTTTGAGTGCCGGCGCATCATTCACACCGTCGCCAGTCATCGCCACTGTCAGGCCGTGAGCCTGCAACGCCATGACAAGACGCAACTTATGCTCCGGACTGGTGCGAGCGAAAATATCGCAGTTCAGTGCCGCCTGTCGAAGGCTGGCATCGTCCATGCCGTCCAGGTCGGTGCCCGTCAGCACCGCATCCGGGTTTTGCAGGCCGATCTGCTTGCCGATCGCGACGGCGGTTTTTGCATGATCGCCGGTAATCATTTTGACGCGGATACCTGCGCCGTGGCACTCTGCTACTGCTGCAATTGCTTCTGTGCGTGGCGGATCAATCATCCCAACCATACCAAGCAGTGTCAGCGAGCCTTTCAAATCTGCATGTTCCAGAACGGTGTGTTCCGGTTGCATGGGTTTGACGGCAAAGGCAAGAACGCGCTGACCCAGCGCGGCAACCATTTCTGCGTGCTTATTCCAATAAGTTGTATCGAGCGGTTCCGATTTGCCGTCCGTGCCACGCTGATGCTTGCACATCAATAAAATCTGCTCCGGCGCACCTTTCACAAAAACGAATGCCCGGCGCTCATGATCATGATTGAGCGTCGCCATGAAGCGGTGTTTGGCGTCGAACGGAATCGCATCCGTGCGCGTCCATGCGCCGCGCTCCTTGCGGGCATCCACATCCATCTTCCCTGCGAAGGCCAGCAGCGCCCCCTCCATCGGGTCGCCTTCCACGTGCCACACGCCATCATTGTCCCGAAGCGACGCGTCACTGCATAGCGCCGCTGCACGGGCAAGTTCCTCCAGCACCACGTGCTCGGAAGGCGCAACATTTGCCTCGCCCAGCCTGAGTGCCCCGCGAGGCTCGTATCCCGCGCCCTCCAGGGCAAACATATGCTGGTGCGTCAGTATCGACGCCACCACCATCTCGTTGCGCGTGAGCGTCCCGGTTTTATCGGTGCAGATGACGGAAACCGAACCGAGCGTCTCAATTGCGGGCAGACGGCGCACAATCACATTGCGCTTGGCCATCGACTGTACGCCGATTGCCAGTGTGATGGTCAGTACCGCAGGCAATCCCTCGGGAATTGCCGCCACTGAAAGCCCGACGACTGCCATGAACATTTCGGTGAAGTCGTGGTGCCCGACAAAATAGCCGAACACGAGCAGCAGCGCGGCGATCAGCAGAATGAGGATGGTGAGCCATTTGGAAAACACGCCCATCTGCGTTACCAGCGGCGTCGTCAAGGTCTCCACCTGCGAGAGCAGGCCGCTGATACGCCCGATTTCCGTGTGGCTCCCCGTCGCCACCACAACCCCATTGCCTTGCCCGCTGGTGACCAGTGTTCCAGAAAATGCCATGCAGGAACGGTCGCCCAATGGTGCCTCCAATGGCACCGGTTTCACGTTCTTGTCGACCGGGACCGATTCGCCGGTAAGAATCGCTTCCTGCACCGACATGCCGTACACGGTCAAGAGGCGCAGATCGGCAGGCACCTTATCGCCGGCTTCGAGCAGCACGATGTCGCCAGGCACCAATTTTTCACCCTCGATGCTGATGCGCTCGCCGCCGCGGATTACGCTTGCATGGGGAGCGAGCATTTGGCGGATGGCATCCATGGCCTTTTCCGCCTTGCCCTCCTGAATGAAGCCGATGATAGCGTTGGCAATCACTACCGCTAGAATGACGCCGGTGTCAATCCAATGAGCGAGCACTGCCGTGACGACAGCGCAGCCGACCAGAACGTAAATCAGGATGTGATGGAATTGAAGCAAAAACCGCATGAAGTCGCTGCGTGTTGCCACTACCGGGAGCCGGTTAGCGCCATATTCTGCCAGCCGCGCTTCGGCCTCGCTGTGGTCCAGCCCAGAGAGCGAGGTCTGGACCTGCTCTAGAGCGCTATCGGTCGTTAGATTGTGCCAGACAGCGTGTGTCGCCTGTGTTCCCGGTGTTGCCTGCGGTTTTGCGTCATTCATTTGTCACTCTCCGTTATCAGTAAGCCTTCACAGGAGAAATGAAAAAATATCTCAGCTAAGGTTGATTCTTAAAATTAATCGATTGCGATAGTGGTTTGTTTGATCTCTTAACTTCGGTGGCGGCCGCGAGATTCCGAAGCCCCTGCAATGGCGCGAGGTTGGCGACATGAAATGGTCGGACCTTTCGATGCTGGACCAAGGCCGCGCGTACCACGGCACTGTGAGCTGGCGCCTACGAATCGGTGGTGCCCGCTATGCATTGTCAGTTGAGTCATGGTTGACATCCTCCATGCTACAGCCTGTTTTGCCGCGAGGATTTATTTAAATTTTCGGTGACTATTCAGTCTATGGGAAGTCTGAAAAAACCTCATTAAAATCAATCGGTTGCAGCCATCTGAAAACCGATGAAAAACGCGAAAAACCGGTTTTTCCTTATAAAAACCGCGTGAATCGAGCGTTTTCAGGCGCAGAAATTACGTAACTCATTGATTTGTAAAGGCTGAATAGTTACAATTTTCGACCACGAAGCTATTATAGTGGGGAAGCGCGCCGACGATAGCGCCCGTTCATGGCGCGTTTATACGCCAGTCCAAATCGATACATCATCGAGCAATTCGCCGTTCAGCTAAACACGGTGCTGGGCAGACGCTTACATTGGAAGAGAACGCGACTTATTTGATGCGTGTAATCTTCCAGTATCGACCCAGGGGCACGGAACGGATATTCCGACGTTTGTGCGAGGGACTATTTGATCAAAGTAACGGGAACGTGCACCAGATGGACGACGTGACTGGCAACGGAACCGATCATCATGTTCGCGATTGCCCCCATGCCCCGAGTTCCCATGATGACCGCATCGCACTGCGATTCATAGACTTCGGACGCAATTGCGCCTGCTGCGGCGCCAACGCGACACCGAACTGTGTATCCAACGCCAGCGAGGTCCAGAATCTCGCGCGCCGGATCAATGACGTGAGCGGCCTCTACTGGACAAAAGCGGCTCAGTTCGTCGGGGGACAAAAGGGCCGCCTGGGACTTGAACGTCATCGGATCAAGTACGTGCAGCAAGATGATCTCCACCCCCGGGGCTTCAATGGCGACTGTTGCCGCATGGTGGATGGCCCTCAGCGCGTTGGCTGATCCATCGAATGGCACCAAGATTTTTTTCACGTTGGACTCTCCGGTTTGCTTGGGACGGTGACGTTGCCTTTTCGCTGTCTAAAATAGCATGCTTCTGGGCCGGTTCCGTAGAAGATCGTTCATTACCAATGAAATGTGAGTGGCGGCCCCGGCAGGGGCCGATGCTTCGCGGACTTCGGCCAGGTGTTCGAGGAGAGCTGGCGCCAGAAATATTACTGTGATCGAGCGCGCATTTCAGTGTACGGTTCGAATTAATTGCCAAGGAGCACTGCGATCCCCCATGCAAGCCACGTTTTGAGATGGAGTTAGCGCTAAAGTAACTCGTCCATTTGCTGTTCGGACAAACAAAACTGCCCGAGTGGGTTCCCTGGTGCATTGCCCCTCCAAAACTTGCCAACTTTTCAGCGAAGGACTGGACCGAATCCCACGCCGCTCACTGCTTTCTGATACCGAACGCGACGGCTTGTTGGTCTTGCCACAGAGCCAAAACGATCTGATCCAACAATACAGCTTCACGGATGCCGACCTGGCGCTGATCCGGTCGCGGCGCGGGGCCGCGAACCGCCTCGGCTTCGCCGTCCAGATGTGCTTGTTGCGTTACCCCGGCTACGCCCTGGCCAGTGCCACGCTATTGGTCACGGTGCTCCATTGGATCGTCAAGCACCTGCGCAGCGATGTTGACTTTTGGCCCGAATACCGCGCGAGGGAGAATAGCAGCAACGAACACCTGCACGAGCAACGCGCCTGTGGCCCCCTTGAGGGTATTACAGCGGCAAGCGCAGAGACGGCGCCTGGTTCTTGCGCTGCAGGAGCGCGATCAATCCCAGCATGAGGAGCGAGATCAGGAGCAGCACCAACGCAATGGCATGGGCGGCCGGATAATTGAGCCGCAGCACCTCTTCGTACAGCGCGATCCGAAATTGCCAGTACAGATAAATGTTAATCATACAACCGCATTTTACGGAACTTGCGACACATACTTCGCGTTAGAGTTTACTTCTACATTTCTATTGATGTGGAATTATTGAATTAACTAACGCAGGAGATCGAACATGGAAACGAAAGCGGTGATTGGCGCTTTGGCGGCGCTGGCGCAGGGTACCCGGCTCGATGTGTTCCGACTGCTAGTCCAGGTTGGACCGGAGGGCATGGCGGCGACCAAGATTGCCGAACAGCTCGACGCGCCGTCCTCGTCGCTGTCGTTCCACCTCAAGGAGTTGACGCACGCAGGCCTGATCGTTCCGCGCCAGGACGGGCGATTCATCATCTATGCGGCCAACTTCGACACCATGAATTCCTTGATTTCGTTTCTCACCGAGAGCTGCTGCGGCGGCAACCCGTGCTCGCCGATATTGCAGCGCGAGTGCATCACCGATTCCATTCCATCCTGATACTGACGCTTCACTCACCAAGGACTGCTCCAATGAACGTTCTATTCCTTTGCACTGGTAACTCGTGCCGCTCGATCCTGGGCGAAGCCACCTTCAATCACTTGGCGCCTGCTGGATGGCATGCGATGAGCGCTGGCAGCAAGCCGGCCGGCTACGTGCATCCGCGCTCGCTCGCGCTGCTTGCACGTGAGGGTATTTCAACCGAAGGGTACGCCAGCAAGTCCTGGGACAATCTGCCGGCCACACCGGAAATCGTCATTACCGTCTGCTCCAGTGCGGCTGGCGAAACTTGCCCCGCCTATCTGGGCCCGGTATTGCGCACGCACTGGGGCGTCGAGGATCCGGCGCACGCAACAGGAACGGAAGAGGAAATCGACGCTGCCTTCATGACTGCCTATCAGATCCTGCGCGCCCGGATCGAGGCCTTCCTGGCGCTACCGCTCGATGAACTAAAAAACGACCGGGCCCGCATGAAGGCGGAACTTGACCGCATCGGCACGCTCCTTCCCTGAACTACATCCCTGTCCAAATCGGCTAACGGAGAAATCCCATGAACGATAAAACCTACAACGTCCTTTTTCTGTGCACAGGCAATTCTGCCCGCAGCATCATGGCCGAAGCCATTTTGAACGTCGCCGGTCGTGGCCGCTTCAAAACCTACTCCGCCGGGAGCCATTCGACTGGCGAAGTGAACCATTTTGCGCTCGAACAGATCGAGACCATCGGCTACCCTCTCGACAACCTGCGCAGCAAGTCATGGAATGAATTCTCCGGACCTGACGCGCCGCACATGGATTTCATCATTACCGTATGCGACAAGGCCGTCGGCGAAGTGTGTCCCTTCTGGCCTGGCCAGCCGACCACGGCGCATTGGGGATTTGAAGATCCCGCTGCAGTCGACGGGAGCGAAGCCCAGATCCGACAGGCGTTCTCCAAAATATGCCGCGAAATCAAGACACGGCTCGATATTTTCCTCAGCCTGCCCATAAACAAATTGGACAAGCTCGCCCTGAAGCGCGAGATGGACCGTATCGGGACGAGTGAAACATGACTTTTGCCAGGCGTCTTGTAGCGGAAGGCCTCGGTACCGCCTTCCTATTGGCGGTGGTGGTCGGCTCCGGCATGATGGCCGAACGGCTTACAGGTGGAAATATCGCGATCGCGCTACTTGCCAACGCGATCGCGACGGGCGCTGGCCTTGTCGCGCTGATCCTGATGTTCGGCACGATCTCCGGCGCCCACTTCAATCCGGTTGTGACGCTTTCCGAAGCTTGGCAAAAAAATATCCCCGCAAAAGAGGTCGTTCCGTACATTGCAATCCAGGTACTTGGGGCGTTTGCCGGCGTGGCGGCGGCCCACATGATGTTTGGCGACCCGGTTTTCTTCGCGTCGCAGCACGTCAGAACTGGCGCGGCACAGTGGTGGAGCGAATTTGTCGCGACGTTCGGGCTCATCGCCGTCATCATCGGCTGTTCGCGCAGCCGTCCCAGCGTCACGCCTTTTGCCGTGGCCGCCTACATCACCGCCGCCTACTGGTTCACCTCGTCGACCTCCTTTGCCAATCCGGCCGTGACCCTAGCGCGTAGCGCCACAGACACGTTTGCGGGGATTCGCCCTGGTGACGCGCCTGGCTTTATCGTCGCCCAGTTGCTCGGCGCCGGTGCCGCTACACTAGTCTTTTGCTGGCTCTATCCGCCAGCACCGTCCGACGCGACTGTCGGCGGCACCGTGGCGCCGAGCGACTTCGCCGCTACGCAGGAGAAAACGCTTTCCTGAGAGGTGGACTGGATCGTCTCCGTACACCTTTTCCTTGACCGATATTTCAATGTTTGATGGAGTCTAAAAATGAAAAAGATACGTGTATTCGATCCGGCGCTGTGCTGCAGTACTGGTGTTTGCGGCGTCGAAGTTGATCAATCCCTGGTCAGCTTTTCGGCCGATGTGGCCTGGGCAAAAAGTGAGGGCGCGCAGATCGAGCGCTTCAACCTGGCGCAGCAACCGATGGCGTTTGCGGAGGATGCGACCGTGAAGAGCTTTCTGGAACGTTCCGGCCAAGAAGCGCTGCCGCTCATACTTGTCGATGGCGAAGTGGCCTTGGCCGGTCGCTACCCCAATCGCGCAGAGTTGGCCCGTTGGATGGGAATCGCTCTGCCGGCTGAAGCGACAGGCACAAGCGGCTGCTGCCCCGGCAGCCGGTGCGGCCCTACTGGAAGCCCGTCATGAAATTCCTCGAACAGCCGCCCCGGTTTCTTTTTTTCACTGGCAAAGGGGGCGTCGGAAAAACCTCGATCGCCTGTGCCACGGCGATTGATCTTGCCGAATCCGGCAAGCGCGTCCTGCTGGTCAGCACCGACCCCGCCTCGAATGTTGGCCAGGTTTTTGGCATCAGTATCGGCAACAAGGTCACAGCGGTCGAAGCCGTGCCGCGCCTGGATGCGCTCGAAATCGACCCGCAGGCCGCAGCACAACTCTACCGCGATCGCATCGTGGGCCCCGTCAGGGGCGTGCTTCCGGATGCCGTGGTGAAAGGGATTGAAGAACAGCTATCAGGCGCCTGCACGACCGAGATTGCCGCGTTCGACGAGTTCACCGACCTGCTCACTGACGCCAGGCTCGATGACACATACGATCACATCATCTTCGATACGGCGCCGACCGGCCATACGATCCGTCTTCTGCAACTGCCTGGCGCCTGGAGCGGATTTCTGGATGACGGAAAGGGTGACGCATCCTGCCTTGGACCGCTGGCCGGCCTGGAAAAGCAGCGCACCCAATATAAAGCTGCGCTCGACGCCCTGGCTGATCCGTTGCGCACGCGCATGGTCCTTGTGGCCCGTGCCCAGTTGGCCACGCTGCGCGAAGCGGCGCGCACGCATGACGAGCTGACGGCAATCGGCCTGTCGCGCCAATACCTCGTCATCAACGGTGTATTGCCGGGCGCCGAAGCGACACAGGATCGGCTCGCCCAGGCCATCCTGGACCGCGAACAGGCTGCGCTGGCGAACATTCCGAACAACCTAAAGGCCCTGCCATGCGACTTGGTGTCACTCAAACCTTTTAACCTGGTTGGACTGGATGCCTTGCACGGCCTGTTTGCCGACGCTGCTCCGTTAGTACCCACTGGCGACGATGCACCGTTTGTGTTCTCGGCCCCGACGCTCTCGGCCCTGGTCGACGAGATCGCGCTTGACGGCCATGGCTTGGTGATGTTGATGGGCAAAGGCGGTGTCGGCAAGACGACCATGGCTGCGGCCGTGGCCGTGGAACTGGCCCACCGCGGTCTGGCGGTTCACCTGACTACCTCAGACCCGGCTGGACGTCTCACCGAAACCCTCAACGGCCCGCTGGACAATTTGACCGTCAGCCGAATTGATCCGCAGGCAGAGACGGAGCGCTACCGTCAGCAAGTATTGCGCACCAAAGGCGCCAAGCTCGATGCGGCAGGCCGGGCTCTGCTGGAAGAGGACTTGCGCTCGCCATGCACCGAAGAGATCGCCGTGTTCCAGGCCTTTTCCCGCGCCATCCGCGAAGCTGGCAAGAAATTCGTCGTGATGGACACGGCCCCCACCGGCCATACGCTGCTACTGCTCGATGCGACAGGGGCTTACCACCGGGACGTGGCACGCCAGATGGGCGACACAGGGGTGCACTTTGTCACGCCGATGATGCAGCTGCAAGACCCGAAACAGACCAAGGTCCTGTTGGTGACGCTGGCCGAAACTACGCCAGTGCTTGAGGCGGAAAACTTGCAGGCCGACTTGCTGCGCGCGGGAATCACCCCTTGGGCCTGGATCGTGAACAATAGCGTCGCGGCGGCCCAGCCACATTCGCCATTGCTGCGCCAGCGAGCGCGCAATGAATTGTCGGAGATCGCCGCAGTCGCCACGCGCCACGCGAAGCGCTACGCGGTGGTTCCCTTGCTCAGGGAAGAACCAGTGGGCGTCGAGCGCCTGCTGGAAATGGCGGGCCACATTATCCAGCATGGGAACGTCTGATCGGCCCGGACCCGGCGGAGCGCGCTGCCTAGCCGGCGCGCTCCGCCTGGACTGCACGCATGTTCCCACGCTACGGATTGACTGCGTTCATTTCTCGCCGCAGCGTGCAAGTAACCGCCGCTGATTCCAGGAAAGCCTGACTGCAGACGACGCGCCAACGTTCATTCGAAGGGACTCACCGATTGACTAGCATTCATGAAACGGCCTACCCGCGCTTCAAGCCGGAACTGACCCAGCGCGAACTTGTGGATGTCTACACTCCCACTGATGAGGAACATCGATTCGCACGCCGCAACGGCCGCAGCGCGCCGGCGCGCCTGTATCAAAGCCGGTATGATCACGCCGTCGACGATCCTGCGCCGACTCGGTACCGCAAGCCGAAAAAATAAACTGTACTTTGCGTTCCGCGAATTGGGCCGGGTTGTACGTACCGAGTTCCTATTGAAGTACATCGGTGATGTCGAGTTGCGCAGGACAATTCAGGCCGCGACCAACAAGAGCGAAGAATTCAACCAGTTCATAAAGTGGCTATTCTTTGGCAACCAAGGGCTCATCGCGAAAAACGTACGCCATGAGCAGCGGAAGGTCGTCAAATACAATCAGCTGGTCGCCAATCTGGCGATCCTCCATAACGTGGAGGCGATGACCGGTGTGCTGAAGGAGATGCAAGGAGAGGGACTGCCCATCAACGAGGAGATCCTTGCTGGGTTGGCGCCGTATCGCACGGAGCATATCAACCGGTACGGTGATTACACATTGGATTTGGATCGAGTTGTGCCTCCGATGAATTTTCGCAACAAAAATCCTATAAGATTCAATGCACTACAGTTGGATCTGCGGAATTCTACGCGAATCCCGGCCACCCCTCTAACCGGAGCGAGGCCTTGAAACAGCGCTTTGCGCTGACCGATGCTCTCCATGTCCACCCTGGCTTCCGATACAGTATCCCTGGCGACACGCGTTACAATGCAGCCGCCCGCAATCCATCGCTTTCTTTTTCACATTAACCAGACAAACAGCCAGCCGTATGCACCCCGACATTTCCAGCAGCACAGGTGACTATTCTCTTCTCGCGCGTCAAGTGAGCAGCATTCTCGACGGCGAGCGCGACCTGACCGCCAACGCGTCGCAATTCGCCGCCCTGGTGTATTCCACTATCCCGGACCTGAACTGGGCCGGTTTCTACCTGCTCCGTCCGGGCAAAAAGGAGGGCGCGCTGGAACTGCTGGTTGGCCCGTTCCAGGGCAAGGTCGCGTGCGCGCGCATTCCCCTGGGCCGTGGCGTGTGCGGCACCTCCGCCCAGGAGCGCCGCACCATCGTGGTCGCCGACGTGCATGCCTTCGCGGGCCACATCGCCTGCGATAGCGCCTCGAACGCCGAAATCGTCATCCCGCTGCTCAAGGACGGCCAGCTGTACGGCGTGTTCGACATCGACAGCCCGCTGCCGGACCGCTTCAGCGAAGAGGACCGGATCGGCCTCGAAGCGATGGTCCAGGCCTTCCTCGACGCGACCGACATGGTCTGATGCTCAAAAACGCGGCCAGCTCAGGTCGGCCTGACCGGCGACGACCTGCTTGCCCCGGACACTGATTATCGTCGATACAAATGTGAGAGAGCACAAAGGGTAGCCCTGCGCGCGCCGCTGTTCAACAACGTTGTGTATTGACGAACATGTTTAGCCGGCAGCGCGCAACGGCCGCCGTGTCTAGCGCGTTACCTCGGCGGCGCACTGGCGGCATAGCCCGTGGTGATCGAGCGCCCCCCTCAGATAATCCCGGCAGCGATCGCACCTGTGCGGCCGGAAGGCGGCAACGGACCTGCCGGCACGCACCGGCACCGCGTCGCCGGGCGGCCCGGCTTCAAAGGCGTCGAGCGCATTGGCGTTCTCGCCAAGCAGAACGAAGCAACCGGGGAACAGGGCGCGCAGTTGATCTTCGCTCTGCCGGTCATGATCGCCCTCGAACGCCAGGCACACGGGCGTGCCCTTGTCGACCAGGCCGCGCGCGCGTTCGACCAGCGGTTGCAGCGAACGGCGCCAGGCCAGCATCGCTTCGGTGTGCAATAGCGCCGGGTCCATGTCGGGCTGCTGGTCCTGTTCCGCCAGCTCGTGCAGAAACAGCGACGCGCGAGGGTGGGCCGGCCACGCCAGGTAAGCTTCCTCGCAGGCGAATGGCATCACCGTCGCCAGCATCTGCGCGCACCACAGGAACGATTCGCGCAGTGCCCATTGCACGCTCGCCAGCCCGGCATCGCCAGCTTTCGCACAGTACAAGGTGCGTTTGGACAGCTCGAACCATTCGGCACTGGCCCACTGGCGAAATTGCGCCAGGCAGGTGAGTGCCTGGTAGAAGCGGCCAGCCTCCATGCATGCTTGCCACTGACGGCGTGCCTCCTGCAGTTTTCTTGACGCCAGGCGGTCGAGGTCACGCAGGCTGTCCGGGCGCGCGGCATCCGGATTGCCTTCCATGTTCGCCAGATGAAAGCGCAGGAAACTGCGCCAATCCCTGGCGTCCTGCGTGGCCTGCTTGAGCGACGTGGCGGACCATTTCATTTCGTCGCCCACGTCCTGGCTGCACACCCACAGACGGAATACATCGGCGCCGGATTTGGCGAACAGCGCCTTGTGGTCCGGCGTGCCGCCGTCCGATTTGGAAAATTTCATGCCCTTTTCATCGACCACGAAACGGTGTGTCATCACCTTCTTGAAGGGCGGCAGGGCGCTTTTGAAGGCGTGCAGCAGGAACGAGGACAGGAACCAGCCGCGCGTCTGGTCCTGTCCCTCGACTGCCAGGTCGGGCTGGCCGCAGCCATCTTCGGCCGCACTATGCCAGGCGGCGCCAGCGTCGAACCAGACGTCGACGCTTTGCATGCTCTTTGCATAGCCGGCCGGAGTCTCGAACGCCTGCCAGGCTTCGACGCCGCCGCTACGCACGCGCAGCACCAGCTCGCGCCACATGGCGGCGGTGTCGGGATGCAGTTCGCCGCTCGTCGCATGACGGAAGAACGGCAGCGGCAAACCCCACAGGCGGTCGCGCGACAAGGTCCAGAAGCGGCGCGTCGACATCATCAGGGCCAGCGGCGCGCGTGCCTTCTCGTCCGGCACGAACACGGTATGCCCGAGAGCGGCCATGGCGCGCTGTGCCAGTCCCTCCGGGCAGCCGTCGAAGGGCCTATGCAGATCGAGCGCCCATTGCTGGCTGGCGCGGTAGAACACCGGCTTCTTGTGGCGCCAGCACATCGTGGTTTCCACGCTCCTGCGCTCGACGTGCACCAGCCGCCCGGACTGCGCCAGCAAGTCGCATGACACCTGCGACGCCACTTCCAGCGTGGCGCCGCGCAGCGCGTCCGGCATGGCGACCGTGCCGACGTCCAGCAGGCGGCCATCCTTGCCGACATGGCAGTCCAGGCGCACGCCATCGGTTTCGTGCAGCACGAAGTCGTCCGGTCCGAACGCCGGCGCCAGGTGCACGAAGCCGGAGCCTTCGCTTTCGCTGGCGAACGCCGCCGCCAGCAAGGGCGCCGCGAGGCCGGTGAGCGGACTGACGGCCGCCAGCCGCAGCGCGCCAAGCTGTGAAAAGTCGAGCGCACCATCGAATTCATGGCCGGCGTGACTGAACATCGCCGGGTAATCGCGCAGCAAACGGTCGCGCGCCTGCACCGCCAGCACGACGCGCAGGCCGCTATCGAACGTGGCGACGGTCAAGGCGCCTGTTTGGGGATGGCCGAAACCGGCGTTGGCCCAGAGAGTCCACGGCGTGGTGGTCCAGGACAGCAGATGCAGCTGTCCGGCCGGCCAGGCCACCCCGTGCTGGCGCGCGCGTTGTTCCAGCGCCTGGCACGAGGCGGCCGCGAACGGCACGCTGAAGAAGGTTTCCATGCGCTCGCGGGTGGTTTTTTCAAGCTCGCTGGCCGCCAGCGCGCTTTGGCACGCCGGGCACCAGTGCACGGGCGAATGCCGTTCCACCAGCAGGCCGGCCTGCCACATATCGAGCAGTAGCGAAAGCGAGGCGGCCTCGCGCCCGGGGTCCATGGTCAGCCAGGGCTGGTCCAGGTCCGCCATCAGGCCCAGGCGCGACATCGACAGCGCCTGCTGATCCTTCCAGCGCGTCGCTTCGTCGCGGCACTGCTGCATGAACAGGCGCGCGTCGTCCTTGGCGCGGGCGCCGTGACGTTTTTCGACCGCCAGTTCGAGCGGCAGCCCATGGCAATCCCATCCGGCGCGCCAGGTAACCCGGTGGCCGCACACGCTGGCATGGCGGGCATGCACGTCCTTGAGCGTTTTGTTGAGCAGATGGCCGAGATGAGCGTCGCCGTTGGCATACGGCGGGCCGTCGAGCAGCCAGTAGCGCGGTTTGCCCTGGCGGGCGCTGTCGAGCTGCTGGCGCTGGCCGGTGGCGCGCCAGTGGGCGAGCAGGCGCTCTTCCATTGCCGGGCTGGGGGTATTCCAGAAGGCGGGCTGGTTCAGCCGCAAGGCGTAGCTTGGCGCCGCGGGCGTGCTGGTGGCGTGGTCGTGCGATGGGGAAAACGAGGTATGCATGAAGTGCTCCGATAAAGTCGGGAGCAAAGCTGGATGAGACTTGGGCGGAACGCTTCGCGAATTACCGCCAAGTGCTCGCTTGAAATTTATCCGACGACCGAAACACGAAAGCGAGCGACGTGTGTGGTCGCTCGGATAATTCGTGCAGCACCCGCGTCCAGGCGCAGGCCGGCAGCGGCGTCGAGTGCCGGGCGGGTGCGAAGAAGAGGGGCGTTGTGCGGGTTCATGGCTTCAATATATTGCACTTGCACATTTTGCGCAAGGGCGCGTTAAAACCAGTTACAGCCCGTCTCGCTCGTGCGTGGCGTAGATTTTAACGTTTGCCTTGTCGTAGACTTGCACACGGTCGAGCCTGCCAAACAGCCCGGTGCCATAGAACACATCGAGGGAAGGCGCGATGCGTGTCGTCGACTCACGTTCCTCGTAGCTGAACAGGTAGGGCGCTTCCAGCGACACCACGGCAATGCACCCGAACTGGCTTTTCTTCGCGCGCGCTTCGGCGGCCGGCATGGCAACGGCGGTGGTGTAGTAAATGAATTCGTAGGCATAGGGCATGACCGTGGCGGTATAGTTGCCGCGCACCACTGCCCCAGCTGGTTCGTACATCGCACCTGACGGAACACCCAGCGCGAGCTCCGATACATCCGTGTACGTCACCATGCTCCTCGCGCCATAAGCATTCTGCGTGGCAGATTTGCTGCTCTCGATAACATCGGACCTCAGGACCAGCTTGCGCAGCTTGAGCGCTTCGGCATTGGGTTGCTTGAGCAAGATGTCGCGAAAGGCAGTCGCCTTCTGTTTGACCATGAATGCCTGGCGCTCGGCGTCGTACTCCGCCTCGCATTTGGTCAGGAAGGCAATCGGCGCGACCGCGCTCATCGCCGCTGCCACGGCGGCGGCGTTCGCCTCGCGGTCCGCGCTGCTCGAAAATTCGTCGATCTTGCCTGGAACCGCATCGATCTTGCGCTTGACCCAGGCGAACACCTGTTTTGGATCGTTGCGGGCGTAGGCCGTGGGCGGCAATGCCGGATCCCAGTGCACCGGAGCGAAGGAACGATCCGCGCCTTTCGCAGCCGGGCTGGTCTTTTTAGCCGGCGTTTGCGCCGGTGCGTTGGCCGCGCTGAGCGCCATGCCAATGGAAATCAGGAATGCTGCGGAAGTTTTCATGAATCGGTAAACCCTCGTGATTGGGCGAGTCGGTAGATGACATCGTGTTGTGCCGCATTCTATTCTTTCCACCTAGAAATTGAAAGTTACCCCAATCACTGCATTGCCGTCTCGCCGGGCTTAGGCTCGCCCAACATCGTCAGCCACGCAAAGCCGATCACGCCGGCAATCAGGGAGGCTAGCAGTATCGCCATCTTCGATGCGTTGACCACCACTGGCTGCCCCACGAAGGCCAGGTTGCTGATGAAGATCGACATCGTAAAGCCAATACCGCCCAGCAGGCCCGCGCCGAACACATGGCGCCAGCCCAGGTCGAGGGGAAGCCGGCACATGCCGATGGCCACTGCCGCGAAGCAGAACAAGGTGATACCCAGCGGCTTGCCGATCACCAGGCCGGCGAGAATGCCGAGGCTATTGGCCGACATCAGCTCGCCGGTCCAGCCGGATGCGATGAGAATGCCGGTATTGGCCAGGGCGAAGATCGGCAAAATGATGAACGCGACCGGCTTGTGCAGGAGATGTTCGAGCCGGTGCGATGGCGATGCCTGGTCGTCCTGCTTCGCCGAGAACGGAATGGCGAACGCCAGCAGCACGCCGGCAATCGTCGCATGCACGCCCGACTTGAGCATCAACACCCACATCACGGCGCCGCCCACCAGATACGGCGTCAGCGCCATGATGCGCAGCACGCGGTTCATGCAGACGAGCAGCACGAACATGGCCATGGCCGCCAGCAGATAGGGCACCGACAGCTGGGCGGTATAGAAAACGGCGATCACGATGATCGCGCCCAGGTCGTCCATGACGGCCAGCGCGGTCAGGAAGATCTTGAGCGATGCCGGCACGCGGCTGCCCAGCAAGGCCAGCACGCCCAGGGCGAATGCGATATCGGTCGCCATCGGAATCCCGATGCCGGCCTGCGTGGGAGAGCCGTTATTGAAACCGAAATGGATCAGCGCCGGCACGCAAATGCCGCCCAGCGCCGCCACGATGGGGAGCAGCGCGTTCTTGAAGTTGGACAGCTCGCCGTTATACAGTTCGCGCTCCAGCTCCAGGCCGATCAGCAGAAAGAAGATGGCCATCAGCGCATCGTTGATCCAGTGCTCGATGCTCAAGCCGGCCAGTTTGAGGTGCCAGAAGTGCAGATAATCGCTGCCGATGGGCGAGTTGGCCAGCACCAGTGACACCAGGGTGCAGACGATCAGGACAATGCCCCCGGCCTTGCTCGACGCAAAGAACGCCTTGAACGTGTTCGACAGACTATGTACGGCAATCGCCATGTGATTCCTTTCGCCAAAGATTGGCATGGTGGTCGGGTCAGGAAAAGCGCTGCTCTGGACGAGCAAGATGAAGGCCGCAGGATGCGCGAACGCTCCGCTCAGGCGTGCATGGAAACTGGAAGGGGGGAGAAGATGGGGTCATAGGTCGTCAGTAAGCCGCGTGGCGGGCCCGACCATCGCAAAACCTACCACACAATCCGTGTGGACACCCAGGGCACAGTATAGCCGATTCCCGCGTTTTCCGGGCACCTGCTGACGCAAAACGGGCGCCGGGTAGACGTGCTATCCGGCGCCCGTTTCATCCGCATGTGCGCAAAATTACAGCGACTTGAGGAATGCCAGCAAGGCCTCGCGCTCCTGCGCCGACAGGTTTTCGAAGCGCTGGCGCGAGCGGTCCGCCTCTCCGCCGTGCCACAGGATCGCCTCGGTCAAATTGCGCGCGCGGCCGTCGTGCAGGTAGCCGGCTTTGCCGCTCTTGCCCATGACCATATCGGTGTAGCCGATGCCCCACAGCGGCGCGGTGCGCCACATATTGCCTTTCGCCTGGCCTTCGGCAAACTTGTCGGCCAACCCGGCACCCATGTCATGCAGCAGCATGTCGGTGTACGGGCGGATGGTCTGGTTGCGCAGCTCGGCGAACAAGTGACCGGAACCGGTCTTCATCTGCACGGTATGGCAGGCGGCGCAGCGCATTCCCTGGAACAGCTTGCTGCCCGCGCTGACCTGCTGCGCGTCGACCCGGTGCTCGTCGAGCGGCGCCACGCCCTTTGGAAAGCCGCTGGCGACGCTGCGTTGCGCCGGCACGCCGACCAGTGCCAGGTACTGCGCGATGGACTTGAGATCGGCGTCGGCAATGCCCTTTTGCGTACCGCCCGATGCACAGCCGGCCGGATTCGCGCCGCAGCTGCGGTTCGGATAGAGCGGCGAGGTGACCGACATGTCGAGCAGCAGCGCGTCGGCACTCTGGTGGCGCAGCGTGGCTTTCGATGCCTTCCAGCCGAAGCGGCCGAGGCGCACCGCACCGCTCTCCGGATCGAACACGAAGTTGGCCGTGCCCTTGACGCCGTCGGCATCAAGCGGCTGGGCGGCGCGCGCCAGGATGTCCGCTTCCGGAATGGCCTCCAGCAAGCCGGTGCCGATCATCGGCTGGGCCGCGCGCAGCGAGTAGGCGTCCGGCACCGGACCTTCAAAGCCGAGCGTGGGTTTGCGCAATTCAACCGCGGTGCCATCGGCCAGCTTCACCGGACGGGTCTCGAAACCCGCCACGCGCACGCTGGTACCCCAGTTCTGCGCGTTGCCCGAAGGCGAGACGGCATTCATCTGGACCGCCGTGCCGTACAAGGGGTGCGGCACTTGCTGGCCGGCCGGGTTGGTCGATGCGACCCGCACCGACATGCTGTCGAGCCGCTGGTTGAGCGCTGACGGCGCCGGGCTGCGGCCATTGTTGACGTGGCAGGCGATGCAGGCGGACTGGTTATAGCGCTGCCCTTGCAGACCCACGGCGGGCGCATAGCGGTCGTTGCCCGGCTCGTTATGGTCGCCCGTCAGGAAGCTGGTGTGCACCAGGCGCCGGCCCTCGACGAAGCGCTGCATGTTCTGCATGCCCACGTTATTGTGCGGCTGCTGGAACATGAACAGGCCGTTGTCGGTGTAGTTGTACGAGATCGATCCCTGGCCGCCGGACAAGGTCTCTTCCGGCAGCGGCACCGAGTTCAGGCGCGGCTGCACGCCGTACCATGGTTTCAGGCCTGCGCCGACCACGTACACCCACTCGTAGGAGTAATAGCGGATGCCGCCGGTATCGCCCTTCGCGGCCATGGCTTCCCTGGTCGAGAAGAACGATGGCGACACTTCGATGATGTCGCCGGCCACCAGCGCCCGCCCAGGCACGTTGGTGTTGTTCGGCAAGCCGTTGGCATCGATGCCGCCATGTCCCGGGTAGCCCTTGACCAGCAGGGTGCAGGCGCCGTTGATCCCGTTGACTTTGGTCAGCTTGCCGTTGGCAGGGTAGGGGATCGGCGCGCACTGGGCCACGCTGCGGTCGACCAGTTCGCCGGGATTCATCCAGCCGTAGCCGGTCACGCCGGGCCGGTCGAAGGCGCGGAAGAAGGCGATGCCGCCAGACAGGAAGTCGGTCTGGGTGTACTGGTTGACGATCAGCTGCGGCTTGCTCACGCCGGCCACGCGGCTGTTGTCGATGATTTCGACGCCCCAGGTGCGGTTCTTGAAGTATTGCGGCACGAAGGTGAGGTAATTGCCCGGGCCTTTGTCGAGCGCCAGGCCGGTGGCCGGGTCCACCGTTTCGTTGGGGCCGTAGCCGATCTCGTTCCAGTCCTCGCCGCGCTCGCGGCCGTGGCGGGCCAGGCCGCGCGCGCCGAAGCGGGTGACCAGGGTGCCATCGGGCAGGGTGAATTGCAGCGTTTCCAGCGGTTCGGCCGAGGCCGGCAACGGGCTCATGGCACTGCCATTGGCAGGGAAGGGATGCGCTGAGGTGACGGACGCGGGCACGGTGTTGTCGCTGCCGGGCGTCTTGAATTCCACCTCGAACAGCGAATAGCCGTATTGGGTGGCGCGCGCCACGCCCTGCAGGCGGATGAAGCGCGCGTTGATGCCGAGGTTGAAAAATTCCTCGGTACCGCCCTGGCCGTTGCCGACGTTACGCACCTGGGTCCATTTCTGGCCATCGTCGGAAACGCGCAGTTCATATTGTTTGCCGTAGGCGTTTTCCCAGAGCAGCTTCATGTAGCCGACCTGGGTCTTGGCGCCGAAATCGAACTCGATCCAGGCGCCGTCTTCGGACTTGCTGGCCCAGCGCGTCGCCGCTTTGCCGTCGATCGTCATGGCCGCCGACATGGCCTGGTTTTCCAGTGCCGACGAGCTGGCCGCGACCGGTTTGATTGCGACGCCAGGCTTGCCGGGTTCGCCTGGTCCGGGCTCCGGGACCGGTACCGGGACCGGGACCGGGACCGGGACCGGTACCGGGATCGAGGTTACCGGCGTACCGGAAAAGGCCTGGATCTGGAAGATCGAGTAGCCGTACTGGGTCGAACGCTTGACGCCCTGCATGCGCAGATAGCGGCCCTTGCCGTTCAAGCCGGTGATGTCCTCGGTGCCTCCCTGGCTGTTGTCCACCGTGCGGATCGTGGTCCAGCTGGTGTTATCGTCGGACACCTGCAGCAAATAGTGGATGGCGTGGGCGTTTTCCCAGTCGATCCGCACGCGGCTGATGAGTTCGGACTTGCCGAAGTCGAGCGTGAGCGATTCGCCGTCGGAAAAACCACTGCCCCAGCGGGTGCTGTCATTGTGATCGATGGCGGCCATGCCGGACAGGTCGGGCCGTTCGGCCGAACTGGCGCTGGCACTGAGCGGCGTGAGCGCGGCTTGCGCCGCCGCTCCGGCGCCGGCGACCAGGCGCGACGTGCCGCTCATGCTGCCCTGGGCGGCCGGGGTGGACTCGCCGCCGCCAGTGCCGCCGCAGGCGGCCAGCAGCAGTGTCAGGGCGAGGGGAAGCCCCTGGGCCGACAGCTTGCGCAATGGCCCCGGCGTCGCCCCGTGTTGGCGCGCGCCCGATGTTGAATACCTCATGTTGACCTCGTAGTTTTCGGACTTCATTAACGTGATGCGGCCAGATCGACCGGCCCGCATGCTTCTTCTCTTGGTTTGGCAGGGCCATCGGCAGCCCGTCATCGTGCGATTTCTTGATTGCACCGCATCCCGTTTGCATCTTTATAACATGCACATATGACAATCTGGAAAGCTTACCAGCGCCGACGGCGGTTTGTTGGGTTGACGTGTTGGGAGTGCGCGACGCCCGGGGGAATCGTGTTTACGCGAGCGGCGCCAGGGGCAGCGTCAAGCCGATGCTGATGCTATACTGTACGTTAACACAGTATTCAAAGTTTCCCGCATGCACAAATTCACGCCGATCAATCTGGAACCGGTGCCGCGCAGCGGTCCGGTGCCCAGCGACACCAAACGCCCCGACATCGGCATATTCCACGTGGCGGACGACGCCATCACCAACGCCAGCACCGACAGCGAAATTGCCCGGGAATTCATCGCGCACGGGGAATTGAGCGAAAAATCGATCGCCAACACCCAAAAAGAACTGTTTCGTTTCCTCACCTGGTGCCGCGAGGAAGCGGGCAGGTCGTTTCACCAGCTCAGCGTGGCCGACCTGAACCTGTACAAGGAATTCCTGAAAAATCCGCCGCCCGACTGGGTGGCGACGACCAAGTGGCCGCGCACCGATCCGCGCTACCGTCCGTTCACGGGACCGCTGTCGGACGCCAGCCGGCGCCAGGCCATGATCGCCGTCAAGGGCTTGCTGGCCTTCGCCGAACAAACCGGCTACATGCGGCGCAATCCGGCGCGGCTGGTCAAGAACGTCAAGGCGCCCACCGCCAGTCGCATTACGCGCTACCTGACCCCGCATGCGATCGCCCTGGCGCTGGCCACGGTATCGATGCGCCCGGCCGACACGCCATCCACGCTGCGCCGGCGCGCACGCGACCGCTTTTTGCTGGTGGCGTTTACGCATACGGGGGCGCGCCTGAACGAGATCGTCAGCGCGAGCATGGGGGCAATTTATACCGAGGGCAACGGCCGCTGGTGGCTCGATGTGATCGGCAAGGGCAACAAGCCGCGCCGGCTGCCGGTCCCGCCGGAGATGCTGGCGGCGTTTCGCGATTACCGCCATGCCTTCGGCTTGCTGCCGCAAACGGCGCGCGCCGACCGCACGCCACTGGTGCTGTCGAGCCGCACCCACGCCCTGGCGCGCATCACCGATGAAGCCGCCGCGCAAGCCCTGAAAGCCGTGTTCGGGGCTGCGGCATCGGCCGCCGCCGGCCAGGGCGATACCGAAACCGCCGCGGTGCTGCGGCAAGCCTCGCCGCACTGGCTGCGCCACAGCATGCTGACCAACCATGCCAACAATGGCGTGCAGCTGAAAACCCTGCAGGATACGGCCGGCCACGCGAATATCGCGACCACGGCGGCCTATCTGCACAAGACCGATAACGAGCGGCACGACGAGATCCTCGCGTCGCTGACCGGGCGGGGCGCCGCATAAGCGCCTGCCGGGCCGGGGCCGGCTCGCCGTACCAGTAAGCGGCGCCCACGCCGCCATGGCTTGGCCGATCGATCCGGCCCCGATAACTCCGGCATTTTCGGGAAAACCAGCAGGTGGCGCGCGTCTTGCTGAGCTGGCCGACGAGGCCGCTACTCGGCCAGACGCTGGCCGATCTCATCGTGGAACGCCTCGCACGCCAGGCTGCGGGCCGTTCGTGCATACCCGTCGAGGTGATCGCGCGTCAGATTGCAGAGGCGCAGTTATCGCTGGTCGACAGCTGGGTGCTGGGGCGGCCGCACATGGACCTTGATACGGCGACCGATGCACTGACGCGCACCTCGCGCCTCGCCCTGACAGCGCGCGCCGTTGCGGCCATGGCGGAGGCGCATCGCTTTCACCGCCAGTTCGAGCGCGACCTTGCCGCAAAGTTTGGCGAGCAGCAGCTTGCCGCGATGCGCCTGATCCTGGAAGACATCTTCGCCGGCGCAAGCGCGGACGGAATGGCCCATGTGCGGCCATTTTGATGCGACAACGAAGAGGCTGTGAATGGGATCGCATCGTTGTCGCGCAAGCGGCAGCCGTGCCGGCCCCTATTCATGTGCGTGACGGTGGTGAATATCCGGGTAGTGCGGGTGGATGTGTTTTTGCGGAACATGTCGATGCGGATAGGCGTGCGGCTCGCTGCCATCCCACTCGAAGTCATGCTCACGCTGATGATGATCGTCATGGCTATGCGCGTGGGTGTGCTCCATTGGCTCGTGCTGGTGTTCATGCCCGTGCGACTCGGTCAGTTGCAGCCAGATGCCGCCTCCCATCAGGCTGGCCGCAATCCAGAAGCTTGCGCCAGGCGCCTCGGCCAGCATGATCGGCGAGATTGCCGCCCCGACGAAAGGGGCAACGGAGAAATAGGCGCCGGCGCGCGCCGTGGAATGGCAAAAGCTACCCACGGTACGCCCAGGACCGGCACCTGTTCCCAGGAGAGCAGGGCGGCGGCAGCGACGATCAGCAGCATGCCGGCGAAAATCCTGCGGTCGACGTTTTCCTTGAAGACAAACCACGCCAGCATGCCGGTCAGCACGCCTTCCATGTTGAGCAGCAGCGAGGCGGACGAGGCCATCAGCAAGACCGCGCTGAACCAGCACGCGCACAAGGAAACAGACAAGCAAGCCGCTGCCGCTGCCGAGATACAATACCCCAGCCAGCGCGACCGGCGCGACCTGTCCGACGAAAACCTTGGCGAACGGCGTACTGGCGCCAAACAGGGCGGCCGCCAGCAGGGCATAAAACACGTCTTTGTGTAGATCCGCTTCGCTCGTCGATTCCTGTTGGCGCCGATCCAATATTTGCCCGCCACGCAGGTCCAGATTTGACCCAGGGCAGGGCGCTGCGTTCTCATGAGCAGTTGTGGATAAGTGCTACATCGTTCATTGACTATCCCCGCTGCCTGCCAGACACTCGAAAGAACTTCCGCAGTACTTGGCAGTGATGGGTTAGGTGATGTTACGTCATTGTCGGTAAGGGTGCGGCTCGTGGCAGGCGCACGGTGAATATGGTTCCTGCCTCAACACTGGACTCAACTTCGATAGTTCCGCCGTGCGACGTAACAATTTCACGCGCAATGAACAGCCCAAGTCCCATGCTTGTAGTGGCGGGGCCTTTTTGGTCCGTCATAATTGCCAGCTGCACCAGTGGATCGAAAATCGCAGCCAGGAAAGCCCTCGGGATCTCTGGTCCAAAGTTTTTTACCTGAACTATCGTTGCCTCTGCTTCCCCGAATGTAGAGATCGTAACGGGATGATTCTCCCCTTTGTACTGAGCCGCGTTGTTCAGCAAGTTCGAAAAGACTTGGGCTAAACGAGGCGCATCGTAATCCCCTATTCGCTCACCCGCTTTCTCCACCTCAAAAATGCATTCGGGATGAGCTGCGGAAGCCTCATCGACAGCCGATTGACAAATGTCCACGATGTCCCCTAGCACGGGGCGAATCGGAATTGCCCCACCCAGCTGCGTCCTGGCGTATTCCAAGAGGTCGTTGACCATTGTGGTCATCGCCGCGGCACTTCTGGAAATCCTTGCGCCGATCTGCATCGCATTGGCCTGATCGATTGTTGGACGGACCAAAAAGGCCCCAGCCATAGTCATCGTAGCTAGCGGGCTCCGCAGATCATGTCCAAGTATCGCCAGGAACGTATCGCGAGTCCGATTCCTTTCATCAGAAAACCGGACGGCGGATTCCTGGAGCGCCTGGTCAATCGATTCATTGAATCGAAGTATTTCTGCCGTATTCGCCTTCGACGCTCTCGTTGACTTATCCATCCAAAGGCGCAGGACGCTAGCCCTCATGGCGCGGAACTCAGCCGTTACCTCAGGCATGGTAAAGCCGCTCAGTTGGCGCAATGATCCGTGTGTTGAGGCAGCACTCTCGCCCCCACTAATTTTCGACACGTCGCCGACCGACTTCTCTTTCTTTTGCTGTGCGCTTTCGATGGTTTCCATATCGAGCGCGATGGCCTTTAGCATTTGCCTGGCATGGTCCTGCAATTCAGCCTCTGGTACGATAACTCCGGGCTTGGACAGCGAGCGTGCGAAATCCTCCCACTCCTTGAGGATATCATCCAGGTGACTAAGTATAAAACGCGAGAGTTTCATAGTCCCTCTGACAAGAAGATATGGATGTGAAGTCTACGCTGATAGACGAATGAGCGCCGCACGCAAAACGCGGCCAGCACCCCAGGTCGTCGAGCAGCGGCCGCGAGCGTTCCTGCCGAACGGCTTTGCGTGCGTCAGGTGGTTTTCCAGTTAGGAACGATGGGACACGCAAATCTTCTGAAGCAACGCCAGGACGAGGAGGGTGGCGCCCGGCCCACGCCGGGCATGAGCGAGGCGCACGAGCGGACTACTGCGTCGAAAGCTCGCTGTGCCGAGCACCGGCCCCGTCACGCGCGCTCGGTTCACGCTCAGGTTTCTCAAGAGAGCGACCCGCTTGGCATTACTCACTCATAACGCTACTTGCCCGCGCTTAATCTGGCGTTAATGTTCATTGGATAGTCTTCTCCTGAACAAGCCAGACAGGAGAATCGACATGTTGCAGAAAATAGCCCCGCCTCGGACCGCGGATACGCAGAGCGAAGCGACGCATACCGGCAAGCGCCACGATTATGTCGCTGAGTACCTGGGCGTAGACGCCGCCGGCCGCGCCGGACTCCAGGCATTCATCGCCGCTGCCTTCTTCAAGTCCTATGGAGCCGAGCTCAGCCATTTCTGCGACACCCTGATCGGTTGTCGCGATGCTTCCGGCCAGTGGATTGCGGCGCTCGGTTATTCGCTCGCCGCCGACGGCCCCTTGTTCCTCGAACAATACCTCGATGGACCACTGGAGCAGGAAATCGGCGCGCGCGCAGGGTATCCAATCGCACGCTGCCAGATCGTCGAAGTGGGCAACCTGGCGTCCGGGCATGCCGGCGCGGCGCGCGCGCTCATCGTCAGTATGACGCGCCTGCTGCATGGACAAGGCTTGCACTGGGTGGCCTTTACCGCCACCGCCAGCCTGCTCAATTCCTTCACTCGCCTGCGCCTGAAACCGGGCGTGCTGGCCGAAGCCGACCCGCGCCGCCTGCCAGATGCTGGAAAACACTGGGGCAGCTATTACAACTCTCAACCACAGGTGATGTTTGGCGACATCCGATACGGCTATGCACAACTTGCTTGATACACTCCCCGAGAATGCCCCCCTGATCGATGGCGGGGCCGGTCCCTGGACCCGCGCCATGCTCCAGGCCCGCATCGCGCAACTGCGCGCTGCGCTACTGGCGCGCAGCGCACCGCTGGCGCCGGTCGCGCTGCTGGCCGATAACTCGCCCGAATGGCTGGCGATTGACCTGTGCACGCAGGAAATGGGTATCACCCTGGTGCCGCTCCCCTTGTTTTTCACGCCCGCCCAATGGCTGCACGTGATCGCCCAAAGTGGTGCGCAAGCCTTGTTTTGCGCCCAGCCGCAACAGGGGGCGGCGCTCGGTTTCGGCAAGGCCATCGACTGCGGCGGCGCGCTCGCCCTGTGCGAGAACCTGCTGGCCGCCGCCGCGCCGGCCTTGACCGATGTGCAAAAAATCACCTTTACGTCGGGCACGACCTCGAACCCCAAGGGCGTGTGCCTCAGTACGGCCCAACAGTGGCATGTCGCGCGTGCGCTGCATGCCGGTCTAGGCGAACTGCACTTGCAGCGGCATTTGTGCCTGTTACCGTTTGCTGTACTGCTGGAAAATATTGCCGGCCCCTACACGGCGATGTTGAGCGCAGCGACCACGATCTGCCCGCCGCTGGCCGAGGTCGGCCTGTCCGGCTCGAGCGGCTTCGATCCACAGTTGTGCCTGGCGGCGATCGAACGCTACCAGGCCCACAGCATCATTGTGCTGCCCCAGATGCTGCAAGCGCTGGTGGCCGCCGTCGCTCCCGATGACAGCCGCATCCGCAGCCTGCGCCTGGTGGCAGTCGGCGGCGCCAAGACCCCGGCGCGTCTGCTCGCCGCTGCCAACGGCGCCGGGTTTCCCGTCCATGAAGGCTATGGCTTGTCCGAATGCAGTTCCGTGGTCGCGCTCAACCTGCCGGGCGCCCGGCGCGCCGGCAGCGTGGGGCGCCCGCTGCCGGGACGCACGTTGCGCATAGCCGCCGATGGCGAAATCGAGATTGGCGGCGTGCATGCGCGCTACCTGGGCCAGGAGGACACTGCCGCTGCCTGGTTCGCCACGGGCGACCTGGGCCACCTCGACGCCGACGGTTTCCTGTACATCGATGGCCGCAAGAAGGACATCCTCATTACCGGCTATGGCCGCAATGTGTCGCCGGAGTGGCCCGAGTCGGCCCTGATCGGCAGCGCCCGCCTGGCCCAGGCGCTCGTCGTCGGTGAGGGCCAGCCTTACCTGGCGGCCCTGATCGTGCCGTTTCCCGGTCACGACAGCGTGGCGCTGATCCAGGACGCGGTGGACCATGCCAACGCCGATCTGCCCGATTACGCCCAGGTGCGGCGCTGGAGCCTGGCGGCGCCATTTACCACCGCCAACGGCCAGGCCACCGCCAACGGCAGGCCGCGGCGCGCCGCCATCCATGCCCATTACCAAGAACAGATTGCCGCATTTTTCGACCTCACGGAGTACACAGTATGAGTTTTTTCGACACCTTGCAAACCGCCACCGAGCCCGAACGCCAGGACCTGTTCGCCATTCCCGTGATCTGCGACGCGCTGCGCGGCGAGATCACGGTGGCCCAGTACATCGCCTTCCTGAGCCAGGCTTATCATCACGTCAGGCATACCGTGCCGCTACTGATGGCGTGCGGCTCGCGCCTCGACGGCAAACACGAATGGCTGCGCAACGCCATCGCCGAGTATATCGAGGAGGAGCTCGGGCATCAGGAGTGGATCCTGTCCGATATCGCCGCCTGCGGCGCCGATCCGGAGCTGGTGCGTCATGGCCAGCCCAACCCGAGCACCGAGCTGATGGTCGCCTATGCCTACCACCAGATCGACCGCGGAAATCCCGTCAGCTTCTTCGGCATGGTGCATGTGCTCGAAGGCACCAGCACCGCGCTGGCGACCCACGCCGCCGACATCATCCGGGGCGCATTGGGCTTGCCCCCGACCGCGTTCAGCTACCTGAACTCGCACGGCAGCCTCGATATCAAGCACGTGGCCTTCTTCAAGGAGTTGATGAACCGGCTCGACGACAGCGCCGACCGCCAGGCCGTGCTGCACAGCGCGCGCATGATGTACCGCCTGTATGGCGACATCTTCCGCAGCCTGCCATCCGGCCGGGAGGCTTGAGATGGGCGCGCGCAGCGCCGGCTTTCCCTACCGCGCGGTGCTGACCGGCGCCAGCGGCGGCATCGGCGCGGCCATCGCCAGGCAACTGGCGCCCGGGTGTGCGCTCTTGATCCTGGTCGGGCGCAACCGGGCCGCGCTCGAGGGACTGCGAGATGAGCTCAAGAGTTGTCCGGTGCACATCGTGTGCGGCGATCTGACCGATCCGCGCACACTGAGCGCGATCGAGACGGCCGCACGCAGTCTTGGCGGCATCAACCTGCTGGTCAATAATGCCGGCGTGAGCGATTTTCACGCCTTCGCCAGCCAGTCGCCCGACGTCATCGCCACACTGCTCGCCACCAATTTGCTCGCGCCGATGCTGCTCACGCGCCAGCTGATCCCCGTGCTGATGGCCGCGCCGGCCGCGCAGGTGGTCAATATCGGCTCGGTGTTCGGCATGATCGGCTTTCCCGGCTTTGCCGCCTACTGCGCCGCCAAGGCCGGCCTGAAAGGGTTTACCCAGGCGTTGCGGCGCGAGCTGGCCGACAGCGCCGTCGAGGTGCGCCATTTCGCGCCGCGTGCTACCCGTACCGCCATCAACAGCGATGCCGTCGGCGCCATGAACCGCGCGCTCAAGACCGCCGAAGACACACCGGAACAGGTGGCGGCGGCCTTTCTGCGCTTCCTCGACGCTAACGGGTGGCAGCGCACGCTGGGCGCGAAGGAACGGTTCTTTGTGTTGCTCAATCAATTGCTGCCGGCACTGCCGGACGGCGCCATCCGGGCGCAGTTGCCCATCATCCGCAAGCACCTTCCCAAGTAATCCCTGGTCATTGCCTTTTTCAGGAGAGCTTCATGCAACAACACATTACCAAGCTTCGCGCAGCCATCGGCGCGCTACTGTTGGCCGCCGCACCCGCGTTCGCGGGCGTGCCCGAAGACGTTACCATGCTCCAGCAGGAATGGGAGCACATCAAGTACCAGTTGCCCGCCGCACAGCAGGAAGCCCAGTTTGAACGGCTGGTCAAGGAAGCTGGCGTGCTCGCCGCGCGCAACCCGAACAGCGCCGACGTGTTAGTCTGGCAAGCGATCATCGAATCAACCTACGCCGGGGCCAAGGGCGGCCTGGGTGCGCTGCCGCATGTCAAGGCGGCCAAGAAAACGCTGGAACAGGCGCTGGCCATCAATGCCAACGCACTTGGCGGTTCGGCCTACACCAGCCTCGGTTCCCTGTACTATCAGGTACCGGGGTGGCCGCTTGGCTTTGGCGACGACCAGAAGGCGGCCGACATGCTCGGGAAAGGGCTGGCGCTCAATCCGGACGGGATCGACCCGAACTATTTTTACGGCGAGTTCATGCTGCGCAAGGGTGAGCTCGACCGTGCCGAGAAATATCTGCGCAAGGCCCTGCTGGCGCCGCCCCGCCCGGGCCGCCAGTTGGCCGACGAGGGGCGCCGCAAGGAAATCGCGCAGTTGCTGGCGCAGGTGGCCGCAAAACGACAGTAATTGCCTCGGAGGAGGGGATCGATTGAGAATCTTGCTCGTTGAAGACGACGACTTGCTGGCCTCGGGTTTGCTGCTGGCACTGCGCCGCGCCCACTATACGGTGGAACACGTGCGCGACGGCGCCGCCGCGGTGCGCGCCCTGGCCGACAACCGGTTCGCGCTGATGGTGCTCGACCTGGGCCTGCCCACCATGGACGGCACCGAGGTGCTCAAGGCCGTGCGCGCCAGGGGCGACCAGCTCCCGGTGCTGATCCTGTCGGCGCGCGACGCCACGCGCGACCGCATTCTGGGGCTCGACCTGGGCGCCGACGACTACCTGGTCAAGCCGTTCGAGCTCGACGAGTTGCTGGCGCGCTTGCGGGTGCTGATGCGGCGCCGCAGCGGCCAGACTGTCAACCAGTTGCAGCTGGGTGAGCTGATGCTCGACCTGGAAGGCTTGAGCGTGACCTGGCAAGGCAAGCCGGTCGATATGGCGCGGCTGGAATTCATGCTGCTCAAGAAAATGGCGGAGAGCCCACAGCGCGTGTTTAGCCGGGCCCAGCTCGAGGAGTCGCTGTATGGCTGGGGTGACGGGGTCGAGAGCAACAGCATCGATGTCCACGTTCACCATATCCGCAAGAAACTGTCGGCGGCCGCCATCAAGACCATCCGCGGGGTTGGCTACCGCATCGGCCTGGCGAACGCATGAGCGGCCGCCTGTATTCGCTGCGGCGGCGCATGGTGGGTACCACCATCGCCTGCATGCTGCTCATCTTCGGTGGCATTGGCCTGGGCGCGCACCTGGTGGCGCGGCACGAGTCCGAAGAACTGTTCAGCGCCCGTCTGGCGACCTCGGCGCGCGTGCTGGAGGCGCTCGTTGCGCGCCAGCTTGGCACGGCGACGCTCACTCGTCCGCTTGTGATTGCCTTGCCGAAGGAGCTCGAAACGAGCACCAGCGATGCACCGCAAACCGTTGGCCACCCGTATGAAACCAAGGTGGCATTTCAAGTCTGGGGCGACGCCGGGCAATTGCTGGCCAAGTCGGCGTCGGCCCCTGGCCCGGCGCTCGGCAAGCTGGCGCCGGGCTTCAGCCAGAACACGATCAGTGGCACTGTCTGGCAAGTATTCGCGCTGCATTCGGGCACGGTATGGGTGCTGATGGCGGAAAAGGATGAAGTACGCCAGGAAATGGCGCACGACATCGGCTTGTCGATCCTGACCCCGCTCGCCATTGGCGGCCTGCTGATGCTAGGCGCAGTCAACTTCGTGCTGAGCCGCAACATGGGCGCGCTGGGGGAACTGGCCAGGCGCATCGCCACGCGTCAGCCCGAATCCCTGGCCCTGATCGAGTTGCCGGAAACGCCGCTCGAACTGGCGCCGATCGTGACCGAACTGAATCAATTGCTGGTGCGTATACAGTCGGCATTCGAGCGCGAGCAGCACTTCATCAATGCCGCCGCGCACGAAATCCGGACCCCGATCGCGGGCTTGCAACTGCACCTTGAAAACGCACTGCGCGCCGGCAGCGAGGCCGAACGCAACAAGTCGCTCGACAGCGCCATGGTGGCGGTGCGCCGTACCAGCAAGCTGGCCGATCAGATGCTGGCGCTGGGCCGGATCAGTGCCGGCGGCAATGCCGGCAGCGCCGAGGCCAGTTCGCTGCTCGAGATCTGTTGCGAGGTGATCGGCGCGTTCGAGCCGCTACTGACCAGGCGTGGCCAGAGTATTGGCCTGGAAGCGCAGGAAGATTGCCTGGTGTGGGGCGAGTGCGAGCAGCTTGGGCGGCTGTTGCAAAACCTGATCGACAATGCCTCGCTGCACGGCGCTCCGGGCACCGACATTCAGGTCACGCTGACGCGGCGTGGCGAGCGCGCGTTGCTGAGCGTGTCGAACGACGGTCCGGCCATTCCCGACGAGCTGCTCGAACGGATCTTCACGCCCTATTACCGTGTGCCCGGCAGCGAGTCATCCGGTCATGGCCTGGGGCTGGCGATCGTCAAGGAAATCGCCGGCCAGCACCACGCCACGATCGCCATCCACCGCAAGGCCGACGGGCAGGGCACGGTGGTCGAGGTGTCGCTGCCGGCGTTCGAGCCGACGATTGGCTGCCACGCCCCCACCTGACGGACTTGCGGGCCGCGATCCGTACTGCCCGTTAGTGCGACATCCATAACGCAACCGGCGATGAATCCAGCGCCGGTCGCGTTATGGATGTCGCACCAGCTAGAGAGGGCCGCTGATAGCCAGTCAATTTTGATGTGCATCAACGTTTCTTCATCGCCGTATTCGTAAACTGAACCCGGCTTGAACTTCCTTGTGCGCATGGCCTTGGTCTCGCGTCCTATTGCACTTCAGCCAGTCAGGCCGCTGGCCTGGCGGCGCCAGCTTACTTCATCAGGAACAACGTGAAATTCAAGGACTATTACCAGACCATGGGGGTCGAGCGCACGGCCAGCGCCGGCGAGATCAAGCAGGCTTATCGCAAGCTGGCCCACCAGTATCACCCTGATGTCACCAAGGATGCCCTCGGCAAGGAAAAATTCCAGGAAATCGGCGAGGCGTATGCCGTGTTGAAAGACCCCGAAAAACGCCTCGCGTACGACCAGCTCGGCAAGGCCCCCGCGGGCGCCGATTTTGCGCCGCCGCCCGGCTGGCAGCATGATGTGGATCCGAACGGATCCGGCTTCGACGATGTCGACTTCGGCGATTTGTTCGCCGCGTTCGGACGTTCAGCCCGGGGTGGGGCGCCACGTCGGCCTTCCCCCGCACGCGGTCAGGATGTTGAAATCACTGCCCCCGTGTCGCTTGAACAGCTGCACGGCGGCGGCGACATCGAGGTGCGAGCGAACCTGCCCGAGATCGACGCGCACGGCATACCGCATCGGGTCAGCCGCACTTTCCGCGTTGCGTTGCCAGTCGGCGCCGCCGATGGCCAGCGCCTGCGTCTGGCCGGCAAGGGCGGGCCCGGCACGCAGGGCGGTCCGGCGGGCGATCTGTATGTTGCGCTCGCATTGACGCCCCACCCTTTGTACCGTACCAGCGGCCGCGATCTGTATATGGATCTGCCGCTGGCGCCGTGGGAAGCGGTGCTCGGGGCCAGCATCCGGGTCCCCACGCTGGACGGGCCGGTCGAACTCAATGTCAAGGCGGGCTCTACTGGTGGGCAGCAATTGCGCCTTGCCAAACGCGGTTTGCGCGCAGCCGATGGCAGCATCGGCGCGCTGCATGCCGTCATTCTCATCAAGACGCCGTCCTCGGTGAACGAGGCCGAGCGCGCCCTCTACCAGCAATTGGCCGAGGTGTCCGACTTTCAGGCGCGTCCGCACTTCGCAAACGGGGATGCAAAGGAGATGAAAAAATGACGTTGCAAGTGACGCACGCCCTGTGGCTGAACGACTCCGCCGTTTGTTCGATCGAGCACCTGGTCGAGGTATCGGGTTTGCCGCGCGAAGAAATCGAGGACCTCGTCGAGAACGGCTTGATGGATCCCGTCGATGAGGCGGCGCGGTCCTTTCATCTGCTGCATGTGGTCACAGTAAGGCAGGCGCGCAGGCTGCGCGACGATTTCCAGCTCGATCGCAACGGTCTGGCGCTGGCCATGACGCTGCTGCGCCGTATCGCTTCACTGGAGCAGGCTCTGCTCGCCGCTCAGTCCCGCCACCCGATCGCGTTGCTCCCCAAGGAAAAATTACCATGAAAAATCTGACCACCGCATTTGGTGCGCCAGTCGTCGGCAAGCAGAATATCCCGACCGCTGGACCGCGCGCTCCGGCGCTGCTGCAAGATGTGTGGTATCTGGAAAATCTGGCCCGCTTCGACCGCGAGGCCATTGCCCGCCTCGGCGCGGCGCAAGCGTGAGTCGGCTTGTCAGTTCGCTCGCCGCCGATGGCGCGCTCAATCAGCTCGGCGCTGTCCGCACCTTGGCGCAACTGTTTGCCTGGCGAGTCAATCAAAGCCGGGACGCACCTGCCTACCTGGCGTTCGACGCCCGGGCGCAAGACTGGAGCGCCGTATCCTGGCAGCAGATCGGTGCGCGGGTCGAGCGCTTTGTCCTGGCCATGGAATCGCTCGACTTGCAGCGCGGCGCCCGCGTCGCCATTTTGTTGCCCAATGGCCTGGATGGCGTGAGTGTCGATCAGGCCGCACTCGCCCTTGCCTGCGTGCCGGTCCCCATGCATGCGCTGGATAATCCGGACAGTATCGCTTTCATTCTGGCCGACAGCGATGCATCGCTGCTGGTGGCGCAATCGGAGGCGCAGTGGCAGGCCATCGCCGCCACCGGCATGGCGCTGCCTTTCCTGCGCCACGTCGTCATTGCAGACGGCGCGCAGCTCACCGCGGCGGCGACGGCGGAGCGCTCGGTGCTGACCCTCAAGGGCTGGCTGGCCTCGGCTGCGACGGCCGAACCGGGCCCGCGCCCGGGGCCGGAGCACGACGATCTGGCCGCGCTGGTCTACACGTCGGGGACCACCGGCAAGCCGAAAGGGGTGATGCTCACCCATGACAATGTGCTGGAAAACGTCAAGGCGACAATGCTGCGCGTGGCGCCGGTGGCGCAGGACGTGTTTCTGTCATTTTTGCCGCTGTCTCACACGTTCGAGCGTACGGCCGGCTATTACCTGCCGATTGCGGCGGGCAGTTGCGTGGCGCATGCGCGCTCGGTCGCGCTGCTATCGGACGACCTGAAGGCGGTGCGCCCCACCATCCTCATTTCGGTGCCGCGCATTTACGAACGGATGTACAGCGCGATCGCGGGCAAGCTGGCCGGTTCGCGCGTGAAGTCGATGCTGTTTCGCGCGGCGCACACCGTGGGCTGGCGTCGTTTTTGCCGCACGCAGCACTTGGCCGTGCCAGGCCGCATGCCGGCCTGGATTGACGAATTGCTGTGGCCCATGCTCGACAAGCTCGTGGCCGCCACCATCCGCAAGCAGTTGGGCGGCCGCCTGCGGGCGGCCGTGAGCGGCGGGGCGGCACTATCGCAAGCAATCGCGCACTGCTTTCTTGGATTGGGGCTGCCCATTTTGCAGGGCTACGGCATGACCGAAACCTCGCCCGTGGTGGCCGCCAATGCGCCGCACGACAACGACCCCGCCACCATCGGCAGGGCGCTGCAGGGCGTCGAGGTGCGTATCGGCGAGAATCGGGAACTGCAGGTGCGCGGCCGCAGCGTCATGCGCGGCTACTGGAAGCGCGAGGCCGACACGGCCGCCGCATTTGTCGACGGTTGGCTGCGAACGGGCGACCAGGCTGCGATCGAGGATGGGCGCATTCGCATTCTCGGCCGCATCAAGGAGATCATCGTCACCTCGACCGGCGAGAAAATCGCTCCCGCCGACCTGGAGCAGGCCATCACCGGCGACCCGCTGTTCGAGCAGGCGTATGCCTTCGGCGACGACCAGCCGTTCATCGCCTGCGCTGTGGTGTTGAGCCAGTCCGGCTGGACCCGGCTGGCCGCCGAGCTGAATCTGAACCAGCTCGCCCATGACAGCTTGCGCGACCCGCGCGCCCAGGCCTTGGCGCTCCAGCGCGTGCGCGAACTTACCACGGCATTCCCCCACTATGCACAGCCCCGGGCCGTCATCCTGAGCCTGCTGCCGTGGACCAGCGAGAATACCCTGCTGACACCCACGCTCAAGCTCAAACGCTTGAATCTGGCCAATCACTTCGCTGCCGACATGGCCCGGGTCTATCAGCGTTGATGTTCTCAGCTATTGGGGAAAAGGATAAAGACATGAAATTCAAGTCCATCGCTGGCGCCGTCCTGGCAGCCGGCAGCGCCGCCGCCGCGGCGCAAAGCAGCGTGACGCTGTACGGGATTGCCGATGCTGGCCTGGTGCGCGAAGCTGGCGGCAGCGCCGGCAGCGTGACCCGGCTGGGCAGCGGTATTGCGTCCGCATCCAGAGTGGGCCTGCGCGGCAGTGAGCATCTCGGGGGCGGCATGGCCGCCATCTTCACACTGGAAAGCGGATTGAAGATCGACACCGGCGAGCTTGACAACGCCGCGACGCTGTTCAACCGGCAAGCATTCGTCGGTATCAAGAGCGCAGCGGGAAGCTTGACGCTGGGCCGGCAGTACACGCCATATCACAGCACCCTGACGGGTGTGGGCGATCCGTTCGGCACCGGCCTGGCGGGAACGGCCAAGAATCTGTTTCCCGATTCTGGCAGCAATGTTCGCACCAGCAACACGTTGATGTATGCGATGCCGGCCACGCACGGTGTGACGGGCGAACTGGCCTACAGCGCGGGCGAGCAGGTCTCGGCGTCTGCCGGCAGGCAATTGGGCGCAGCGTTCGGCTACGCCGCCGGCAAGTTGAACGTCCGGCTCGCGTTTAACCACAAAAACTCGGACATTGCCGCGACTGCCGGTGTGGCGGCGGTCAGCCGCAGCATTGGCAGAAATACCTTGCTGGCGGCAAACTACGACGTTGGCGTCCTCAAGGCGTACATTGCGTACGGCGTCGACAAGGGCTTCAATAGCGCACCACTGGCCAATGCGAACAATCCCTACGGCGGCGTGCGTCCGACCGCGTCGCTCGATGGCGCCGAAGTACTGCTTGGATTCACAGCGCCCCTGGCCGGCGGATCGCTGGTGGGATCGCTCATGCGCAAGGACGACAAGACCGCCTTCAACCAGGATGCGCGCGCCTGCGGCTTGGCCTATCTCTATCCGCTCTCCAAGCGAACCACGGTGTACAGCGCGTATGCCCGCATCAGCAATCGGCAAGGGGCTGGCTATACGGTGGCGAACAATTCCGACCCGGGATCGGGAAATAGCGCGCTCAATCTCGGGGTGCGCCATGCATTCTGACCGGCGGCGCGCTCTGCGCATCAACACGGCTCGCGGATTCACTAAGAGGACAGGATAATGGAAATAAAAGTACTAG
>NZ_JAQOZV010000041.1:0-69968 GCF_030348125.1 Massilia sp. DJPM01
GTTTAACCGGATGTTGCGCGTGTGTGGCCGGATTAACCGGCATCGGCGGCGATCAGGAGTAAGATCGTCATAGTCAAACACCATGCGGAGGCACCATGCAAGATACCCTGACCGGCCCCGATTCCTTCCCTGAGGACGGCACCGCCGAAGCAGAAGCGATTCCGGGACGCGACCTGTTCATCGTCGCGACCTTCTTCACGCCGACCGATGCGCACCTGGCGCGCGGCTTCCTGGTCGCCGAGGGCATTCCCGCCGTCGTGGCCGACGCCAACCTGGCCCAGGCCAACCAGTTCCTGCTGCCGGCCATGGGCGGCGTGCGCGTGCTGGCGCCGGCCGAATACCTGCAGCAGGCGCAGGACCTGCTGGCTGCGCGCGAGCATGGCGATTACACCCTGAGCGACGACGCCGATGTCGGCCCGTCCGTCTAGGCGAAAGCGCCAGCGGTCGAGCGTCGCCATCCATCCTGGCACACGCGCTCGATTCGAGCGCGCCGATGGGCAAAAGCGAGCGCCGCACTGAACCAGATGGCGCGGGCGGCGTCCAAGGAGGTGAGATCACCTGCCGAGGAGTTGCCCATGAACGATTTTTTTGAAGCGCGCAACAAAAAGCTGATGCGCGACCTGCAAACCGCCGCGCTTAACGTGCTCGACCATAACCGGACTGAAGCGCTGTGCATGCCGATCGACGGCACCGACCCGGTGCTGTACGTGTTCGTGGGCGACGCCGCCGCCCTGGCGCGCCTGAGCGCCATCATCGACAGCGAGGGCGGTCCCATGAAGTTTTCCTAGGGAGGCGAATCAACGTAAAAAAACCCCTGAGCGGTTGAGGTCTCAGGGGTTTTAAGGCAAATCGTTATTTGCCGTGTTCGTGGTGGTGATAGGTGGACTTGAACCACCGACCCCAGCATTATGAATGCTGTGCTCTAACCAACTGAGCTATATCACCCGACAGACCAAGATTATAGAGATCTGCTTTTTGCGTGTCAAGGCCGTCTGCTTATTTTTGCTGTCGGGCCACAATCAAGTCCAGCATCTGCCCGGCAGGGTTGTCACTCAGGCAATCAATCACGACCCGTTCCGGCATCGAGCGCAGCCAGGTCAGCTGGCGCTTGGCCAGCTGGCGGGTGGCAATGATACCGGTTTCGCGCAGGGCGGCGCGGTCGATCTTGCCATCGAGATAATCCCAGGCCTGGCGGTAGCCCACGCAGCGCATCGACGGCAAGCCCGGATGCAGGTCGCCGCGCGCGCGCAGGCCGGCCACTTCGGCCACGATGCCGGCGTCGTCGCGCGCGCCCAGCATCTGGTCGAAGCGGGTGGCGATGCGCGCGTGCAGCACGCTGCGGTCCGATGGCTCCAGCCCGAACGAGAGCAGATCGAAGGGCAATTCGGTTTTTTCGCGTTTGGCCAGCAGTTCCGACATTGGTTTGCCCGACAGCGCGATGATTTCGAGCGCACGGTTGATGCGCTGGGCGTCGTTGGGCGCCAGCCGCTCGGCCGTTTGCGGATCGAGCGCGCGCAGCTTGTCGTGCATGCCGGGCCAGCCGATGACGGCCGCTTCGGCATCGAGCCGCACGCGCAGGGCCGGATCGGCCACCGGCAAGTCATCCAGGCCATCGGCCAGGCCCTTGAAATACATCATGGTCCCGCCGACCAGCAGCGCCAGGTTGCCGCGCGCGCTGATCTCGGCCACCAGGCGCAGCGTATCGTCGCGGAACTGGGCCACCGAATACGACTCGGCCGGATCGATGATGTCGATCAGGTGATGCGGCGCGCTGGCCAGTTCCTCGGGCGTGGGCTTGGCGGTGCCGATATCCATGCCGCGGTACACCAGCGCCGAATCGACCGAGATGATCTCGGCGGGGATGGCGCGCGCGATGGCCAGCGCGGCCGCAGTCTTGCCCGACGCGGTCGGGCCCATGATGGCAACGGCGAATGGTTTCATGAAGTGGCCCTCGTCACTGGCGTGGCGGTCATGCGCACCGACGCAAACACGGCCAGACCGAGCCCGCACGACATCAGCGCCAGCGGATACAGGCTGCCGTCGAAGCTCGCGCCGACGACGGTGCCGACGCCGAACGCCACGCACATATATAAAGCGCCCATCAAGCCGGCGGCGGTGCCGGCCTGCTGGGGGAAGGGCGAGACCGAACCCGATTGCGACACCGGAAAATTGATCCCGTGCGCGCCCATCGTCATGAACATGGCCAGCACCACCACGCTCCAATGCGCCAGGCCCGCGCCGACGGCGGCCAGGAACACCGCGCCGGCGGCCAGCGACAGGGTGCTGCCGATGCGCAGCGTGACGGCCGCGCCGAACAGCGGCAGCAGGCGGCGGCACACGATGGTGCCGGCCAGGTAGCCGGACACGCCGAGCGCGAAGCAGTAGCCGAACCACTCGGTCGGTACCCCGAGCACGCGGATCAGCACCAGCGAGGAACCGGAAATGAAGGCGAAGATCGATCCGAACGACAGCGCGCCGGGCAGGGCGTGCGCCCAGAATTCGCGCGCACCGAGCACCAGGCGGTAATTCGCCACGAGGCCACCGAACTCGGTCGCCCTGGGGTTTTTATGCGCATTGGTCTCGGGCAGGCGCAGCGCGACCGCCGCCAGCAGCAGCGCCGACAGGATCGACAGCGCCACGAACGCGGCGCGCCAGCCGAAGGCCACCTGGAGATAGGAGCCGAGAATGGGGCCGGTGAGGGGCGCAAGCGAAAGCCACGAGCTGGCGCGCGCGATCACGCGCACGCTGTCGGCCGGCGCATAGGCATCGCGCACGATCGCGCGCGCCACGATCACGCCCGAGCAGCAGCCCAGCGCCTGCAGGAAGCGCGCCACGATCAGCAGGCCGATATTGGGCGAGGCCGCGCACAGCAGGCTGGCCACCACGTACAGCGACAAGCCCCATAGCAGCACGGGGCGGCGTCCGAAGCGGTCCGACAGCGGGCCGATAATCAGCTGCGCGCCGCCGAAGCCGATCACGAACATCGACAAGGTCAGTTGCACGGTGGCGGCGGGCACGCCGAAGCCGGTGGCCAGACTCGGGAGCGACGCCAGGTACAAATCGGTGGACAGCGGCTGCAGCATCAGGAAACCGATGATCAGCAGGAGGATCGGGGCGTGCGCGTACTGCGCCAGCGGAGCGATGGTGTCGGTCTGGCGCATCGTCATTGACCGCGCAGGAACAGCTTGTCGAGCGAGGAGATATCGAGCTGCACCCAGGTCGGACGCCCGTGGTTGCACTGGTCGGCACGCTCGGTGCTTTCCATCTGGCGCAGCAGGGAATTCATTTCGGGCTGGTTCAGGATGCGGTTGGCGCGCACCGCCGTGTGGCAGGCCAGGGTCCCGAGCAACTCGTTGCGGCGCTCGATCAGCACGCGCGAGCCGCCGAATTCGCGCACATCGCGCAGCACGTCGCGCGCCAGCGTCTGGGCATCGGCGTTCTTGAGCAGGGCCGGCACCGAGCGCACCGCCAACGTGGTGGGCGACAGCGCCGCGATGTCGAAGCCGAGCGCCTGCAAGGTCTCGCGGTTCTCCTGGGCGGTGCCCACTTCCACCGCATCGGCGAAGAAGGTCACCGGGATCAGGAGCGCCTGGACCTGCATCTCCTGGCCGCCGACCTGCGCGTCGAGCGCGTTTTTCAGCTGTTCGTACAAGATGCGTTCGTGCGCGGCGTGCATGTCGACCAGCACCAGGCCCTTGGTGTTCTGGGCCAGGATATAGATACCGTGCAGCTGGGCCAGGGCGAAGCCGAGCGGATATTCATCGTTCGACATGCTCTGCGCCGGCGCGGTGTAGGACGTGACGGGCGCGCAGGCCGCATCGGTGCTGCCGGAAGCGCCGGAAAAAAGCGCGCCGTAGCTGTCCATCGTTTGCGCCACGCCGGGGCCGTCGTAGCGGCTGCCGGGCGGGTAGGGCGAGGGCGAATAGGTGGCCGAGAGCTGCGTGCCGAAACTGGTCTGCTCATGCTCGCGGCGCCAGGTCGACGCGCCGCCCACTTCAGCGGCCATTTGCGGCGCTGGCACGCTGCCGTGGTCCGTGGCCGAGGTCTTGGCCAGCGCGCGCTGGACCGCGTGGAACACAAACTGGTGCACCGCGCGGCTGTCGCGAAAGCGTACTTCGATTTTGGACGGGTGCACGTTGACGTCGACCAGCGAAGGGTCGAGGTCCAGCGCCAGCACGTAGGAAGGAAAACGGTCGCCGTGCAGCACATCCTGGTAGGCCGCGCGCACCGCGTGCACCAGCAGCTTGTCGCGCACGTAGCGCCCGTTCACGTAAAAGAACTGGCCATCGGCGCGCGCCTTGGACGCGGTGGGCAGCCCGGCATAGCCGTGCACGCGCAGGGGGCCGGCCGCTTCATCGATGGCCAGGCGCGCCTCGGCGAAATCGCTGCCGAGGATATGGGCGCTGCGGCGCGCCATCTCGCTCACGTTCCAGTGATCGATGGTGCGGCCGTTGTGCGACAGCGAAAAGGCCACGTCCGGGCGCGCCAGGGCGATGCGGCGCACCACTTCCGCGCAATGGCCGTATTCGGTCTGCTCCGATTTGAGGAACTTGCGCCGTGCCGGGGTGTTGAAGTACAGGTCCTGGACATCGATGGTGGTGCCGTGCGCGCCGGAGGACGGAGCGACGGTGCCGTGATGCGAGCCGACGATTTCCCAGGCGTGCGGGGCATCGGCGGTGCGCGAGGTGACCGAGACGGCGGCCACGGCTGCGATGGACGCGAGTGCCTCGCCGCGAAAGCCGAGTGTCGCCACGTTTTCGAGGTCGGTCAGGGAAGCGATCTTGGACGTGGCGTGGCGCGCCAGGGCGAGCGGCAGCTGGTCGGGCGCGATGCCGCGGCCGTTATCGGTGATCGCGATGCGTTTCACGCCGCCTTCTTCGAGGCGCACGGTGATCTGGGTGGCGCCGGCGTCGAGCGCGTTTTCCAGCAACTCCTTGACCACGGCCGACGGCCGTTCGACCACCTCGCCGGCGGCAATTTGCGAAATCAGCTGGTCGGGGAGGGCCTGGATCGGGCGGTGCGCGGAAATAGGAGCGTTCATGCGCGAATTATATCCCCTGCTCCCGCGATTGCCGCAGCGCTCTCCCGAGTTCCCATAACCTGAATCAAATTCCTACAACCGGGGTCTGACCTCTGACTTGCAATATTGTAAAACCGTGGCCGGTAAACTGTGAACAAACCGATTTTCCGCGATGTTGGCGCGATGAGCCTGCGAAGTATGGCGCAAATGCTACAGATTGTTGCCCAATCGGGGGAAGACCTCGTTTGGGCAATGAAAAAGTTTCAAGTCAGAGGTCAGACCCCGGTTGGGGAGGGGCTGTTGTGAAACGAAAAAGTTTCGAGTCAGAGCTCTGACCCCGGTTGGGAAATTAGAGCTCTGACCCCGGTTGGGGAGTTATTGCTGTTCGCGCACGGGGATGGGGGCGTTGCACAGGTCGAGGTGGCCGGCGGCGACCTTGGTCCAGGGGCCGCCACGGTTGCGCTGGGCTTCGAGCGCCGCTTTGTAGGCGGCGCTGTCGGTGCGCATCACTTCAAATTTGCTGCGCTCGGCTTGCGGCACGTCGGCCGCTACCTTGAACGAGGCGATCGGGACGTGCTGTTCGGGCTTGTCGTAAAACCCCATCGGCGCGGCGCCGCGCGGCAGGGTCGATAGCAGCGGCATGCCGGAAATGACGCGCCCCACCACCGTGATGTTGCGGTCCAGATGACGCGGGGCGTGCCCGATCACCACGTACAGCGAGGAGCCGCCGCCGCTGTCGGCGCCGTTGTCGCGCCCCACCCCGACCATGCCGTAGCAGTGGGTCAGCCAGGCCTGCCCCGATTTCGGGTCGCGCGCCGATGGAAAACCGTTCGAGTGCCCCACCCGCGGCGCATAGCCGTCGCGGTCGGGCAGGCGCGTGAAGTGGACGTCGTTTTTCATCGCTACCGTGAATTCGGCGGGCAGGGTAGCCTTGGCCGTTTTCATCGGGCGCGGATTCTTTTCGTCCGGGTCGCCCCATTGCACCACCCAGTTGTCCTGCGAGCGGATGATCGCCAGGCCGTCGAAGTAGTTTTCGCGCGCCAGCGTCTTGATGTTGGCCGCATGCCTGGGCGCGAACACCGGCGCCAGTTCGATGACCACCCGCCCGCCGGGGATATCCATATAGAGGGTGTTCTCGGGGTCGAGCGCGCGCCAGTCCGCTGGCGTCGATGCCTTGACCACGTCAGCCACCGTCGGCTTGGTCGCCAGTTCCCTGGCCGGCCGCGCAGCCTGCGCCGGCAGCACCAGGCTGCCCGCCGCCATGGCCGCCAGCAGGCTGGCCTTGTTTATTCCATGTAATACATCCATCTGTTGTCTCCAGGTCGGTTGCTGGCATGGCGTCCGCTGCGCCGCTCGCGACAATTGTAAACCGCAAGATGGCCAGTGAGGAAACTTCCGGGGCGCCTCGATTTCTTGCTGTCCCCCCGCCAGCGGATACAATTTTTGACACCGAGTGATGTTATGATGCGGCGCTACCTTTTAGGATATTTATGGATCTGATGCAATTCTTCGACATGATTCTGCATGTCGATAAGACGCTTGGGGTGTTGCTGGCCAAGTATGGTGTCTATGTTTACGCCGTCCTGTTTGCCATCGTGTTTTGCGAAACCGGCCTGGTAGTGCTGTTCTTTTTTCCCGGCGATACACTCTTGTTCATCGCGGGCGCGGCCTGCGTCAGCGGCCAGCTCGATTATTGGGTCCTGATCACCTTGCTGATCACCGCCGCCGTCACCGGCAATACCCTCAATTACTGGATCGGCGAAGCCATCGGGCAGCGGGTGTTTACCCATAATTACCGCTGGATCAACAAGGATGCCATGCGCCGCACCCACGATTTCTTCGAGAAGCACGGCGGCAAGACCATCATCCTGGCGCGCTTCGTGCCGGTGGTGCGCACCTTCGCGCCGTTCGTGGCCGGGGTATCGGACATGACGCATGCGCGTTTCCAGTTGTATAACTTCGCCGGCGCGGCCATCTGGGTGATCAGCCTGGTGACGGCGGGATTCTTCTTTGGCAATTTGCCTATCGTGCGCGACAACCTGACCCTCATCGTCCTGCTCGGCGTGAGCGCGGCCATCGTGCCGCTGGCGCTCGGCGGTTTGTGGAAAGTCAGCCGCAAGATGCTCAGCCGTTAAGCGACGGCCATCGCCATCCCCCATCGGCGAGAGATTTTCGCGCCGATGTTGCTTTATGGACTCAAGTTTCCGCGCGCACCCGCCGATAACCAGACTGTATTTCTACTTTCTGGAACATCATGCGCAACCTGATCGCCCTCTTTGCTTGCAGTTTGGCCATCTCGACGGCAAGCGCCAACGATCCTCCCGCCGCCGCCCACGCTGCCGCGTCCAAACCGGCGGCGTCCAAGCCGGCAGCCGCCGAGCCCGCCAAGGAGCCGGCCGCCGCCAAGCCCTCGGCCAAGGCGGCCGCCGCCCAGGCGCTGAGCGAGGCCGATGCCGAAGCCGAACTGTCGGCCAAGATCGCCGCCCGCCTGGCCGTCATGCGCGCCAACCAGGCGGCCCGTGTGGCCGCCGCCGCCAAGGCCAAAAAGGCGGCCGTCACGCGCCGCGAAGCCGTCGCCGCGATCACCCAGCCGCCGCCGGCGCGCCCCTTCCACAGCGACCACTGGTCGTATGAAGGCGAAACCGGGCCGGCCAACTGGGGCAAGATCAATTCGGCCTGGGCCAAGTGCGATACCGGCACCCGCCAGTCGCCGATCGACCTGCGCGATGGCATGAAGGTCGACCTGGAGCAGATCAGCTTCGATTACAAGCCGTCGGGCTTCAGCGTGGTCGATAACGGCCATACCGTGCAGGTGACGGTCGGCGGCGGTAATTTCATCACGGTGCAGAACCGCTCCTACGAGCTGCTGCAGTTCCACTTCCATCGCCCGTCCGAGGAGCGCGTCAACGGCAAGGGTTTCGAGATGGTGGTGCACATGGTGCACAAGGACCCGGAGGGCAAGCTGGCGGTGCTGGCGGTGCTGCTCGAACGCGGCAAGGGGAACAATCTGATCCAGACGGTGTGGAACAATCTGCCGCTGGAAAAGCTCGATGTCGTCAATCCGAACGTGGTGCTCGATGTGGCCGACATGCTGCCGCAGCGCCGCGATTACTTCACGTTCATGGGCTCGCTCACCACGCCGCCTTGCAATGAAGGCGTGCTGTGGCTGGTGATGAAGCAGCCGATGCAGGCGTCGCCGGCCCAGATGGCGCTGTTTTCCCGCATGTATCCGCTCAACGCCCGGCCGCTTCAATCGAGCGCCGGACGCATGATCAAGGAATCGAACTAAGGCTTATTGCGTCTCGATGCGGACCTGGTGCGCACCGCGCCAGGCCGCGCCCGGGGCCAGCGTCAAGGGCGCGATCAGGGCCGGTTCGATGCACACGAAGCGCTGGTACTCGGCATCATCCATGTCGTTCAGCGCGGCCGCGTCGAGCGCGCCCGGGTTCCACACCACCGCGTCGCCAAAGCCGCTTTGCGCAAGGTGCAGGGTGGTGCCGCCATCGGCGAGCGTCATGGCGCCGTCGATGCCCTGGAAGATATGATCGAATTTGTCATCGATGCGCAGCAAGCCTTCCTGCACCCCGCCGATGCGCACCCGCGCCAGCTGGCCGACCGAAAAATAGGTGTGCAGGGCGGCCGAAAACGCAAAGGCGTCAAGGCCCGTATTGCGCACCTCGAACGCCAGCGCCAGCACGGCGCCATGTACTTCCACCCGCAGCGTCAGCGCGAAGCCGTGCGGCCAGGCTTGCGCCAGCGCCGGCGCCAGGTCGCCATGTTCCAGCGCGAAGACGGCAAACGCGGCGCCATCGTGCGCACCGCTGTCCTGCAAGCGCCAGGTGGCCACGCGCGCGAAGCCATGCCGCATGCCGGTACCACGTTCGGCGAACTGGGGGAAGATCAGCGGCACGCCGCCGCGAATCGCCCGGCTGCCGTCGAGTGCCGACTTCGCGCTGCAAAACAGGCGCTCGGCGCCATCGGCACCCTGCCACGACACCAGGTGCGCGCCGTACAGCGTGACGATGGCCTGGGCGCCGTCGGCGCTGCGCATGCGTACGGCCGGCAGTTGGCCGTACTCGGCCATCTCGATTGTGTTCATGGATTGGTTCACGTCTGGCGGCCCTTGGCCAGCGGCGGATTGGCCGCGAAATAGCGCTTGATGCCCTTGGTGATGGCGGCTGCGATCTGGTCCTGGTAGCCGTTGTCGCGCAGCTTGGCTTCTTCTTCGGGGTTCGAAATGAAGGCCGTCTCGATCAGGATCGAGGGGATGTCGGGCGCTTTCAGCACCGCGAAGCCGGCTTGTTCGACCGAGCCTTTGTGCAGGCGCGCGATGCCGCTGATTTCGCCCAGCACCGCTTTGCCGAGTTTCATGGAGTCGTTGATCTGGGCCGTCGTCGACAGGTCCAGCAGCACGCTGGCGATCTGCTTGTCGTGGCTCTGCATGTTTACGCCGCCGATGGCGTCGGCCAGGTTTTCCTTGTTGGCGAGCCAGCGCGCGGCGGTCGAGGTGGCGCCTTTTTCGGACAGCACGAACACCGACGAGCCGCGCGCGGTCGGCAGCATGAAGGCGTCGGCGTGGAGCGACACGAACAGGTCGGCCTGCACCTTGCGCGCTTTTTCGACGCGCACGCCGAGCGGCACGAAGTAGTCGCCGTCGCGCGTGAGCATGACGCGCATGTTGGGCTGCTCTTCGAGCTTGAATTTGAGCCGTTTGGCGATCGCCAGCACGATGTCTTTTTCGCGCGTGCCGGACGCGCCGATCGCGCCCGGGTCTTCGCCGCCGTGGCCGGGGTCGAGCGCGATGGTCATCATGCGCACCACCTTGCCGCCCTTGCCGCCCTTGTCGGCCTTCGAGGCGGCCACGCGCGGCGGGTCGGGACGCACCGGGGCCGGCTCGGGCAGTTCTGTTTTCGGCACGGGGGCAGGCGGCGGCGCGGCTGGCTGGGCCAGCACCGGTCCGGCCGGCGGTACGATCACCGGAGCTGGCGGCGTTACGATGGGCGCGGGCGGCACGGTAGCCGGCGCGGTAGCCGGCGCGGTAGCCGGCGCGGTAGCCGCTGGCGTTGCCGCAAGCGGCGGCCTGGGCGCGGGCGCCGGCATTTCCGGGCTGCCCGGCGGCGCGTCGGCGCGCGACCACTCGCCTTTTTCGATCATCGCCGCGATCGGGTCGACCGCCTTGACCGGATACAGATCGAAAATCAGGCGGTGCTTGTAGCTGCCGACCGGCGCCAGCGTAAACACTTGCGGCTTGATTTCTTCTTTCAGGTCGAACACCAGGCGCACCACGTTGGGCCGGTTCTGGCCCACCCGCACCTGCTTGATGTACGGGTCGCCCGACTGGATCTTGGCCACCAGGCTTTTCAGGGTCGGATTGAGTTCCAGCCCTTCGATGTCGACCACCAGGCGCTGCGGGTCGGGCACGGTGAAGTGGGTGACTTTGAGGTCGCTGTCGTTTTCCAGCGTGACGCGGGTGTAGTCGGCGGCCGGCCAGACCCGCACCGCGAGAATTTGCGCGGCGGCGGCGGGCAGGACGGGAAACACGGAAAGCAGCAGGGTGCCGCCAGCTTTCAGGATGGTGCGCCGGGTTACTGGTCCCGGAATCAAAGGTTTGGTGCGAAAGTAAGGCGGTTGAGGCATAGCAAACCCAGGTCGGACAACGCTTGCAATTCTACATCACGGCCGAGTCCGGCAACGTGAAGGAATACACTCAGGTCGGGCGGCGGCAGTACCGGATCGGCTTTTTCCGGCCATTCGACGATGCAGATGTTGTCCCCATTGAATTCTTCGCGAAAACCGGCGTCCAGGAATTCTTCGGCACTGCCCATGCGGTACAGGTCGAAATGGATGACATTCACCGCGCGCCCGTCGAGCTTGATGCTGTAGGGCTCGGACAAGGTGTAGGTCGGGCTCTTGACGGTGCCCGCGTGGCCGGCCGCGTGCAGCAGGGCGCGGGTGAGGGCGGTCTTGCCGGCGCCAAGGTCGCCGTGCAGGTGGATGGCCAGGCCCGGCAGCAGGGCGCGCGCCAGTGCGGCGCCCAGGGCGGCGGTGCCGGCTTCGTCGTGGAGATGGGCTTTGAAGTGCTGCATGGAATAGAATGTGGTCTGTAATGTTTGTCAGTCCCCCGATTGTACTCCCGCCTACCATGCTTTCTTCTCACGCCGAACCCGATTTGTCCGCATTGGCGCACTCCATCAAGCGCTGGGGGGCGGAACTGGGCTTTGCCGACGTGCGCATCAGCGACGCCGACCTGTCGCATGCGGAAGCGGGCTTGCAAGCCTGGCTGGACGCGGGCCGCCATGGCGAGATGGAGTACATGGCCAGCCACGGCATGAAGCGGGCCCGTCCCGCCGAACTGGTGCCGGGCACGGTGCGGGTCATCAGTGCGCGCATGGATTACCTGCCCACGGCCACCCCGGACGATTGGCGCGAGCGCGAAGCGGCGCGCCTGCGCGACCCGGGCGCGGCCGTCATTTCGATCTATGCGCGTGGACGCGACTATCACAAGGTGCTGCGCAGCCGCCTGCAGCAGCTGGCCGAGCGCATCGAGCGCGAGACCGGGCAGCTGGGCTTCCGGGTGTTTACCGACTCGGCGCCGGTCATGGAATTGCCGCTGGCCGAAAAGGCCGGCATCGGCTGGCGCGGCAAGCACACCCTGATTCTCAATCGCGATGCCGGCTCGATGTTTTTCATCGGCGAGATCCTGGTCGACGTGGCGCTGCCGGTCGATGCGCCGGCCAGCGCCCACTGCGGCCAGTGCAGCGCGTGCATCACGGCCTGCCCGACCCAGGCGATCCTGGCGCCCGGACGGCTCGATGCGCGCCGCTGCATTTCCTACCTGACCATTGAATTGAAAAACAGCATTCCGGAAGAGCTGCGCCCCCTGATTGGCAACCGCGTGTACGGCTGCGATGATTGTCAGACAGCGTGCCCGTGGAATAAGTTCGCGCAGCGCGCCGTGGTGCCCGATTTCGATGAACGCAATGAACTCGGCAGTGCGGATATGGCGAGTTTGTTCGGCTGGAGCGAGGAGGAGTTCGGGCGCCGCCTGGAGGGCAGTCCGATCCGGCGCATCGGGCACGAGCGCTGGCTGCGCAATCTGGCGGTGGGGCTGGGCAATGCGGCCGCGGGCAGCCGTGGCGATGCGCGCATCGTGGCGGCCTTGCAGGCGCGCGCGGACCATGCCTCGCCGATGGTGCGCGAGCACGTGGCGTGGGCGTTGAAGCGGCATGCTCAATAGCCACCGCCGTTCCCCTACAAGCGCTTCAACCTCGCCGCCGACCAGTCGCTATCCATCGACACCATTGCCACGCCGGTCACCCCTTGCTCCTTGGCCCATGCGAAAATGCTATCGCGGGTGATGTCGGTGGCTTTCGGCGCGCTCGGCTTGAGGTAGGCAACCCACAGCGACCCCTTTTCGCCCAGCCGCTCCAGTGCGGCCGGAAACCATTTTTCAAGCTCAGCCTGGTTCAGCGCGAACACCAGCACCACATCCGCCGGTCCTTCGTCATCGTTGATCAAGCTCTTCGGCAACTGTTCCATCATGGCGGCATGCACCGCGCCATTGAAGACCGCCAGTGACTTGGCAGTCTTCAGGTACATCTTGTCGGCTATCGTCTTTTCGCTCATCGGATGGTACCCAGATTGAATTAGGAAGCGAAATTATGCTACCAGTGTTTGACCCGGGTACGCACCATTGCGTTCAATGTCATTTTGAGTAAATTGTTCAATTTCTTCCCGGCCAGCCTTGCCGAAGCGGTCCCACAGGCGGTCATGGAAGGGCAGGACGATGACGTTGAGCACCGGTTCGATCAGCGCCGCCAGCCCGCCGAAGGCCAGCGAGCCGCTGGCCCAGGCCATCACCCCGAAGGCAAGCGCGATGTGCAGGCCGGTCTGGCTGAGCTTTTCCAGGGCCAGCGCCAGCATGCGGGCGCGCGCCGTGCGTGCCAGTCCGGCCAGCGCATGCCAGGCTTTTTCGTGCAGCGGCAGCAGCGCCACGTTGAGCACCGGCTCGATGACGGCGGCCAGACCGCCCAGCGCGATCGAGCCCGTCATCAGCCAGGTCAGGGCGAAGGCGATCGCCATGTGGGTGGCGACCCTGCTCGTCGTTTTTGCCGCTGCCCTGACCATGATGCCATCCTTCCTGTTGCGTGACCGATTATTGAATGATAATCGTTCGCATTTGGAAAAGACAGTTGATTCTACATGTCGGCGCGATAGTGCGCGGCGATGAGCCGGCTATTTGAGCAGGCCGGCCAGTTCCACCGCCGTCTTGACCTGCATTTTGTCGAAGATGTGGGCGCGGTGCACTTCCACCGTGCGCATGCTGATGCCGAGCTGGTCGGCGACGACCTTGTTCATCTTGCCGGCCAGGATCAGGTCCAGCACTTCGCGTTCGCGCGCCGACAGGCTGGCCAGGCGCGCCTGCACCAGCGCGCTGGCGCCCGCCTGGCGCGACAGGGCCAGCGCTTCCTCGACCCGGTCCATCAGGCGGTTGCCGTCGAACGGCTTTTCAAAGAAGTCGAAGGCGCCGCGTTTCAGGCTGTCGACCGCCATCGGCACGTCGCCGTGGCCGGTGAGGAAGATGACGGGCAGGCGCGCGGTCAGGCCGCGCGCGACCAATTGGTCGAACACGGCCACCCCGTTCAGGTCGGGCATGCGCACGTCGAGCAGCAGGCAGTCGCCGTGCGCGTCGAAGCGGCCCGCGGCCTGCTCCAGGAAAAGGTGGGCGCTGGCGTGCCCGCAGGCGTCAATCCCGCGGGAGCGCGCCAGCCAGACGAGGGAGTCGCGCAGGACGTCCTCGTCATCGACGATATGCAACATGGGAGTCTCCGGTTTTTCGCGTAGTCTACCCCAGCGGCGCCGCTTGCGCCGGCAAGCTGAAGCTGAAGATGGTGCCGCCGTCCGGATTGGCGGCGTGTTTCAGGCTGCCGCCGTGAAATTCGACGGCGCTGCGGCAGACCGACAAACCCATCCCCATGCCGTCGGGCTTGGTCGAGAAAAAGCGCGAAAACAAGCGCTCGGCCACCTCGGGCGCGATGCCGTGGCCCTGGTCGCTCACGGCCACGCACACCTGGCCCTGCTCGTGGGTGGCGCTGATGCGCAGCAGGCGCCGCCCGGGGGGAGTGTCTTGCATCGCTTCGATGCCGTTGCGCGTCAGGTTCAGCAAGACTTGTTCGAGCATCATGCGGTCCGCGCTGACGCAGGGCAGGTCGGGCGCGATTTGGGTGTCGATGAGCACGTAAAACTGGCGCGCCTGGAGTTCGATCAGGGCGTAAATGCCGTCGACCAGGGCCTGGATGCCGATCTGCTGGCGCTGCGGTTCGCGCTTTTTGACGAATTCGTGCACGCTGCGGATGATTTGCCCGGCGCGCTGGGCTTGCAGGCTGGCTTGTTCCAGCGCCGGTTGCAGCAGGCCGGCGTCGACCGCCTGGCCGCAGGCCTGGGCACGCCCCAGCACGTTCAGGGCCCCGGTGGTGTAGCTGGCAATGGCGGCCAGCGGCTGGTTCAGCTCGTGCGCCAGCATCGATGAAATCTCGCCCATGGTGGCCAGGCGCGCGCTCGCTTGCAGCTTTTCCTGCTGTTGGCGGTTGAGTTCTTCGACGCGCTTCAAGTCCGAAATGTCGAGAATCGAACTCATCCAGCCGGTCTGGCGCCCATCGCTGTCGACCAGCGGGGCTTCGAAAATGAGCACCGGCACGCGCACGCCATCGCTGCGCTGGAAAATGGTTTCGAACTGCTGGGTCGCTTCGCCGGCCAGCACGGCGGCGAAGCGCTGCTGGTAGACCGCCATCGCTTCCGGCGCCCAGTAGGGCATGGGCGGGGTCTTGCCGAGCAACTCCTCGGGCGGCAGGCCGACCATCTGGCAAAAGGCCGGGTTGACGTAGGTGACGCGCCCTTCCAGGTCGCGCGCGCGCAAGCCGGTGACCAGGGAATTTTCCATGGCCGTGCGAAACGCCATCTGCTGGCGCAGCGCGCCTTCGGCCGCCAGCCGGCGCGCGATGTGGCGCCACAGCGCCGCCAGGCTGGCCACCAGCCCGAGCGCCAGCAGCACCACCGAACCGACCAGCAGGTTGGGCAGCAGGCGCGGTTCGCTCTTGACGCTGTCGGTGGCCAGCATGACCGAGGCGCCCGTCAGGTCGAGCGCGCGCTTGTGGGTGTACACCCCGCGCCCGGGACCGGCGGCGGCGCGCTTGGCCAGCAGCGCATCGTCGCGGTCGAGCAGGGAGATGGCGTTATCCTGGGCGAACCACCAGGGCACGGTTTCGTCGAGCAAGATCTTGAGGTCGACCGTGGCCACCAGGCTGCCCAGGTAGCGGCCGTCGCGAAACAGCGGCAGGTGGTAGTCGAGCAGGCGCTGGGCCGGCACGGCGCCGGCATACGGTTCGGCGTAGCGCCCCTGGCGGCCGGCGCGCGCCATCTCGGCGGCGTCGCGCGCGGGCGCGCGCAGCAGCTGGGCGCCGGGCGCCGCGCTCGATGCCAGCAGGCGCGCATCGGCGTCGAACCAGCGCACCTGCTCCAGTTCGTGGCCGAGCTTGAGCATGGTGGCCAGGCGCGCCTGCAAGGCCGCCGCGCCGAGCTTGCCCTCGACCAGCTCGGCGCCCAGCGCCGCCAGCGCTTCCTCGTTGCGGGTCAGCTCGAAGCGGATGGTTTGCTCGACCCACAAGGTGTCGGCGATCAATTGTTCCTGGCGCTCGGTGGATTCCATCTGGCGCGCCTGCCATGGCAGCCAGAACAGCACCGCCAGAAACAACAGTACCAGCAGCACCGGCAGCAGCCAGCGCCAGGGGCCGCCGAGCATGAAAAGCGGACGCGTGGGCTTGGAAGTGGAATTCATGGCACAAAGTGTCCGTATTTGTGTCTCTTGCCTATTGTGGTTATCCACAATTGCAGTGCAGAATGGCGGTTGGCAGACTACCTTGCAGTCAAGAAATGTTGGTTACCATTAACAGGGAGACAAGTATGCAGATTAAATCGCTCGTCGTCGCGCTCGCCGCCGCGGCCAGTTTCAATGCATGGGCGCAAGCGCCTATCGTGATCAAGTTCAGCCATGTTGTGGCAACCGACACTCCCAAAGGCCAGGCTGCCGAACGCTTCAAGGCGCTGGCTGAAAAAGCCACCAATGGCCGGGTGAAAGTCGAAGTCTACCCGAACAGCCAGCTGTACAAGGACAAGGAAGAGCTGGAAGCGTTGCAGCTGGGCGCGGTGCAGATGCTGGCCCCCTCGCTGGCCAAGTTCGGCCCGCTGGGCGTGAAGGAATTCGAAGCCTTCGACCTGCCGTACATTTTCCCGAGCAAGGCGGCGCTGTACAGCGTGACCGAAGGACCGATCGGCAAGGGCTTGCTGCAAAAACTCGAACCGAAGGGCATTACCGGCCTGGCGTATTGGGATAACGGCTTCAAGGTGATGTCGGCCAACAAGCAGCTGCGCGTGCCGGCCGACTTCCGCGGCCAGAAGCTGCGCATCCAGTCGTCCAAGGTGCTCGACGCCCAGATGCGCGCGCTCGGCGCCAATCCGCAGGTGCTGGCCTTCTCCGAGGTGTACCAGGCGCTCCAGACCGGCGTGGTCGACGGCACCGAAAACCCGCCATCGAACATGTTCACGCAAAAGATGCACGAAGTGCAGAAGCACGTGACCCTGTCCAACCACGGCTACCTGGGCTATGCCGTCATCGTCAACAAGAAGTTCTGGGATGGCTTGCCGGCCGATCTACGCGCCAGCCTGGTCAAGGCGATGGCCGAGGCCACCACGTTCGAGAAAGCCATCGCCCAGCGCGATAACGACCTGGCGCTCGAAGCGATCAAGAAAACCGGCAAGACCGCCATCTACACGCCAACTGCGGCCGAACAGGCCGAATGGCGCAAGGTACTGCTGCCGGTGCACAAGCAGATGGAAAGCCGCATCGGCGCTGAGCTGATCGGTTCGATCAACAAGACGGCCGCAGCAGCGAAGTAAACACACAGGTCCCCGGCGCCCGCTGTGTGCAGCGTGCTCCGGCGTGCGCCGCACCCATTTCCCTTTCCTTTTTTTGAAGGATTCGACATGAAATTTCTCGACCATCTGGAAGAGTGGATCATTGCGAGCCTGATGGGCGCAGCCACGCTCGTTGTGTTCGTCGCGGTGGTCCACCGCTACCTGTCCGGCCTGCCGATTCCCGGCCTGCAAGACTGGCTGATTCAAATTAACACGAGCTGGGCACAGGAGCTGTGCATCTACATGTTCGTCTGGATGGCGAAATTCGGGGCGGCATATGGCGTGCGCACCGGCATCCACGTCGGCATCGACGTGCTGATCAACCGCCTGAGCGACAAGTGGCGCGACAAGTTCATCGTGTTCGGCCTGCTGGCCGGCGCCACGTTCACCGCCATCGTCGGCACCCTGGGCGCGAATTTTGTGTGGCACATGGCGCAGACCGACCAGACCTCGTCCGACCTCGAACTGCCGATGTGGCTGGTGTACATGGCGGTACCGCTCGGCTCCTACCTGATGTGCTTCCGCTTCATCCAGGTGGCCGTGCATTTCATCCGCACCGGCGCCCTGCCCAAGCATGACCACGGCCATGTCGAAGGCCTCGAAGACGAGATCGCCGCGGCGAAAGGCGGTGCCGCATGAGCGCCGCCATCATCTTCACCCTGCTGATCTTGCTGATGCTCACGGGTATGCCGATTTCGATTTCGCTCGGCCTGACCGTACTGACCTTCCTGTTTACCATGACCGACGTGCCGATCCAGTCGGTCGCGCTGAAACTGTTTACCGGCATCGAGAAGTTCGAGATCATGGCGATCCCGTTCTTCATTTTGGCGGGCAATTTCCTGACCCACGGCGGGGTGGCGCGGCGCATGATCAACTTCGCCACTTCGATGGTGGGCCACTGGCACGGCGGCCTGGCGCTGGCCGGCGTGGTGGCGTGCGCGCTGTTCGCGGCGGTGTCCGGTTCCAGCCCGGCCACGGTGGTGGCGATCGGCTCGATCATCCTGCCGGCCATGGTGCGCCAGGGTTATCCGCGCGGCTTCGGCGCCGGCGTGATCACCACCTCGGGCGCGCTCGGGATCCTGATTCCGCCGTCGATCGTGATGGTGATGTATTCGGTCACCACCAATACCTCGGTCGGCCAGCTGTTCATGGCCGGCGTGGTGCCGGGCATCATGCTGGCCAGCCTGCTGGGCCTGACCACCTGGTTCCTGGCGCGCAAGCATAACTATCCGCGCATGCCAAAGGCGAGCTGGGGCGAGCGCTGGCTGGCGTTCCGCAAGAGCGCCTGGGGCTTGCTGCTGATCGTCATCGTGATGGGCGGGATTTATTCCGGCAAGTTCACCCCGACCGAAGCGGCCGCGATGGCGGCGGTGTACGCCTTCATCATCGCCGTGTTCGTCTACAAGGACTTGAAACTCAAGCAAGTCGCCAAGGTGCTGCTCGATTCGGCGTCGATGTCGGCCATGCTGCTGTACATCATCACCAACGCGATGCTGTTCTCTTTCCTGATGACCAGCGAAGGCATTCCGCAAGCGATGGCGGCCTGGATTACCGGCCAGGGTTTGGGCGTGGTGAGCTTCCTGCTGGTGGTAAACATCTTGCTGCTGTTGGCCGGCAACGTGATGGAGCCATCCTCGATCGTGCTGATCATGGCGCCCATCCTGTTCCCGGTGGCGATGAAACTGGGCATCGATCCTGTGCACTTCGGCATCCTGATCATCGTCAACATGGAAGTGGGCATGTGCCATCCGCCGGTCGGCCTGAACCTGTACGTGGCCTCGGGCATCACCAAGATGGGCATCTCGGAATTGACGGTGGCGGTGATGCCGTGGCTGCTGACGATGCTGGGCTTCCTGGTGATCGTGACCTACGTACCACAGATTTCCCTGTGGCTGCCAAATTTAATTTATAAGTAAAATATATTTTCCCCCACCGTGAAAAAAAAGCCACATTTTCTGAAATTAAATAAGTTATGATGAGCACCGATTCAGCACCATACTGGTGCGAATGGGGCGAACGGATTGCAGGTTGGGGGAGTGGGAAGATAGAAGAAACGGTAGTCCATACCGGAGAAATATCGAGGAGACACGCGTTTTACAGAATGCTGTTGGCATGACCAAACGGCCGGGAACGTGAATAAAATTTGGAACGCACCGCAAGGTGCGTTTTTTTTCGTCTGCCGGAAAGCGCGCCGGATTGGTTTGGCGCCGTCGCTGCGCTACACTGCGTACATGAACAATCCAGCAGAGACCATCTTCTCGGCCATCGTGGCTGCGCCCTTCGGCGCCATCGGCATCCGCACCGAGGCCGCGCGCGTGCGCGAGCTGGTGTACCTGCCTCCCCATTTCGGTGAAAAAGACGCGCTCGATGCGGTCGCCGAACTGGCCGCGCAGCAGGTCGGAGACTACCTGCTCGACCCCGATTTCCGCTTCGACTTGCCGCTCGTCGATGCCGGCAGCACCTTCCAGCGCAAGGTGTGGGACGCGATCGCCGCGATCCCGCGCGGCACGGTGCGCACCTACGGACAGGTCGCCAAGCACATCGGCTCGGCGCCGCGCGCGGTGGGGCAGGCCTGCGGCGCCAACTGGTTCCCGATCATCATTCCCTGCCACCGGGTCACCGCCGCCGGCGGGCTGGGCGGCTTTTCACACCATGACGATGAAAATGGTTTCCACCTGGGCGTCAAGCGCTGGCTGCTGGCGCATGAAGGGGCTGGCAAGGGACCATGGCAACAGCAATCAATCTTCAACTGATCGACGCCTTCTGCGACCAGCTGTGGCTGGAGCAGGGGCTGGCGAAAAACTCGATCGACGCTTACCGGCGCGACTTGCGCCTGTTCGCGCGCTGGCTGGAAGTCACGCGTCCGGCGCTGGCCAGCCTGCACGCGGTGGCCGCAAGCGACCTGGAAGCGTATTTTTCCGACCGCCATGCCGAGTCCAAGCCGAGTACGGCCAACCGGCGCCTGTCGGTGCTCAAGCGCTTTTACCAGCTGGCGCTGCGCAACAAGGAGCTCACGGCCGATCCCTGCCTGCAACTGGCCTCGGCCAAGCAGCCGCAGCGGTTCGTGCATACCCTGACCGAAGCGCAGGTGGAAGCCTTGCTGGCCGCGCCCGACGTGAGCACGCCGCTGGGGCTGCGCGAGCGCACCATGCTCGAACTGATGTATGCGAGCGGCTTGCGGGTGTCGGAGCTGGTGACGCTCAAGGTCATGGAGCTGAGCCTGAACGATGGCGTGCTGCGCATCACCGGCAAGGGCAGTAAAACGCGCCTGGTGCCCTTCGGGCAGGTGGCGCGCCAGTGGATCGAACGCTACCTGGGCGAGGCGCGTGGGATCATCCTGAATGGCCAGATGGACGATGCCTTGTTCGTGACCGGGCGCGGGGGACCGATGACGCGCCAGATGTTCTGGATCCTGATCAAGAAGCATGCGGGCCATGCCGGGATCACGGCGCCGCTGTCGCCGCATACCTTGCGCCACGCGTTTGCCACGCATTTGCTCAATCACGGCGCCGACTTGCGGGTTGTGCAACTGTTGCTGGGGCATGCGGATATTTCGACTACACAAATTTACACGCATGTTGCGCGCGAGCGCATGAAGCGCCTGCATGCCGAGCATCATCCACGTGGTTAATTCAAATGCCGATGGCATAACTGCGTCATAATGCTGTCTTACTACCCCCTTTCTTTTATAACCCAAGAGGTGATCCATGGCTAAAACTAATTTCCAGTACGAAAAGCGGCAGAGGGAATTAGAAAAGAAGAAAAAGGCGGATGAGAAGGCCAGGCGCAAGCTGGAAGCCAAGACCACGCCTGGCGGTGAAGAGAATGAGACACCGGATGAAGATGACGCTGAGGAAGCGAAGCCGGAATAAATTGCGCTGGCCGGGATCTCGGCCACCAGCCTGACAACCGTCGTTCCCACGCAGGTGGGAACCCAAGTTATCTGTGTAGCCAGTAGCTGCGGCACGAACTTGGGTTCCCGCCTTCGCGGGAACGACGGTTTTGCGTTTAGGGTATCAAGGATGCGCTGTCGGTCGATTGCGAACTCAGCGGGAACGCATGCGTTTCGCTGAGTATCGCCTTGGCGATGGCGACGGTGAATCGAAGGCCGTCGTTCCCGCCGAGCGCCGCCTGGGCGCGGGAAGTCGTTTCTGGCAGTGCCAGGAACGACGGTTTTGCGTTTAGGGAATCAAGGATGCGCAGGCCGCCGTTCAGGCGCTCACGACAACCTTCTCCTCCTCATGCTCCTCCGCCTTCTGATTGCCCCTGAACCAGCGCGCCACGCGCTTGCCCAGGCTGTCCAGATAGGTGTACGCCACCGGCACCACCACCAGCGTCAGCAAGGTTGAGGTAATCACCCCGCCGATCACCGCGCGTCCCATCGGCGCCTGCGTTTCGCCGCCGTCGCCCATGCCGATCGCCATCGGCAGCATGCCGAAGATCATCGCCAGGGTCGTCATCAGGATCGGCCGCAAGCGCACCTGGCCCGCCTCCAGGATCGCATCGTGCTGGCTCTTGCCTTCGCGCTGGCCGTGATTGGTAAAGTCCACCAGCAGAATCGCGTTCTTGGTCACCAGCCCCATCAGCATCACAATCCCGATCACCGAAAAGATATTCAGGGTGCTGCCCGTCACCAGCAAGGCAATCAGCACCCCGATCATCGACAGCGGCAAGGACACCATGATCGCGATCGGCTGCAGGAAGCTGCCGAACTGCGACGCCAGCACCAGGTAAATGAAGATCACCGCAATGCCCAGCGCGGTGCCGGCCGCGCCCATGGTCTCGGCCATCTGCTCGGCGTCGCCGCCGACGTCGAAGCGCACGCCATCGGGCAGTTCGATGCTCTTCATGGCCAGCTTGACGTCGCCATCCACGTCGCCCGTCGGACGCCCTTCGGCGCCGGCGTAGATCGCCACGCGGCGTTCCAGCGCCTGGCGCTTGAGCACCTGCGGGCTGGTCGAGGGCACGAATTGCACCACCTGGCGCAGCGGCACCATCACCGGATTGCCTTGCGCATCGCGCTTGCCCGACGCCAGCGACAGGTCGGCCAGGTCGGCCACCTTCTGGCGCCCCGACTTGGGCAACTGCACGTTGACGTCGTAGTTCTGCCCATCCGGCGCCAGCCAGCGGCTGATCTGGTCGCCCGCCACGAACGGCCGCAGCGCCAGCCCGATCTGCTGGGTCGACAGCCCCAGGTCGCTCGCCAGTTCATTGTTGATCTTGATGATGGTGGCCGGACTGGCGCCTTCCTGGCTGTATTCCAGGTCGGCGATGCCCTTGATCTTGCGCATCTTGTCCATCAACTGGTGCGCCACGGCGTCCAGCTTGGCCTCGTCCTGGCCCAGGATGGCGATGAAGATCGGCTTCCAGCCCACCGACATGGTGATCCCGGCGATCGACTGCAGGCGCTCGCGGATCAGGGCCTCGACTTCCTTCTGCGAGCGGCGCCCGGTCTTGTGGGCGTCGGTCAGTTTCAGGTTCATCTGGGCCGTGTGGCGCCCGTTGTCGGTGCCGACGGTGGTGATCGCGCTATCGATTTCCTTGAACGGTTTCAAGGCCGCTTCGACCTGCTGCATCTTCTGGTCGGTGTATTCCAGGCTCGATCCGACCGGTGCCTTGAATTCCATGTGGATGTAGCCGTCGTCCGTTTCCGGGAACATCTCGCCGCCGATCATCGGCATCAGGGCCAGGCTGCCGACGAACAGCGCCAGCGCCAGTGCCAGGGTCGATTTGCGCCAGCGCAGCGCCAGTTCCAGCACCTTGCCGTACCAGACGTGCAGGCGTTCGATGCCATGCTCGATGCGCTCCATGCCGCGTCCCAGCCACGGCACATACTTGAAGCGGTCCTTGACCGGGTCGCGCCACACCGACGAGAGCATCGGGTCGAGCGTGAAGCTGACGAACAGCGACACCATCACCGCCACCGCCACCGTGATCCCGAATTGCAGGAAGAAGCGCCCGATGATGCCTTCCATGAAAGCGACCGGCACGAACACGGCGACGATGGCGAAGGTGGTGGCCATCACCGCCAGCCCGATTTCGTTGGTGCCGTCGTTGGCGGCCTGGATGTGGCTCTTGCCCATGCCGAGGTGGCGCACGATGTTTTCGCGCACCACGATGGCGTCGTCGATCAACAGGCCAATGCACAGCGACAGCGCCATCAGGGTCAGGAAGTTGAGCGTGAAGCCGAAGAACTGCATGGCGATGAAACTGGCCATCACTGAAATCGGTAACGTCAACCCGGTGATGATGGTGCTGCGCCACGAGTGCAGGAACAGGAACACGATCAGCATCGTCAGCAGCGCGCCTTCCATGATGGTGCTCTTGACGTTGTCGAGCTGCTTTTGCACGCGGTCGGACTGGTCTTCCAGGATGCTGATGCGGATGTCGGCCGGCAGGGTGGTGCCCAGCGCCGTCACCGCTTTCTTGATCGCGGTGCCCACTTCGACCACGTTGGCGTCCTGGATCTTGGTCACTTCGAGCGTGATGGCGCGCTTGCCGTTGATGCGCGAGATCGAGCTTTCTTCCTGCTCGCCGTCGACCACGTCGGCCACCTGGTCAAGGTAGACCGGACCGCTGGCGCGGCGCGCCACGATGATCTTGTTGAAGCCGCGCGCATCCTTGATCTTGCCTTCGATGCGCACCAGGCGTTCGGCCGCGCCGTAGGCGATATTCCCGGCCGGCAGATTGGTGTTGGTGCTCTGGATCGCGCGCAGCACTTCATCGACGCCGATATTCTGGCTGGTCAGGCCGTCGGGCCGGATGTGGACCAGGATCTGGCGGTTGGTCATGCCGTGCACGCGCACCTGGCCGACCCCGGCCACGCCTTGCAGGCGCTTGATGATGACTTGCTCGGTCAGGGTCGACAGCTCGCGCAGGCTGCGCGTGTCGGACATGAGCGACAGTTCCACGATGGCGCGGCTGTTGTCGCCCTCTTCACGGGCGATGAACGGCTCCTTGGCTTCCTTCGGAAAACCGGGGCGCGCCAGGCCGATCTTGTCGCGCATGTCGGTCATGGCCTTGTCCATATTGGTCGACAAGTGGAATTCGACCTGCACGCCGGCCCGGCCTTCCCAGGAATTGCTGCGGATTTTCTTCACGCCGCTGACGGTGTTGATGGCGTCTTCGAGCGGGCGGGTGATGTCGTTTTCAACCTGCTCGGGCGAGGCCCCGGGGTAGTTGACCTGCACGTAGGCGACCGGGATGGCGACGTTGGGCATGCTCTCGACGCCCAGGCGGCGGTAGGAGAACAGGCCGAGCACCACCAGCGCGACCATCACCATCGTGGCGAACACCGGATTCTTGATACTGGTTGTCGTGATCCACATGGCTCAGCCTTTCGGTGCGGCGGGGGCGGCCGGCGCGCTGGTGACGCTGGCGGGCGGTTCGCTCAGTTTGACCTGGCTGCCGGGCTTGACGGCGTCGAGGCGGGCGGTGATCACGCGCGCGCCGTGTTCCAGGCCGTTGGTCACTTCGACCATGCCTTCATCCTCGTTGCGCAAGCCCAGGGTGACCGGACGCACCACCACCTTGCCCGATTCGACGACGTAGACCACGTCGAGGTCCTGGTCCTTGCGCAGGGCGGCCAGCGGCAGCAGCGGGCGCAGCGCCGATTTTTGGGTGGTGATCGATCCCTTGGCGAACATGCCGCCGCGCAGGGCGCTGTCGGCATTGTCGACACTGATATAGACCAGCATGCCGCGCGAACCGGTTTCGGCGGTCGGGTTGATGCGCGCCACCTTGCCGAGGAAGGTGCGGCCCGGGTAGCCGTCGACCTTGAACTGCACTTCCTGGCCGATCTTCACGCGCGGGATGTCCGAGGCCGGCACCTGCGCTTCGAGCGTCAGCCGTTGCAGGTTGACGATGGAGAACGCCGGCATGTCGGGCGAGAGCTTGTCGCCGGCCTGCGCATGGCGCTTGCTGACCACGCCCGCCAGCGGCGCGCGGATCACCGTGTCGTTGACGGCGATGCGGGCCAGCTCGACCTGGGCCTGGGCGGCGCGCACGCTGGCGCGCGCCAGCGCCACGCTGTTGTCGGTGGTGTCGTAGGCGTTTTGCGAAATGTACTTTTGCGCCAGCAAAGCGGCGCTGTTGGCATTGTTCTTGGTCGCCATCGACAAGCGCGCATTGGCTTCATCGAGCGCGGCCTGCTGCTGCGCCAGGCGGGCTTTCTGGTCGGCCTGGTCGAGCCGCGCCAGTACCTGGCCGGCGGCCACGTTCATGCCTTCCTGCACCGTGGTTTCCAGCACCTGGCCCGAGACCTTGGACTTGACGGTGGCCTGGGTCAGCGGCGCCAGCGAACCGGACAGCGGCATGTTGACGCTCAGCTCGCCGGCGGCAATGGCCGCCACGTCGGCGCGCGCCAGTTCGTACACCGGCGCCGCTTTCTTGGCGTCGCCCCCTTTGGCGCTGGAGGCGGATGCGGCGGCCGGCTGGCGCGCCTGCAGGACGAACCAGCCGCCGGCGCCGAGCGCGACGATCAGCACGCCGAGCGCGGGAGCGCGCCAGCGTGGCTTGCGGAGGATGGGTTGGGCCGGCGCGCTGGGCAAGGTCTCGAGTTTCATGGTGGCTTGGTCTTCTTCTGGTCGGGCGGGTGGCTGGGATGCGATCCGGGAGCACCGGTGCGCCGTCCCGGGGGCGGGATGGCGTCACGGGCGCATGTTGCCACTATAGAAAAGCGGCGGCCCGTCTGCACGCCGAATGCGACAGACCGCCGTTCCGGCACGACGAACTGCAAAAAGACCCGACAAAGCGCAAATTTTTCCCATAAGAAATAGTTTCCCGGCCCGCCGCTTTGCGTGTGCGCAAACGGAAGCGAACCCGCGTGGTCAGAATGGGTCTAAGGAGTCATGGCCGGCTTGCCGGCAAGCTCAGTCCACAACGAGATGGAGGGATCACCGTGAGTGCTGATAAACCTGCCCCAACGGGCAGTGTCGAGCCGGAAGGACCGGGGCGCGAGGCGCTCGACGTCCTGTACCGCTTCGTCGCTGCCCTTGAACTGGCGCCGACCGTCGCCGTGCACAGCACCGACCGCAACGGCATCGTGCGCTACTGGAACCATACCTGCGCCGAGGTGTTCGGCATCAGCTCGGCCGACGCGGTCGGGCGTCCCCTGACCAGCCTGTCCTCGCACCTGGACCGCGAGGAAGACTTCCGCAACACGCTGGAAACGGTGTGGAAGACCGGGCGCACGGCGCCGCCGCGCGACTGGCACATCCGGCGCCAGGATGGTAGCGAGCGCTGGCTGTATTCGACCCATTTCCCGGTGCTGCGCGACGGCGTGACCCAGCAACTGTTTTGCATGGAAGTCGACATCAGCAAGCGCAAGGTCGACGAAGCCGAACTGATCGAGGCGGGCGCCAACTTCCGCCAGCTGTTCGAGCGCTCCACCGACGCCATCGTGCTGATCAAGGGCAACGGCATCCTCGATGCCAACCCGGCCGCCGTGGCACTGTTCCGCTGCGCCGGCAAGCAAGATATCGTCGGCAAGACCCTGCTCGATTTTTCGCCCGAGGTGCAGGCCACCGGCGAAACCTCGGTGGTGGCCGACGCCGCCCTTGCCTCGCGCGCCTTCATCGACGGCAACCACCGCTACGAATGGGAATTCTGCCTGCCCGACGGCGCCCATATCTGGGCCGAGGTGCTGCTCACCTCGGTGACCCTGGACCACGAGTTCCTGTCCTACGCGGTGCTGCGCGACATTTCTCCGCGCAAGGCGGCCGAGCATGCGCTGGCCATGGCCGCGCGGGTGTTCGAGAATTCGCGCGACGCCATCCTGATCACCGACCGCCACTACCGGGTGATCGCGGTCAACCAGGCGTTTACCACCCTGAGCGGGAGGGCGGCGGGGGACGTGATGGGCGGCGACGTGCCGGGCCTGCTCTCCGGCATGCACGACGCCTCCTTCTACCAGCAGATCTGGGACTTCGTGGCGGTGCACGATCATTGGGAGGGCGAAGTGTGCTGCGTGCGGCGCGACGACGATATCCCGGTGTGGGTGGCGGTCACGGCGATTCGCGACAGCGCCGAGCAAGTCTCGAACTACATGGCGATCATGACCAACATCACCGAGCGCAAGCGCGCCGAGGAACAGACCCGCTACCTGGCCGAGCACGACTTCCTGACCGACCTGCCGAACCGCGTGCTGTTTCTCGACCGCCTGCACCAGGCGCTGGTGTCGGCGCGGCGCCAGCACACCAAGGTGGGCGTCATGTTCCTCGACCTGGACCGCTTCAAGGGCATCAACGACAGCTTCGGCCACCACGTGGGCGACGCCGTGCTCAAGGAAGTGGCCATCCGCCTGACCGGCTGCGTGCGCGGGGTCGATACGGTCAGCCGCCAGGGCGGCGACGAGTTCGTCGTCATCCTGGCCGATATCGGCGGGGTCGACCAGGCCGCCCACGTCGCCACCAGCGTCATGCACGCGGTGGCGCAGCCGGTGCGCAGCGATGGCCACACGATCAGCCTGTCGGTATCGATCGGCATCGCCATCTGCCCGGACGACGGCCTGGAGGTCGACACCCTGCTGAAAAACGCCGACGTGGCCATGTACCACGCCAAGCAGAACGGGCGCAACGCCTTCAGCTTCTTCAATGCCGACATGAACGCCCACGTCATCGAACGGGTGCAGATCGAGAACGAATTGCGGCACGCGCTGTCGAACCAGGAGTTCGTGCTCGAATACCTGCCCGAAATTAACATCGCCAGCGGCCAGGCCACGGCGGTCGAGGCGCTGCTGCGCTGGCGCCATCCGCAGCGCGGCCTGCTCATGCCGCACCAGTTCATCCCCGTGGCCGAGGAATGCGGGCTGATGGTGCCGATCGGCGAGTGGGTACTGCAACAGGCGTGCGCGCGCGCGCGCGCATGGCGCGACGAGGGTTGTCCGGTAATGGTGGCGGTCAATCTGTCGGGCGCGCAGTTCATTGACGGCGGCCTGGTGCACAGCGTCGACGAAGCGCTGCGGCTATCCGGGCTGGCGCCCGAATGGCTCAACCTCGAAATCACCGAAAGCGTCATCATGCGCGGCGACGACACCACCATGGCCACCATCGCCACCCTGCGCACGCGCGGGGTGCAACTGACCATCGACGACTTCGGCACCGGTTATTCGAGCCTGAGCTTCCTGCGCCGCTATCCGCTGACCAGGCTGAAAATCGACCGCTCGTTCGTGGAAGAAATCCCGCAGCCCGACGCGGGCGCGAACACGCCGGCCAATCTGATTCCGGCCATCATCGCGGTGGCGCGCAGCCTCAAGCTGCGCGTGATCGCCGAGGGCGTCGAGACGGCCGAGCAACTGCAGTTCTTGAAGCGGCACGGCTGCGACGATTACCAGGGGTATTACGCCAGCATGGCGTCGAGCGACCCGGACCTCAAGCCGCGCCCTCGCTGAGCCCGCCCGGGCCGTCGAACAGGCGGATGCGCGCCAGCACCTGGCCGTGGTCGGAGGCCTCGGGCAGTTCCAGCACCACATGGTCGTTCAGGTAGACCACGTCGACCACCTCGCCGACCGCGTCGGGCAGCGACGCATTGAATTGTTCCGACACCAGGATGTGGTCGATAGTCGTGTACTGGCTGTCGTGCACGATGGAAAACCCGACGTGGCGCAAGTGGTCCTGGCGCTGCTGCAACTGGTAGGCATCGAACATGCGCTCGCCCAGGGTATTGCCATTGCCCAGCACGATCATGGTGGTGACCGCGTCGGCCACATCGTTGAAGTCGCCCAGCACCACGCGCGGGCGCTGGTGTTCCCTGGCCAGTTGGCTCAGGAACACACGCAGGGCCACCGCCTCGGTGCCGCGCCGGACCAGCGAGCGCAGGCAGGCCAGCGCGTACAGTTGCGGGTCTTCGCTGCTGTCGCCGTTGCGGTAGTCGGGGCGCTTGGATTTCAGATGCACCACCACCACGTCGACCGTGCAGTCGGGCGAGACGATCACCGGCGCATGGATCACGGCGCGCGAAAAGCGGTCGGCTTCGCGGCTGCCGGGCGGCAACGCCACGCCCTCGGGAAATGCCAGGTGCGCCACGCCGGGCGCGGCCAGCGGCAGGCGCGAGACCAGCGCCACGCTGGGCGTGAGGCGTTCGGCGCCCGGATCGGGGTCGAAACCGACGTGGAAGGCATCGCGGTAGCGGCGCGTGCGCGCCAGCGCGTCAAGCAGGGCGGCTTGCGAAAAAATCTCCTGGAAGCCGATCACGTCGGCGTCGAGCAGGTCGATCTGGCGCGCGGTCCAGTTTAGCTTGGCCTCGTATTCTTCCGGCGTGGTCGGCAGGAGATTGTCGTACAGCTTCACGCCGGGCGGGGCGAGGTTGTACACATTGAAGGTGGCAAAGCGAATTTCTTGCTGCATAATAAGAAACTCCTCATTGAACGTTTAGCGTATCACGCATGGCCAAGAAAGAGCACATTTCCGAAACACCGGCGACGCAGTTCCTGCGCAAGCACGGTGTGATGTTCAGCGAACATCCTTATCCGTACGAAGAACATGGCGGCACATCGGTGTCGGCGCGCGAGCTGGGCGTACCCGAGCACGACGTTGTCAAGACGCTGGTGATGCAGGATGAAGCGGCCAAGCCGCTGATCGTGCTGATGCATGGCGACTGCAAGGTGTCGACCAAGAACCTGGCGCGCGCCATTCCCTGCAAGTCGGTTGAGCCGTGCAAGCCCGAGGTGGCGCAGCGCCATTCCGGTTTCCAGATCGGCGGCACCTCGCCGTTCGGCACGCGCAAGGCGCTGCCGGTGTATGTGGAAGAGAGCATCCTGGCGCTGGAAACGATTTATATCAACGGCGGGCGGCGCGGCTACCTGGTCGGCATTGCCCCGCGCGTGCTGGTCGACCTGCTCGCTGCGCGCCCGGTCAGCTGCGCGCTGGAAGAGTAGCGCCGGTCGCGCGCAAGCCTGCCAGGCTTGCGATGCGAATAAATGCATGCGTGTAAGTATTTGGGGGGGAATTGGCCTCAAATCCTTCCCGTGCAGCATGGTGCGTAGTATTGTTGTAAATATTCCATGGGATTTTGACTAATAATCTTAACAAAAGTTTACTTTGCCCAGTCCGTCAGGTTAATGTGCAGCCTATTTGCATGAATAAATCCCTGAAACACTGATCCGGAGTAGACATGAGACGTTTGTTGAAATGCCTGGCAATAATTGCCTTCACCAGCGGGGTGTTGACCGCATGCGGCGATAACACCGGCGCATCGGGCGAGCGCCACGCACCCGCTGCGGCCACCGCGCCGCCTGTCGCCAGCAGCGCCGATGCGGCCACCGCGCCGCCTGAGGCGAGCAGCGCCGATACGGCCGGGGTCGGCGTGATCAGCGGCGGCGGCGCCAGCCTGGGCAGCGCTGCCGCCCCGATCGCCAACGCCACCACCATGGGCATGGCCGCCGCCGCCTCGACCACCCAATGGACATTCTGCGCGAACGAAAATAGCCGTTGCGTTTTCAACGGCAACCAGACCGTGCGCTATGGCGCGGGCAACCGCTTCGTCAGCAAGACGCTGGGCTGGGGCGCCTCGTGCAACACCGCCACCTTTGGCGATCCGGCGCCGGGCGTGGCCAAGCATTGCGAAGTGACCAGCACCTGGGAAGCCTGCGGCGTCGAGGGCGGCCAGTGCGCTTTTGGCGATACGCGCACCGTGCGCTATGGTTCCGGCACCAGCTTCATGAGCAAGACGGCGACCGGCGGCGTGGCTTGCAACAGCAATGTGTTTGGCGATCCAACGCCGGGCATCGCCAAACGTTGCGACAAGGCCCAGGTCACGTGGACCTTGTGCGCCACCGAAGGCGGCCGCTGCAATTTCAGCGGCACCAATGCGGTGCTGTTCGGGGCGGAAGGCAAGTATTACACCTACACCAAGACCGATGGTGTCGATTGCAGCGTGGGCGCGATGGCCAACCCGGCCCCCGGCCTGGTGAAAAGCTGCTATATCCCTGGCGCGCCGATTGCCGACGCCACCCCACCGGCGTCTGGCGATCCACGCATCGGCAGCATCCAGCTGGCGCAATCGCAACTGTTCGACAGTAGCGACAGCGCCCTGATCTTGATCAATGCCAAGGCGGTGATGGTCAAGGTCAATGCCCTGAGCAACACGCCAGGCGTAGCCAAGCCGGACGGCAAAGTCCAGGTCAAGGATGCGAATGGCAATGTCCTGCGCGAAATCGCCTTGAACAAGCCCGCCGGTGCGCTTCCCTCCAGCGTGCCGCTCGTGCCCGATGCGAACACCTCGTACATCGCGGTGGTGCCGTCCGACCTGGTGCGCCCCGGCCTGCGCCTGAACGTGGTCCTGGCGAATGGCCAGAGCAAGACCATCAATCCGCGCGTTGGCGGCGGCATCCCGATGGAGCTGGTCACGATTCCGGTCCAGATCGGCACTTCGGTCGGCCGTGTGGTCAGCAATCTGCGCGACTTCGTGCAGGATCGCATTCCAGTCTCGACCGTGAACCAGCGCGCCCGCGCCACGTACGTGTCGTCGCGCGTGACGCGCATGCCCGTCAATGAAACCGAATGGAGAGATGCGTTCGGTAAAATCCTGGGCGAAATCGCCGACTTGCACCGCCTGGAAAACGGCAACGATCGCCAGCATTACTTCGGCATCATTCCGAAAGCGACCTACGGCCTGGCCGGCCTGGCCTATGTGCCGGGCACCAGTGGCGTTGCTGCCGATATTCCGTCGATGAATGAAGACGGCTTGCGCGGTATCGTGGTCCATGAACTGGGCCACAACTACCGTCTGAACCACGCCGCCTGCGGCGGTGCCGGCTCGCCGGATCCGAAGTATCCCTACCCGAACGCGCAGCTGGGCACGGGCACCCACTACACCTGGGGCTATCTGTTCAGCAGGGCTGCCTTCTTTGATCCGCGCAGCACGAATATCCATGACATCATGAGTTATTGCGGCGGCAGCACCTTCTCGGATTACAACACCCACCTGATGCAGGCCTTCCTGACCCCGGCCGATGCGATCATGGCGTCGACGGCGAGCGCTGCGGCGCAGGATCTGATCCTGGTCAGCGGCCAGATCAGCGGCGACAAGGCAACGCTCTCGCCACTGAAATCGTTCACCGGCCGCGCCAAGCTGCAGGCCAAGGGCGAGTACACCTTGCATATCGTGACGGCCAAAGGCGCGCTCGACTATCCGTTCAGCACGCTGGCGGTCGACCATCCAGAGGACATGAAGTCGCTCAACTTTAGCTTGTCGATTCCGCACCCGGGCCCGATCGTCAGTATTTCCGTGGTCAAGGGCAAGGCGAACCTGATGCAGTCGACCGCCCGTGCGATCCCCGAGGGCAGCGTCCAGCGCGCGGCCGCGGTGCAGGTGCGCGAGCAAGCCGGCAAGGTGCAACTGAGCTGGGATCACGCCAGCTATCCTTACCTGACGGTGACGCTGGTCACCGATGGCAAGCGCACCACCCTGGCGCAGGATCTGCAACATGGCAGCGCGGTCTTGTCGCTGGACGCGCTGCCGGCCGGTGGCGCGTTTGAATTGAGCCTGTCCGATGGCGTCAATACGACGCTGGTCAGGCAGGAGCGCAACAACGCACTGTAACAAGGTGGGGGCCAGCCGGCCCCTGGTAATGGAAAGCGGCCCGCAAGGGCCGTTTTTTTTATGGCGGCGACAAGATCGTCGACTGGCGCGCGCGCACCGGCTTTTGACGGGGCCGCTGTTGCGCTGTTGATGAAACAGCGTCCCGGGCGGCCCCGGCATCAGGATGAGAGGGGTGATCCGGCTGCGAGGATGGTGTATATTCACGCCCGGCGCACAGCGCCTCTTCCCAACAAGAGAGACCACCATGACTACAGCCATTTTCACCATCGTCGCCTATCTGATCGGCTCGATTTCGTTCGCCGTGGTGATGAGCCGCCTGTTCAGCCTGTCGGACCCGCGCACCTACGGTTCCAAGAATCCGGGCGCGACCAACGTGCTGCGCAGCGGCAACAAGGGCGCGGCGATCGCCACCCTGATCGGCGACGGCGCCAAGGGCTGGTTCGCGGTCTGGCTGGCCATCCGCCTGGCGGGCGAGTATGGGGTGGGCACGGCCGGCATCGCGCTGGTGGCCGTTGCCGTGTTCCTGGGGCACCTGTGGCCCGTATTCTTCCGCTTTGTGGGCGGCAAGGGCGTGGCGACCATCCTGGGCGTGCTGCTCGGTATCAATGTCTGGCTGGGCCTGGCGGTGCTCGCGACCTGGCTGGTGGTCGCCTTCACGACGCGCTACTCGTCGCTGGCGGCGCTGGTGGCCGCGATCCTGGCCCCGATTTACTACGGGATGGCATTCGGCATCGATGAACTGTTTTTCGCCGTGGTGGCCATGAGTTCGCTGCTGCTGTTCCGCCACAACCAGAACATTGCCAAGCTGATGGCCGGCAAGGAAAGCAAGATCGGCAGCAAATCGGCGGGCGCCAAAAAATAGGGTGTGCAGGTGCGATCCGCGGCTTGGCGCTAGAATGAAAGGCCCGACCGACAGGAGCACCTGGTGACCAAGCTGAAAATTGATTTTGTATCCGATATCTCCTGCCCCTGGTGCGTGATTGGACTCAAGTCGCTGGAACAGGCGCTGGGCCGCCTGGACGGCGTGGCGAGCGCCGAACTGCACTTCCAGCCCTTCGAGCTCAATCCGAACATGGTTGCCGAAGGCCAGGATATCGGCGAACACCTCACTGAAAAATACGGCGCCACGCCGGAGCAGGGCGCGCAGACACGCGACATGATCCGCGCGCGCGGCGCCGACCTGGGCTTTCGCTTCGACATGGATGCGCGCAGCCGCATCTACAACACCTTCGACGCGCACCGCCTGCTGCACTGGGCCGAGCTGCAAGGGCGCCAGCGCGAACTGAAGATGGCGCTGTTCGAGACTTACTTCACCAAGGGCGAGAGTCCGGGCGACCACGCCGTGCTGGCGCGGGTGGCGGGCGAAGTGGGCCTGGATGCCGCGCAGGCGGCCGAGGTGCTTGCCAGCGGCGCGTATGCCGGCGATGTGCGCGAGCGCGAGCAGTTCTACCAGCAGCAAGGCATCAGTTCGGTGCCGGCCATCATCATCAACGACCGGCACTTGATTTCGGGCGGGCAGCCGCCAGAAGTGTTCGAACAGGCGCTGCGCCAGATTGCGGCCGAATCCACGTCGCAGGAGCATTGAGATGCCGACAGCCAGCTGGAACGGGGCCGTGATCGCCGACGCGCCGATTGACCAGGTGCAGATCGTCGAAAACAATGTGTATTTCCCGATGTCGGCGGTCAGGCAGGATTATTTACAGCCGAGCGCGACCGAGACCAAGTGCCCATGGAAGGGCACGGCGAACTATGTCAGTTTGCTGGTCGATGGCGAAACCAACCGCGACGCGGTGTGGACCTACCGCGCGCCGTTCGATGCTGCCAGGCAGATTGCCGGGTACGTGGCGTTCTGGAAGGGCGTCACCGTTCAGCGTTAAGCGAAAGACTGTCGAAAAGTCGTTTCTGCCACGGCAGGAACGACGATCATTTTTGGTGCGCCGCACAATATCAGTGCCGAAAACCCCCCATCACGGCGCCTCCCGCCCTTAACTTCCCTCTTCCTCACTCTCGTTTCCCGCTGGCACGCCATTTGCTGATGTCCTGGTAACGGCGCACGTCCGCGCCCAGCTTGCCAAACGAGGGAACCATGACGACCGACCGCACCATCCCGACCCGCCGCACCCTGCTCAAGGCCGGCGCCGCCGTCTCGCTGACCGGCCTTGTCAGCGGCGGCGTGTTCGCCGCCGGCTCCGACCAGCCCGAAAAGGAAGAAATCAAGATCGGCTTCATCCCTCTGACCGACTGCGCTTCGGTGGTGATGGCCTCGGTGCTCGGCTTCGACAAGAAATACGGCATCAAGATTGTCCTGAGCAAGGAATCGTCCTGGGCCAGCGTGCGCGACAAGCTGGTCAACGGTGAGCTGGACGCCGCCCACGTGCTCTACGGCCTGCTGTACGGCGTCCAGATGGGCGTGGGCGGCGCCAGGAAGGACATGGCGGTGCTGATGAACCTGAACCACAACGGCCAGGCCATCACCCTCTCCAAAAAAGTGGCCGACAAGGGCGGCGTGGATGGCGCCTCCCTCGCCAAGCTGATGCAGACCGACAAGCGCGAATATTCCTTCGCCCAGACCTTCCCGACCGGCACCCACGCGATGTGGCTGTACTACTGGCTGGCCACCTACGGCATCAACCCGCTCAAGGATGCCAAGGTGATCACCGTGCCGCCGCCGCAGATGGTGGCCAATATGCGCGTCGGCAACATGGATGGTTTTTGCGTGGGCGAGCCGTGGAACCACCGCGCCATCGTCGACGGGGTCGGGGTCACCGCCGCCACCACCCAGGATATCTGGAAAGACCACCCGGAAAAAACCCTGGGCACCACGCTCGACTGGGCCAGGAAATACCCGAACAGCGCGCGCGCCCTGATCGCCGCCGTGCTCGAAGCGAGCAAGTGGATCGACGCCGGCCTGGTCAACAAGACGAAGATGGCAGCCACCATCGCCGACAAGTCCTACGTGAACACCTCGGTCGACGTGATCAACCAGCGCATCCTGGGCCGCTACCAGAACGGCATGGGCAAGACCTGGGACGACCCCAACTACATGAAGTTCTACAACGATGGCACGGTCAACTATCCCTACCTGTCGGACGGCATGTGGTTCCTGACCCAGCACAAGCGCTGGGGCTTGCTCAAGACCGAGCCCGACTACCTGGCCAGCGCCACCAGCGTCAACCAGATCGGGCTGTACACCGAGGCCGCCGCCATGGCCAAGGTGAGCGTGCCGAAGTCGCCGCTGCGCACGGTGAAAATGCTCGACGGAACGGTCTGGGATGGCAAGAATCCCAAGGCCTACGCCGACGCCTTCAAGATCAAAGCCTGAACCGGGAGCCCATGATGAGTGCCGTGCTGGAATCGATGTCGAACACCCCGAGTGGCGCCGCGCTGGCCGCGCCGGTGCCTGAAAAACGCCCGCGCAGCCAGCGCCTGGCCAGCCAGGGCGTGACCTTGAGCAATGGCAAGTCACGCCTGCGCGGCGTGCTCCTGGCAGTGCTGCCGCCGCTGATGGGACTGGGCCTGCTGGTGCTGCTGTGGCAGATTCTATCGGTCAACAACAGCAGCTTTCCCTCGCCCGCCGTGACCTTCGCCGAAGCGCTGCGCATGTTCGCCGATCCCTTCTACCGCAACGGCCCCAACGACCAGGGCATCGGCTGGAACATCCTGGCCTCGCTCAAGCGCGTGGCGCTCGGCTTCGGCCTGGCGGCCGCGGTCGGGATTCCGCTCGGCTTCATGATCGGACGCTTCAATTTTCTGGCGGGCATGTTCAATCCCATCATCAGCCTGCTCAAGCCCGTCTCGCCGCTGGCCTGGCTGCCGATTGGCTTGCTGGTGTTCAAGTCGGCCGATCCAGCCGCGATCTGGTCGATCTTCATCTGCTCGATCTGGCCGATGATCGTCAACACCGCCGCCGGCGTGCGGCGCGTGCCGCAGGACTACATGAACGTGGCGCGCGTGCTGCAACTGTCGGAATGGAAAATTTTCACCAAAATCCTGCTGCCTTCGGTACTGCCCTACATGCTGACCGGCGTGCGCCTGGCCATCGGCACCGCCTGGCTGGTGATCGTCGCCGCTGAAATGCTGACCGGCGGCGTCGGCATCGGCTTCTGGGTGTGGGATGAGTGGAATAACCTGAACGTGCCGCACATCCTGATCGCCATCGTCGTCATCGGCGTGGTCGGGCTGGCGCTCGAACTTGCCCTGATGGCGCTGGCCAAGGCCTTTACCTATGAAGAAGCGGGGAACTGACATGAACAAGAAATTCATTGAAGTGCAGCACGCCGAGATGGTGTTCGAGACGCGCAAGGGACGCTTCCACGCGCTCCACGACATCAACCTGACGGTGGCGCAGGGCGAATTCGTGACCCTGATCGGCCACTCGGGCTGCGGCAAGTCGACCCTGCTCAACCTGCTGGCGGGATTGACCACGGCCACCGATGGCGCCCTGATCTGCGCCGGCCGCGAGATTGCCGGACCGTCGCCCGAGCGCGCGGTCGTGTTCCAGAACCACTCGCTGCTGCCGTGGCTGAGCTGCTTCGAGAATGTGTACCTGGCGGTCGAACGTGTGTTCTCGCACAAGGAATCGGCCAGCCAGCTGCGCGAGCGCGCCAATGCGGCGCTGGCGCTGGTGGGGCTGGGCGCGGCGGCGAGCAAGCGCCCCAACGAGATTTCGGGCGGCATGAAGCAGCGCGTCGGCATTGCGCGCGCGCTGTCGATGGAGCCGAAAGTGTTGCTGATGGACGAACCCTTCGGCGCGCTCGACGCCCTCACGCGCGCGCACTTGCAGGACGAATTGCTGCGCATCGTGGCCCAGACCGGATCGACCGTGGTGATGGTGACCCACGACGTGGACGAGGCGGTGCTGCTGTCCGACCGCATCGTGATGATGAGCAACGGGCCGGCGGCGACCATCGGCGACATCGTGCAAGTGCGGCTGGCGCGCCCGCGCGAGCGGGTGGCGCTGGCGCACGACGCGCTGTACATGGAGTACCGCACGCGGGTGCTGGAGTTCCTGTATCACCGCCAGTCCAGGCCGCAGGCGGCCTGAGCAAGCTGCGCCAGGGCTCAGGCAATATCAAGCACGATCGGCTGATGGTCGGAGGCTGCCGTTTCCGACTGCACTTCCACCTCGGTCACGCGCGCGGCCAGATCGTCGGTGACGAAAAAATAGTCGAAGCAATCAGCCCGCTCCGGCCACTTGAAGCCGTGCAAACCGGCGCTCGGCGCGCGCGCGATTTCCGGATGGCGCAAGCGCCAGGCGTCGACCAGCGGCAGCGCGATGCTGTCGTCCGGCGCGATCAATTCCTGGTAATCGGGCGAGTCGGGCGTGAAATTGAAGTCGCCGCAATAGATCGCCGAGCCGGGCCGGTATCCGAGCTGGTATGGCGGGTCCATGGTCGGGTCCGGTTGAAAGATGCGCGCCCGTTCGCAGGCTTCCCAATGCAAATACTTGATATGCCGGACCTGCGCCATGCGCTGCACCGGCGAGTAGTATTCCAGGTGCGTGGTCAGCACGCGCACCCGGCCGCCGGGCGCATCGACGACCGCCTCGATCAGGCCGCGCGGCATGCCGGCCGGACTGCCCGGATCGGGCGGCCACGGCAGCAGGTAGCGGTGCACCTGGTTGATTCTATATTTGGAGAGCAACATATTGCCGAACTGGCGCGGCAGATTGTTTTGGTAGATTTCGCTGGTCGGTTCGATCACCGGCTGGTAGCCGCCAAAGGCTCCCGCCAGCTGGCGGAACTGGTTGGCGTTGGCATTGCCTTCAAGCTCGGCATGATTTGACGCAACTTCCTGCAGGCAAATCACATCGGGATTTAATTTGCGCAACACATCGATGATGGCATGGATGCGGATCCTGCCATCCTTGCCGCAACCCCAGTGAATATTCCAGCTAACAACACGCATACAGCACCTCCGGAAAAACAGAACCGGGCGAGTTTGCCATTCTTTGGAAAAATACGGTACACGGTAGGATCGTGACCGGCGCCGCAAGTTCAGTGCATGGGTTTTTTCAGACCACCTTGATCTCGTCGAGCGGCCAGCGCGGGCGCACGTTGAAGCTGTAGTCGCGCGTCGCCGCAGCGGGATTGATTTGCAGGCGCATGGCGCCGGCAAAAGCGATCATGGCGCCGTTATCGGTGCAGAATTCCAGCTCCGGATAAAACACGCGGAATTTTTTGGCGGAAGCGGCCGCGTTGAGCGAGGCGCGCAGCTGGGCGTTGGCGCCCACGCCGCCGGCGATCACCAGGCGCTTCAAGCCGGTGTGGCGCAGCGCGCTGATGCACTTGGCGGTCAGCACATCGACGATGGCATCGACAAAGCCGCGCGCGATGTTGGCCTTGTCCTGTTCGCAGATATTGGCGATGATTTTTTCCTCGTGGTTCTTCACCACCGTCAGCACGGCCGTTTTCAGGCCCGAGAAGCTGAAGTTGAAGTCCTTCGAGTGCAGCATGGGACGCGGCAGCTTGTAGGCCAGCGGATCGCCGAATTCGGCCAGGCGCGAAATCGCCGGGCCGCCGGGGTAGCCCAGGCCGAGCAGCTTGGCCGATTTGTCGAAGGCTTCGCCGGCCGCGTCGTCCAGTGTTTCGCCGAGCAGGGTGTACTGGCCGACGCCATCGACCCGCATCAGCTGCGTGTGGCCGCCCGAGACCAGCAGCGCGATGAACGGGAACTGCGGCGGATCGCTCGCCAGCAGGGGCGAGAGCAGATGGCCTTCGAGGTGGTGCACGCCGAGCACCGGCTTGTCGAGCGCCAGCGCGAGGCTGCAAGCGATCGAGGAGCCGACCAGCAGCGCCCCGGCCAGGCCCGGACCCTGGGTGTAGGCGATGGCGTCGATATCGGCCATGGCCACGCTGGCGCGGGACAGGGTTTCTTCGAGCAGGGGGATGGCGCGCCGGATATGGTCGCGCGAAGCCAGTTCGGGCACCACGCCGCCGTACTCCTCGTGCATGGCGACCTGCGAATGCAGGGCGTGGGAGAGCAAGCCGCGTTGCGTGTCGTACAACGCAAGGCCGGTTTCATCGCAGGAGGATTCGACGCCGAGAACAATCATGGGAGGTGCGCAAGATAAGAAGGAATGCGCCATTGTAAAGCACCACTGCGTCGTTCCCGCGCCAAGGCGGCACTCGGCGGGAACCCAAGTTTGTCGATAAGCCGTTAGCTGCGCTACGAACTTGGGTTGCCGTGGGGGCGCCTAGCCCTGCGCGGGAACGACGTCGGGTGAGGCTTACGGACGCTGCAACAGCTCCGCGTGCGCGGCACGCAGCATGGTCTCGGTCGCATCCCAATCGATGCAGCCATCGGTCACCGAGCAGCCATACTTCAGCTGCGACAGATCGGCCGGAATCTTCTGGTTGCCGCCGACGATATTCGACTCGATCATCACACCGACCAGCGACTTGTTCCCGTGACGGATCTGCTGCACCACGTCCGACATTACCAGCGGCTGCAACTCAGGCTTCTTGTAGCTGTTCGCATGCGAGCAGTCGACCACCAGGTTGGCCGGCAGCTTGGCCTTTTCCAGCGCCTGCTCCGCGATCGCGATCGACACCGAATCGTAATTCGGACGTCCGTCGCCGCCGCGCAGCACCACGTGGCCGTACGCGTTGCCGCTGGTGCGCACGATCGATACCGTGCCCTGGCCGTTGATGCCCAAAAACGAGTGCGGATGCGCCGACGACAAAATGGCGTTGATCGCGATGCTGATATCGCCATCGGTACCGTTCTTGAAGCCGACCGGCGTCGACAAGCCCGACGACATCTCGCGGTGCGTCTGCGATTCGGTGGTGCGCGCGCCGATCGCGGTCCAGGCGATCAAATCGCCCAGGTACTGCGGCGAGATCGGGTCGAGCGCTTCGGTGGCGGTGGGCAGGCCCAGTTCGCACACGTCGAGCAGGAAGCGGCGCGCTTTTTCCATGCCTTCGTCGACGCGGAAGGAATCGTCCATGTGCGGATCGTTGATATAGCCCTTCCAGCCGGTCGTGGTGCGCGGTTTTTCGAAATACACGCGCATCACCAGCAGCATGGTGTCGGCCACGTCGGCTTGCAGCGCCTTGAGGCGGCGCGCATAGTCGATGCCGGCCACCGGATCGTGGATCGAGCACGGACCGACGACGACGAACAGGCGCTTGTCCTTGCGGTCGATGATGTCGCGCAGCGCGGCGCGGCCCTGCATGACCGTGGCAAACGCGCTGTCGCTCAGGGGAAGGCGCTTGTGCAGCTCTTCCGGGGTCGGCATGGTCGCGAACGACGTGACGTTGGTATTTTCGATGTCTGGGGTAGTAATCATGAAGGCTGCTTTTTCTCGTGTTTTTCGGCGTGGATAGGGGAGTTTAGCCCGAATCGGCCCTTCTTGCACCGCTTGCATCAAAAACCCCGCCGCCTGGGCGCCGGCCGCCATTGACCGTGTCATCACCTGGTCATGCCGTTCCTTTAAGCTTGCCGGCTTCTCAACTCCCTACAACGAGCTGTCATGACCCAACCGAATTCACGCCGCAAGTTCCTTCGCAAGCTCTCGCTCGGGACCGTCGCGGCGTCCGGCGCCGCACTGGCCGGCTGCGGCGGCAGCGATGGCGGCGACATCGATGTCCGCTTCGCGCACGGCGTGGCCAGTGGCGATCCGATGAGCGACCGCGTGATCCTGTGGACCCGCATCAGCACCGCTGCCAGCGGCGACATCGAGGTCAAATGGGAACTCTCCGAAGACAGCAACTTCGCCGTCATCGCCGCCACCGGCACCACCCCCACCGGCCCGGCGCGCGACTACACCGTCAAGGTCGATGCGACCGGCCTGGCCGCCAACCGCGCCTATTACTACCGCTTCGTCGCGTACGGCGCCGCCTCGCCGGTCGGCCGCACCAAGACCCTCGGCACGGGCAACCTGGCGCAGGTCAGGCTGGCGGTGTTCAGCTGCACCAACTACCCGGCCGGCTACTTCCATGTCTACGCCGAAGCGGCAAAGCTGAACGATATCGACGCCGCCATCCACCTGGGCGACTACATCTACGAATACGCCAAGGACGGTTACGCCGCCAAGGACGCCGAGGCGATGGGCCGCGTGTCGGTGCCGGCCAACGAGATCATCACCCTGAGCGACTACCGGCGCCGCTACGCCCAGTACCGCGCCGACAAGGACTTGCAGGCGATCCACGCGCGCATGCCCTTCATCACCGTGTGGGACGATCACGAACTGGCCAACGACACCTGGCGCGAAGGCGCGGAGAATCACGACCCGGCCACCGAAGGCCTGTTCCTGGCGCGCCGCCAGATGGCGATCCAGGCCTACAACGAATGGATGCCGATCCGCCTGCCGGACGCCGGCAAGCCTGAGCGCATCTACCGCTCCTTCGACTTCGGCAACCTGCTGTCGCTGCACATGCTCGACACGCGCATTATCGGCCGCGACAAGCAGCTTGGCTACGCCAGCTATGTCGGCGCCGGCGGCGCTTTTAATGGCGCCAGCTTCGCTGCCGCCGTGGGCGATCCGGCGCGCCAGCTGATGGGTGCCGATCAAACCACCTGGCTCAAAGGCCAGATGGGAAAATCGAGCGCCACCTGGCAGATGCTGGGCCAGCAGGTGCTGATGGCGCGCATGAACCTGCCGGCGCCGCTGGTGCTGGGCGCGATCGGCTTCGGCGCCTACGTCGCCCTGCTGGCAAAGGCAAAGAGCGCGCCAGCGACGTTGACGGCAGCCGAGCAGCAGATCCTGGCCCAGCCATCGGTGCCATACAACCTCGATGCGTGGGATGGCTACCAGGCCGCGCGTGAAACCGTACTGGCCACGGCCAGGGCACTGAACAAGAACCTGGTGGTGCTGGCCGGCGACACGCACAACGCCTGGGCCAGCGACCTGGCCGACATGAACGGGCAGGCGGTCGGGGTGGAGTTCGGGGTGTCGTCGGTGACCTCGCCGGGCTTTGAAGATATCTTCAAGAATGAAGATCCGGCGCTGGTGGCGGCCGGCCTGGAACAGATCATCGGGCCGCTGGTGTATGCGGAAACGAAGTCGCGCGGCTTCATGGTGGTGACGGTAACGCCAACCGAAACGCGCGCCGAGTACCGCTATGTGAGCACGGTCAAGTCGACCAGCTACGCGGCCGTTGCCGGCAAGGTCCTCAAGACGCTGCCTGGCGCCGCCAACCGCAAGCTGATCGCGGTGTAAAAAAAGGGGACGGGGCGCACGGTGGAATGCGGCGCCGTCCCCAAAACCACGCACTTACCCCTTACACGGGCAGCACTTTCATATCGAAAGCGCGCTCGAACAGCCAGACGGCGGCGACCAGGGCGATGACCACCGAGCCGGTGCTCATCAACTGACCGTAAAACCAGGTGCGGCGCGTCAGGAACGCCAGCGGCAGGAATACCGCCACGATGGCCAGCTGCCCCAGTTCCACGCCCACGTTAAAGCCCGCGAGGCTCAACGCCAGCGCGCTTTGCGGCAGGCCCAGGTCGGCCAGTACGCCGGCAAAGCCGAAACCGTGAATCAGCCCGAACACGAAGGCCGCCAGCGGCCGGCGTCCGCGAAACAGCGGGATGACGTTATTCACCGCCGCCAGCAGCACCGAGGCCGCAATTGCCGATTCCACCCAGCGCGACGGCAGCGACAGCACCTGCAGGCTGGCCAGGGTCAAGGTCAGCGAGTGCGCCAGCGTGAACGCGGTCACCACCTTGAGTACATCGGTAAAGGCCGCCCTGAGCGGCTGCTCCTGTTGCATTGCGATTGGCGCCAGCACCGCCGGCAGCAGCAGCGAGAGCAGGAACAGAATGTGGTCGAAGCCGATCCAGATATGCCACACGCCGTGTTGGACGTAGCCGGCGAACTGGACGAACTTGCCGGGCGCGCGCAGCAGCAGATCCTGGCGCGCCGCGTCGGGGCTGAAAATGGCGGTCGAGGTCACGCCTTCGTGCTCCAGCTTGACCAGTCCCTTGTGCTGCGGATCGAGGTCGGCGAACAGGCGGTAGCCGACGCCGAGCGCAGTCGCGGCGGCGCGGCAGGTGGCGCGAAAGCGCAGCACCGTGTAGGCGCCGTCGGTGTGCTGGTCGATCAGCTGCTCGCCGGCGACGATGGGGCAGGCGGCGCCGCCGCTGGTGAGCGCCAGGCGCGCCAGCGCGTAGTTGGCGATGGCGGCGTGCTGGCTGCGGATTTCATCCCAGGTCAGGTCGCCGTCACCGTCCTGGTCGAGGTCCAGGGCAAAATCGAGGTCGCGCAGGGCGATGTCCCACTGGCCGTCGACCTGCTGGCCGGCCACCCTGATGGTCAGGTAGCTGTCGCTCGGCTTGTGTGCGCGCGCCGGAGCGGCGACCAGGGCCAGCGCCAGCATCAGCAGGCCAATGAAGTAGCGGCCCATCATGCGCCCGCCTTGATTTGCCTGACCAGGCGCGCCACGGCCACGTCTTCCACCGCGTGTTTGGCCACCCAGTCGATGACCGGTGCGGCGGCGGCCTTGTCGCCGGCTTTGGCGGCCGCTTCCAGCAGCACCCGCATGTCGGCCGATTCCTTCTGCACCGCCCAGTTTTGCTGCGCCAGCGCGAGCGCTGTTTTGGCGTCGCCGCGGATGTGCAGCTCGTAGCGTGCCTGTTCGCGCTGGTGGACGGTGTCGCCGCGCTGCATGGCGGCGTCGAAGCGGGCCTTGAGTTCGGCGTCGGCATTGCGCAGCGCATCGGTGGCCACGCCGCCCTGGCGCAGGGCCAGCGCATGGCGCAGCAGCAGGCCGTCGATGCGGGTGTAGTCCTTGACCAGGACAAGCACCTCCGCTGCGCGCTGCTGCTCCAGCAGGAAGTCGGCGTAGGCGCCGAGCAGGTAGCTGTCGCGCGGCTCCAGGGCCAGCGCGCGCCTGAAACGTGCTTCGGCGGCCTTGGCGTCGCCGCGCCGCTGCGCCATTTCACCGAGCAGTGTCAAGACCCAGACCTGCATCCCGGCGTCGGCTTCCTGGTTGCGGCGCAGGGTGAGGTCGAGCAGGGCTTCGCTCCTGGCCGAGCGTCCGGTCATGGTGCCGACGTTGGCCACGCAGGTAATCGTCGCCAGTTCGGTCGACAGCGACGACAGGCGGGCGCAGCTCGCGGTGGCCGCCTGGTACTCGCCGCGCACGGTCTGCACGATGGCGCGCGTGAGCCAGGCTTGCGGATTGCTTGAATCGGCGCTGACGATGGCGTCCAGGTCGCGCAAGGCTTCGGCGAAGTGGTGGGTACTTTGCAGCAGCGTGGCACGCAGCAGGCGCACCTGCGGCGGGGGCGCCGGCATGGCCCACCATGGCGCCAGCGCGGCCTGTGCGTAGCCGAAATAGCGCGGATCGGTTTCCTGGCGCGCTACCGTGATGTAGCGCTGCGCGGTGCGCGTGGCCAGGGCCATGTCGCCGGGACGGGCGGCCAGTTGCGCGCGCAGTGCGGCCAGTTCGCGTTGAAGAGGGTCGGCGCGGCGCGGCAGGCGCTCGACGACGGTGCCGCCGCTGGCGGGAATATAGGGTGCTGCCTGACTGGCCGGCACAGCGAGCGCGTACAGCAGCAGCGCGGGAACGGCAATGCGAGCGAATCGTTTCGGCATGATGTGTTCCCGGTGCGTGAGAAGAGTTTGGGTACGACAGCGGCCGGGACGCAAGCCTCCCGGCCGGATTGGTGCTTACAGCGCCGACGGTTCCGTGTCTTCCGGCGCGGTGCTGGCGATGGCGTCGATGCTGGCCGCGTCGCTATCGTCAGGCATGGCCGCCACGGTGGTCTTCACCGAGTTGTAGAAGGCATCGGCGAGCGGGCCCGCTGGTGGCGGCGGCGGTGGCGTCGGTACTTCCGGCGGGGACGAGGTGCGGGTATCGCTGCCGCATGCCGTCAGCAGCAGCAAGGCACAGATCAAGCTCAGTTTTTTCATGGTGCTCTCCGGTTCATGTGATTGCGGTGGCCATTACTTCTGGGGCGAACCCGGGATCGGCGATTTCAGGTATGGGAAGCTGGCGTTGACCATGGTCTCGTCCAGATACGCGCCGTCGGTGAAGCGCAGGGCACCGGCCGGTGCATCAGCCGGTGCGCAGCCGATGTTGAGGGTGCACAGCTTGCCCATGACGACGCGCAGCGCGACGTCGACCACGTCGTCGCCCGGACGGCGGCCGTTCGGAAAGCCCGCGTTGTCGCCTTCGATCACGCCGAGGCGCTTTTGCATGCCCGGTGCGGTCGGGGCGATCGAGGTGTTCAGGCGCAGCATTTCCGAGGCGGTGACGGTCTTCGGCTGGTTCACGCCCTTGATCCCGGTCAGGAAGGCGGCCACCAGGTCGTTGCGCGGGAAGTTGGTCGGGGCCTTGGCGCCGGCGCTGCCGTACAGGATTTCGACCAGCGCGGGCAGGGTCGGATTGGTCACGTAGTCGGCGAACTGGCCGTCGGCCGATGGCTTGCTGTGGTTGAAGCGGTCCTTGTCTTTCAGGCCGATGACGACTTCGTTCACCAGCGGCATGCCCAGGCGCGAGACCTGGACCCAGGCGCCGCCTTCTTTCGAGACGTCGGCGTCGGACTTCGGCGTCGGGTTGATCAGGCGGCCCTGGCGCAGGCTGGCCGTGGTCCAGCCGCCGATGACCGGGTCGCCCGCAGTGGCGCTGAGCAGGCAGGAGGTCGGCACTTCCATGCTCAGGGTGGTCACGTTCTTGTCGGCCAGGTCGTCCTTCGCGCCTTTTTCGGCGTTGGCGCTGAACTCGACGGCCGGCGCCTTGATGTTAATCAGGTCGAAGGTTTCGCCGAGGTTGACGACGAAGGGATCCTTGCGCTGGCCGACGAACAGTCTGGCCGGGGCTGCGCAGCCGGGAATGGTGACCTTGTACAGGTGGCGGGCGGCGTAGGCGTCGTAGTTCGGGATCGACTTGTTGCCGATGTTGTCCAAGGGCTTGTCGAAGGCGGTGTGGCCGGTGTCGGCATTGGCGACGATGGCGCGGGTGCCGCTGCGGCGGTCGCCGCGGACCACGGTGACGGTGAAGGTTTCGCGCACATTGGCGCCGGCGGCGTTGGTGTCGGCGATCGGGCCGCCGTTGATCACGAGGGGAATCGAGACTTTTTTACCGCCCACGGTCAGCTGCGTATCCTTATTGGTATTCTTGAAGCGGAACTGGAAGGTGATGTCTTCCTTGGCGTCGCCATTGTTATCGACATGGATTTCGTAGAGTGCGTCCGGGTCCATCATGAAGTAGTTCGGGCCGCCGTAGGCATCCTGCAGCGGCACATAGTTGGCGATCAGCGTTGTAAAATCGCTGCGGCCGGCCTGGTAACTGCGGAACATGTAGAAGTCGGTGGCATCGATCTTCGGATTGCGCGTGATGAACGGCGCTTCGCGGTGGCTCGATGCGAATGCCGACGGCACGAATGCGCAGGCCAGCAGCTTGCCTGCCAATACCGCGCCGATGGTTGCCCGTAGTCTCGTCTGGTTCATGTTGCTCTCCTCGTTATAGGGTTTCACACTGATGTGTATGCAGATATACGCGGCGCTGCCATCGCCGGATTCACTTTATGCCAAATAAATTTTTATCAATGCAGTGTTAAGCTGAACCCCATGAACAAAACAACCGAACCATTCCTGGCCGCCACTTTTATAAAAGAAATCGGGCGCGGTAAAAAAGGAGCGCGCAGCATGACGCGCGAACATGCGCATGCGCTGTATGAAGCGATGCTCGACGGCAGGGTGTCCGACCTGGAGCTGGGCGGCATTTTGCTGGCGATGCGCATCAAGGGCGAGTCGGTGGACGAGATCGCCGGTTTCCTCGATGCGGGCCAAGCCTCGTTTGCGCCGCTGGTGGCGCCGGCGGGAGCGTACGCGCCGGTACTTATTCCCAGCTACAACGGCGCGCGCAAGATGGCCAACCTGACGCCGCTGCTGGCGCTGCTGCTGGCGCGCGAAGGCGTGCCGGTGCTGGTGCATGGCGTGAGCAGCGATCCGGGGCGGGTGACGACGGCCGAGATTTTCGCCGCGATGGGGATCGGGCCGGCGGGGTCACATGCCGATGTGCAGGCCGCATTTGCCGCCGGCAAGCCCGCCTTCATGCCGATCGAGACGCTGGCGCCGAAGATGGCGCACTTGCTGTCGCTGCGCCGCATTTTGGGTGTGCGCAACTCGACCCATACCCTGGTCAAGATTTTGCAACCGTTCGCGGGGCCGGCGCTGCGGCTGGTGTCGTACACGCATCCGGAGTACCTGGACATGCTCGGCGAATACTTCACGACCATCGCGCGCGAAGGGCGGGGCGACGCCTTCCTGATGCGCGGCACCGAAGGCGAAACGGTGGCCAATGCCAACCGGGCGCAGCAGATCGACTGGTTCCACGGCGTCGAGCGCACCGTGCTGGTGCAGCGTGATGCACCAACAGATGACGTGGCGGAGGGACCTGCCGAGCGTGACGCCGCCACCACGGCGGCCTGGATTACCCGCGCGCTGGAGGGCGGCGTGGCCGTGCCGGCCTCGATTACCGAACAAGTGGCACAGTGCTTGCTAGTTTCAAAGTCAATACAGGCAAACACGGGTGCGCATGATGGAGAGCAAAGGTAAGGTTTATCTGGTCGGGGCCGGTCCGGGCGATCCGGAGCTGCTGACCTTGAAAGCGGTGAAGGCGATTGCGGCGGCCGATGTGCTGCTGGTGGACGACCTGGTCAACCTGGCGATCCTGGAGCACGCCTCGCCGTCGGCGCGTATTGTGCCGGTGGGTAAGCGCGGCGGTTGCCGGTCGACTTCGCAAGAATTCATTGAACGCTTGATGGTGGCCGAGGCGCGGGCCGGGCGCACCGTGGTGCGGCTCAAGGGAGGCGATCCTTTCATTTTCGGGCGTGGCGGCGAAGAGCGCGCGCACTTGATGGCCGAAGGCATCGCGGTCGAGGTCATCAACGGCATCAGCAGCGGGTTGGCGGCAGCGTCGTCGATTGGGGTGCCGCTGACGCACCGCGACTGGAGTTCGGGTGCCATCTTCGTGACCGGGCATGAGCGCGGCGACGAGCCCGGCAGCGCCCGCACGCCGGACTGGGCATTGTTGGCGCAGACCGGGCTGACCCTGGTGATCTACATGGGCGTGGCGCGCTGCCGGCAGATCCAGGCGGAGCTGCTGGCGGGCGGCAAGGCGGGCAGCACGCCGGTGGCCGTGATCCATTCGGCGACCGGGGCGGGGCAGACGCAGCTGCTGACGACCCTGGCCGACCTGGCCGACGATCTTGCGGTTTCCGGGCTGGGCAGTCCCAGCATCATCGTGATTGGCGACGTGGTGCGCTGCGCCGACAGCGCGGTCGAGCATATCCAGGCACTCGCACGACCAGCCTGAATTTCCTACCCTGTGCAGAGTATCACTGAGCCCGACCACCTTCAAACACCTACAACCGGGGTCTGACCTCTGATTAGCAATTATTTGTGTTGCTAATCAGAGGTCAGACCCCGGTGGTAGGGATTTCTACCGCTGGTTCGGACACGTTCGGGCACTTGGCGGCCCCGGCGCGGTTTACAATCACTGTTTTAGTGATTAGCGGAAACCGGCATACGCCATGGCAAAACAATTTGATGTAGCAGTGATCGGCGCGGGCGCGGCCGGGATGATGTGCGCGGCTGTCGCCGCCCAGCGCGGCAAACGCGTGGTGTTGATCGATCATGCGGAGAAGCTTGCAGAAAAGATCAGGATTTCGGGCGGAGGACGTTGTAACTTCACTAATATCAATGCCGCGCCGCAGAATTTTTTGTCGGATAATCCCCATTTCTGCAAGAGCGCATTATCGCGTTATACCCCTCAGGATTTTCTGACCCTCGTGAAGAAACACCGCATCGGCTATCACGAGAAGCATCGCGGCCAGCTGTTTTGTAATGAGTCGGCCGAACAGATCATCCAGATGCTCAAAGCCGAGTGCGCCAGCGGCGATGTGACTTGGCGCATGCCGTCCAAGGTCGAGTCGCTCGAAAAAACCGCCGAGGGTTTCTTCATCCTCACCGACAGCGGCGAGATCCTGGCCGACAGCGTCGTCATCGCCACCGGCGGCTTGTCGATCCCTAAGATCGGCGCGACCGATTTCGGCTACCGCATCGCAGCCCAGTTCGACCTGAAGATGGTCGAGCCACGCCCAGGCCTGGTACCGCTGACCTTTGATGGCCCCGGCTGGGAAGCCTTCGCGCCACTGGCCGGCATCGCCCTCGAAGTCGAGGTGGAAACCGGCAGCAACAAGGGCAAGGGCAGCAAGCGCGGCCATTTCCGCGAGGATTTGCTGTTCACCCACCGCGGCCTGTCGGGCCCGGCCATCCTGCAAATTTCCAGCTACTGGCAGCCGGGCACGCCGATCATCGTCAACCTGTTGCCGGAGATGGATGTGGCGCAGGAGTTGATCGAGGGCAAGAGCACGCTCAAGAAGCAACTCGGCAACGTGGTGTCGCAATGGCTGCCGGTGCGCCTGGCCGAGGTGGTGATCGCCATCGCCGGCCTGACCCCCGATGCGCGCCTGGCCGACCTGCCGGACGCGAAACTGCGCAAGCTGGGCGACGCCATCAACCGCTGGGCCATCGTGCCGACCGGCTCGGAAGGCTACCGCAAGGCCGAGGTGACCCTGGGCGGCATCGATACGCGCGAGCTGTCGCAGCAATCGATGATGGCCAACAAGGTACCGGGCCTGTATTTCATCGGCGAGGCGGTCGACGTGACTGGCTGGCTGGGCGGCTATAACTTCCAGTGGGCATGGGCCTCGGGCGTGGCGGCCGGGCAGGCGGTGTAAACGGCGGCGCCGTGGCTGTTGCGAAACAGCAAAAACGGACGAGGAAAAGCGAAATACTTCCAAAGCTGTGTGATCGGTGCTATTATCTCGTTCTTCCCTAAATCTAACGGTTTGATTTTTACATGACCACTATTCGCCTTAAAGAAAACGAGCCGTTCGAAGTCGCAATGCGTCGCTTCAAACGCACCATCGAAAAAACGGGTCTGCTGACCGAACTGCGCGCACGCGAGTTCTACGAAAAGCCAACGGCTGAGCGCAAGCGCAAGCTGGCAGCTGCCGTGAAGCGCCACTACAAGCGTATCCGCAGCCAGCAACTGCCTAAGAAATTATTCTAAGACTGTCTAGTCGAAACTGATCCGGTGACGGCGTACAGCCTGTCCGGGTCTTTGTTTTTACTGTAGTCGCAGACCCGCTCCGGTTTACCGCAGCGGGTTTTGCTATTTGGTTTTTGCCGCTTGTTACCTGTTTATATTACTTATCGATACGAGGATTGCCATGGGCTTGAAAGAACAAATTACCGACGACATGAAAGCGGCGATGCGCGCGAAAGAAGCGGCCAAGCTGGGTACGATCCGCCTGATCCTGGCCGAAATCAAGCGCCGCGAAGTCGATGAGCGCATCGAACTCGACGATGAGCAAACCCTGGCGATCATCGAAAAAATGATCAAGCAGCGCAAGGATTCGATCACCCAGTTCGAGGCGGGCAACCGCGCCGACCTGGCCGATATCGAAAAAGCCGAACTGGCCATCCTGGTCGCCTACATGCCGGCCGGCCTGTCGGAAGAAGAAATCGCCGCCGAAGTGGCCGCCGCCGTGAGCGCCTCGGGTGCCGCCGGTCCGCAAGACATGGGCAAGGTCATGGGCTTGCTCAAGGCGAAATTGCCAAAAGGCACCGACATGAGCGCCGTTTCGGGCTTGATCAAAAAGGCGCTCGCGCCCGCCTGATCGTCCTACGCAACGTTGTCGCGGAAGCCGCCGGGGCCGCGTCTTGTCGCAGATCAAATCTGCGGCGGGCGCGGCGGTATAGTCTGACCTGACACAAAGACTGTTCATCGCACGTGATTCCACAATCCTTCCTGACCGATTTACTCAACCGTATCGACATCGTCGATGTGGTCGGCCGCTACGTCCAGCTGAAGAAGGGCGGAGCCAATTTTATGGGCTTGTGCCCGTTTCACAGCGAAAAATCCCCCAGTTTCACGGTCAGCCCGACCAAGCAGTTCTACCATTGCTTCGGTTGCAGCGCGCATGGCAACGCGGTCGGCTTCCTGATCGAGTATTCCGGCATGGGTTTCATCGATGCAGTCAAGGACCTGGCCCAGGGCGTCGGCATGGTCGTGCCCGATGCGGACGACAAGATTCCGCCGCTGCAGCGCGCCGCCAACCAGGCCCAGGCGTTGGCCCTGACCGAAGCCATGACCCAGGCCTGCGATTACTACCGTGGCCAGTTGCGCGGCGCCACGAATGCCATCGCCTACCTGAAAAACCGCGGCCTGACCGGCGAAGTGGCGGCCCGCTTCGGCATGGGCTACGCCCCGTCCGGCTGGGATAACCTGCGCACCATATTCCCCGATTACGAGGTGCTGGCGCTGGTCGAGTCCGGCCTGGTGATCGACAAGGTCGACGAAGACGGCGGCAACAAGAAACGCTATGACCGCTTCCGCGAGCGCATCATGTTCCCGATCCGCAATACCAAAGGCCAGGTGATCGGCTTCGGCGGACGCGTACTGGACCAGGGCGAGCCGAAATACCTGAATTCCCCGGAAACCCCGCTATTCCAGAAGGGCCTGGAGCTGTACGGCCTGTTCGAGGCGCGCCAGGCCATCCGCGACGCCGGCTATGTGCTGGTCACCGAAGGCTATATGGATGTGGTCGCGCTGGCCCAGCTCGGCTTTCCGCAAGCGGTGGCCACGCTCGGCACCGCCTGCACCAGTACCCACGTGCAAAAGTTGCTGCGCCAGACCGATAGCGTGATTTTCAGTTTCGACGGCGACAAGGCCGGCCGCCGCGCCGCCCGCCGCGCGCTCGAAGCCTGCCTGCCGCAGGTGAGCGACAACAAGATCATCAAGTTCCTGTTTTTGCCGGCCGAGCATGATCCGGACAGTTTCGTGCGCGAGTTCGGCGCCGATGTGTTCGAGCAAGAGATTCATGAAGCGATGCCCTTGTCGCAATTTTTGCTGCGCGAAGTGTCGGGCGAGCACGATCTTTCCACGTCGGAAGGGCGCGCCCACGTCCAGTTCGACGCCAAGCCGCTGCTGCAATCGATGTCGCCCAGTTCGCTGCGCCTGCAGATCGTGCGCGGCCTGGCCAGCATGACCGAGTCCACGCCGGCCGAAATCGAGGCGCTGTTCGAGCTGTCCAAGCCGGTCTCGGTGGCGCGCCGGGCGCCGCCGCGCCAGGGCCGGCCCGAGCCGGTCGGGCTGGAATTGCAGATCTTGCGCCATCTGGTGGCCCATCCGCCGCTCAGCCTGGAGCTGGACGAGGCGGCCCTGGCCGCGTTCAACCATTTCGGCCCGGACGCGGCCGAGCGCTTGCTGTACCTGGTCGCCTGCGGCCAGGCGCTGGGGGCGAACGGCAGCTTTGCCGCCTTGTCCCAGCACTTGAAGGATACCAGCAACGAATACGATGGCTTGATCGCCGAGATTGCGTCCGAACCGGAATCGGATTTCGATAGCGTGAAATTGTGGCTCGTCGGGGCTGTGAGGCAGATCAAACTTGCGGCACTAAAACAGGAGTTGACCCAGTTGTTTTCCGCCGGGCTGACCTCAGATCAGGTGGGTGTGCGCTACCGCGAAATCATGGCGGAGCAAAAGCGGCTGGAGGATGACGGCGCACCTGCATAGACCCCTCGCACAGGGTGAAATCGGGGTCCGTTACAGGGGGCGTTTGGCACTGGAAAAAGACGGACTGCGTGCTATAATAAAACGATAAGTGTTGTGTTCGCAGAAATTTTTTCGTTGTCCGTAAGTTGTATTTCTTTCAGTGAGTTAGGCTCTTGATCGGCGCAAAGATGGTGGGCGTCGGCGGCCAGGGCCAGCTTGGTTGCGACGGCGCGCTGCGCGGTCGATGGCAAACATCGGTTTGCTTTTCAACCACACGCGGCTCGCGCCTCCAACCGCCGTTGTTTGCAGTAGACTACTGCCGAAATCGCGCGGGTCGTGCCCGTAAGGTGATGTAAAGGTGTTATGAGTGCAGCAATGCCGGAGCGGTCTGCGGGCCGGTTCGGGACGTAGGGCCCAAAAGGCCGGCAACAAACTTTATCTTAATCCACCATAAAGCTAGTCGTTGTGACATCGAAAGCGCCTGTGCCAATCAAGAAACCTGAAACCCAAGCGGCTGATAAGCCAACGAGAATGTCCGCCAAGGCGGATAAAGCGCAAGACAAGGCCGAAACGCGCAGCACCAGTACGAGCGCGAGCGCCACGCCTGTCGTCAGCCAGACCACCGATGCCGCCGCGCTGGCCGCGATCGACACGTCCGGTTACGTGCTGCCCTCAGTCAAGGTACCGGGCCGGCGCGGGCGCAAGCCAAAAGAATTCCAGCCCGAGAACGATGAAGTGGCCGCCCTCAATGCGGTCGAGCGGGCCGAGCTGAAAGCGGTCGACAAGGCCAAGGCCAAGGACCGCAAGGCCAAGGAAAAAGCCCTGCTGAAAGATGCGTTTTCGTCGGATACGGAAGCGACCGAGGAAGAGCTCGAACGCCGCCGCCAGAAACTGAAAACCCTGATCAAGTTCGGCAAGGAGCGCGGTTTCCTGACCTACGCCGAAATCAACGATCACTTGCCCGAAAATATCGTCGATCCCGAAGCGATCGAAGGCATCATCGGCACCTTCAACGACATGGGGATCGCGGTCTACGAACACGCGCCCGATGCCGAGACCCTGCTGCTGTCCGACAATGTCGCTACCGTCACCAGCGATGACGAAGCCGAGGCTGCGGCCGAAGCGGCGCTGTCGACGGTCGACTCCGACTTCGGCCGCACCACCGATCCCGTGCGCATGTATATGCGCGAAATGGGTTCGGTCGAGCTGCTCACGCGCGAAGGCGAGATCGAGATTGCCAAGCGCATCGAAGATGGCCTCAAGGACATGATCCAGGCCATTTCCGCCTGCCCGGTGACGATCGCCGAAATCATTTCCGCCGCGATCCGCATCCAGAACGACGAAATCAAGATCGACGAAATCGTCGACGGCATGGTCGACCCGGACGAGCCGCTTGAGCCTGTCGTGGCGCCGGTCGCCACCGACGAAGATGAAGACGAGGAAGAGGCCGACGAGGAAGAAGAGGAAGAGGAAGAAGAGAACAATGCTTCCGGCGCAGCGGGCTTCTCGGCCGAACAGCTCGAAGCGCTGAAAAACCAGGCGCTGGAAAAGTTCGACATCATCTCCGTGCAGTTCGACAAGATGCGCAAGGCCTTCGAGAAAGATGGCTACAACTCGAAAGCCTACGTCAAGGCGCAGGAATCGATTTCCAACGAGCTGCTCGGCATCCGCTTCACCGCCAAGGTGGTCGAGAAGCTGTGCGACACCCTGCGCGGGCAAGTCGATGAAGTGCGCCATATCGAGAAGCAAATCCTCGACGTGGCGGTGAACAAGTGCGGCATGCCGCGCGCCCACTTCATCAAAGTTTTCCCGGGCAATGAAACGAATCTGGAATGGGTCGATGGCGAAGTCAACGCCGGCCATGCTTACTCCGCCATCCTCGGCCGCAATATTCCGACGATCAAGGAACTGCAGCAGCGTCTGATCGACCTGCAAGCGCGCGTGGTACTGCCGCTGCCGGACTTGCGCAACATCAACCGCCAGATGGCGGCCGGTGAAATGAAGGCGCGCAAGGCCAAGCGCGAAATGACCGAGGCCAACTTGCGCCTGGTAATTTCGATCGCCAAGAAGTACACCAACCGCGGCCTGCAATTCCTCGACCTGATCCAGGAAGGCAATATCGGCTTGATGAAGGCCGTGGACAAGTTCGAGTACCGCCGCGGCTACAAGTTCTCGACCTATGCGACCTGGTGGATTCGCCAAGCCATCACGCGTTCGATCGCCGACCAGGCGCGCACGATCCGCATTCCGGTGCACATGATCGAAACGATCAACAAGATGAACCGCATCTCGCGCCAGATCTTGCAGGAAACCGGCGCGGAACCCGATCCGGCGACCCTGGCGATCAAGATGGAAATGCCGGAAGATAAGATTCGCAAGATCATGAAGATCGCGAAAGAGCCGATCTCGATGGAAACGCCGATTGGCGACGATGACGATTCCCACCTGGGCGACTTCATCGAAGACAATAACACCCTGGCGCCGTCGGACGCGGCGCTGCACGCTTCGATGCGTGGCGTGGTCAAGGATGTGCTCGATTCGCTGACGCCGCGCGAAGCGAAAGTGCTGCGCATGCGTTTCGGCATCGAGATGTCGACCGACCACACGCTGGAAGAAGTGGGCAAGCAATTCGACGTCACGCGCGAGCGGATCCGCCAGATCGAAGCGAAGGCGCTGCGCAAGCTGCGTCACCCATCGCGCTCCGACAAGCTCAAGAGCTTCCTGGAAGGTAATTAAGCCTTGACGGGCTGATGTGAAAAGCCATATCCTCTCGCCACTTTGTGACGGGAGGCTATCTTGGTGGTGGCCGTGCCAGCATTCCTGTCGCACCGATTTCGGGCCTCTAGCTCATGCTTGGTTAGAGCAGCGGACTCATAATCCGTTGGTGCCGTGTTCGACTCACGGGAGGCCCACCAATATTCAGTATAGAAAAAAGGGAGACATGAAACTGTCTCCCTTTTTTCATTCTGGAACCTCCGCGGACCGGCTTGGTGCGCGATCGTGCCAGCGCCTTCGTTACGACGGGCATATGCATTCTATAAAGCACACCACGACCTTTTCCTGCATTAAACTTCAGTTCGCATGAGCGCAATTCTGCGCTCGTCGCTGGCGTCGCTGCGGCAGGAAACTGACGGGCGCCCGGCGTTTCTGAACAGGAGCATCGATTGAACAAGGCATTCATTTCGCTGGTTGCGGCATGCGCATTCGCACTGCCACTGCAAACCAGGGCGCAGGACCCGGTGCAAGCCACGGCTGATCACGCCCAACTGCTGTCAAGCCCGGATCCGAAACTGGCCGCCAACAAGCGCCTTGTCTACGATTTCTGGCGCGAGGTATTTGAAGGCGGTCATCTCGAATTGGCAGACAAATACCTTGCCGATTCCTACATCCAGCACAATCCCACCGTGCCCGGCGGCCGCGAGGGATTCGTCACTTTCTTTTCCAAGTTTTCCAAGGCAAAACCAATTGCAGCGGCCATTAAGACGCCACTGGTGACGATCATGGCCGAGGGCGACCTGGTCATGCTTGGTTTCGTCAGGGAATATCCGGACCCTGCCGCCGCTGGTCAAAAATATACCACCACCTGGTTCGACATGTTCCGCATCAGGGACGGGAAAATTGTCGAGCATTGGGATCCGGCAAGAAAATAAGCACTCCCGAGGTTGGCGACATCTCTCGAACAGGCCATTCTGCGCAGTGACCCGGAAACCAGACTGAAAAAAAATGCTATCCGAAGAGGATCTCGCCCAGTATCGCCTTGCTGATGGAGAGACCCGACGCGAAGGACGGTTCCCGCGCGGGCCGTCCCGCAGTGACGCCCTAACTGCCCGCCAGGATCAGCGAACTGTATTTTTCCAGCAGCACCGCAATCCCGTACAGGGATGCGCCCAGCGCGCCGGCGCCGATCAGCACATTGGTCTTGAAGCCCAGATAGGCGATCCATTCGAGCAGCAGCAGGACAAAAAAGCACAATAGAATGCTGGCGATGACTTTCAGGTCCAGGAACAGGTAGCCCAGGCTCGCCAATATCGCCAGCACGATAAACAAGGCCAGATACCGGTTGCGCTGCGCCCGGCTGGGCCACGGCGATGCGCCGACCAATAGCGCGAGCGCCAGGCCGATGGTGCAGTAATACTCCAGGCCCGCTTCGAAATACTGGATGGATTCCCAATGGATGCCATTGACGCGCACGACACAATAGGCCGCCAGCACGCTCAGGTGGCCGACAACAACACCCTTCAGCATCCTCTCATCCAATTTCAGATACAGCGTGCCGGGCGTGTAGACCATGTAAAAGGACAGCACGCCCGACAAGCACACTGCGGCGAAAAATCCGAAAATGCCGGACTGATGCATCAATGCCAGCGCGCCAAAATAGACCATTCCCAGCGCACAGGCGGTACTGACCGGCGCGCGGCGAAAGGGAGGAAACAATTTTTTCAGCGTGTCCGGCACCACCTTGCAGGTATCGACAATCCAGCCAACCAGCAGCACGTTCGCAAAGCCGCAAAACAGCGCCACATACAAGGCTTGCGATGGCCATATCGCCTCCGGCCACAGCGTTCCAGCGCCTGTCAGGGACAGAAAAACCAGCTGATACACAATGGTCGGCACCTTGATCACATAGGTCCACAGGGCCTTGACCAGCTTCAGAATCGTTTCGTAAAACACCACCAGGAAGCAGATCACCGCAACGACCTTGATGAGATTTACCCAGGACATATACCGCGACCAGACCGATGGCTGGCTCGCTTGCGCTGTGACGGCGCCTGCCGCCGTTTCCCGGAAATCGCCCGGGCTGACATATTTGCCGGCGACTTCCTTTGCCATCCGTTCGCTCAGATAGCCATCGTTCTGCATCTGCCTAATCAGTTCGGTCTTGATATCGCCAGCCGTGCGCGCAGGCGCGGCGCTTGCATGCACCTGACGAGGTACTGCGGTGCGATCCTGGGCAAAAACACCTGCGCTCATGATCAGCATCCATCCCACAAAGACAAGTCGCCACGCAAAAAGCATATTATTTCGCCTGAATATATTAATAGGATGATAACGCATCGAATGCCGATTGCGGCGGCAGCGAATCGCCATTCACCGCCGGCCGCGCGCCGAATTACCGGCCTGGACCGGGCGTCATGCCGAAAAACAGCGCTCTCAGCAGTTGAGAAGCCTCAAACGGAGGCCAGTATCGACCGATACACTCGACCCTTGAAGCAGCCAGTTTGCACTCTGTGCACGGCGGCATCGACCTTTCGCTGCCACCTTTTTGCGCAGCAATTTCAAGGAGAAACTCATGAAAACAATACTCTCAACCATCGCCGCAGCGTTCGCCCTGGCGTTTGCCAGCGGCACCGTCTCAGCCCAGCCGACCGTGTCCACCTCGCAAGTAGGAACAGGCAACAGCCTGTACGTGGAGCAGCAGGCGCCCGACTACGAATTTTATGAATTGAGGGCCACAATCAAGCAGACAGGCAATAACAATGTCGCGGGCGACCCGGTATCCAAAACGCCCGGCATTCTTCAGCTGCGCTCCTACGATGCCTATGCCGACATTGTCCAGACCGGAAACAAAAACGCGGCAAGCATAGCGCAGGACAATATCTCCCGCAGCGGCACCGTCATCAAGCAACTCGGCAGCGAAAACAAGGCGCTCGTGAAGCAAAAGAATTCCGGCGAAGTGGGTAATACGATCGAACAAGTCGGCAACCGCAATGCGGTCAATGTCGATCAGCTCGGGTTATTCCCGTTCAGTATCCGGGCTTACCAGACCGGCAATGACAACGACATCACGGCCAAGCAGGTCAATTCGGGTTTTGGCGGTCCGCTGGTCGTACAGACCGGCAATCTGAACAAGGTCACGATCGACCAGAATGACGCCGCGTATTCGGGTGTCGAGGTGCAGCAGGTGGGTAACGCCAACAACGCCAGCGTCAGGCAGCACAATTCCTACTTCACGCGCGAACAGACCATTATCCAGAAAGGAAATAACAATCTCGCCAGCAGCGATGAGCAAGGCAGCGACAATGCCAGCCGGATTGTCCAGACCGGCAATTTGAATAAAGCCACCGTCGTACAGCGCCTCGACTACAGCCGCTCGCTGCTTAGCCAGACCGGTAACAACAATATCGCGTCGGTCACGCAAAACGGCGGCAATAACTACGAGACGCCCAACCTCGCCACGATCGCCCAGACAGGCAACGGCTTTTCCGCCGCCATCGCGCAATCGGGCAGCGGCAACCAGGCCGGCATCGTGCAGCACTAGCAATATCCCGGGAGCCCGCGTTGGCAGGTTCCCGGGCGCGTCTGCGGTGCTTACCCGCCCCGGTTCAGATTATCCTTCACCTGCAACAGCAGACCGAGCAGCATCTCTTGCTGCTCCCCGTTCATCCCCCGTACCGCCTGCGCGTTCAGCTTGCCCGCTTCGGCCTGCGCCGCCTGCTGGATGGCCCTGCCGGCATCGGTCAGCGACAGGCGCGTGTTGCGGCGGTCGGCCGCGTCGGCTTCCCCGTGCAGCAAGCCGCGCTCGCGCAGCCCCGTGATCAGGCGCGCCACCTGTGCCTTGTCGCGTCCGCTGTGACGCGCCAGCTCGCTCTGGGTCGCGCCCGGATGATGGCCGAAAAACGCCAGCACCTTCGCTTCCATATGCGTCAGCTCATGCTGGCCGTCGCGCAATGCCTGGAATTGCTGCGAACGGTACTGGTGCATGATCGAATGAATCAGCTCCAGGACGGCATCCTGCCGGGCCGCGCCAGGCCGGGCCGCGCCAGAATGGTTGACATTGTCATTTGATTCGTGGATGATAGGTGACATTGTCAACCAATTGAAAGATAAAGACATGAGTATAGACTCTCCCGTCAGCCGTGTGCAGCGTGTGCGCCACGAGCTCAAGATTCGCCAGGTCGAGGTGCTGAGCGTGCGCGCCATTGGCAGCCATTTCCGCAGCATTACTTTCGGTGGCGCGGCGCTGCACGACTTCCACAGCGCCTCCTTCGACGATCACGTCAAGTTCATCCTTGGCGACGGTCCCGACGCCGCCAGGCGCGACTACACCCCGCGCAGCTTCGATCCGGCCACTGGCGAGCTGGTCATCGAATTCGCCCTGCATGGCGACGGCCCCTGCGCGGCATGGGCAGCCCAGGCCGCGCCGGGCCAGCAAGTGATCATTGGCGGCCCCAAGGGCTCGCTGATCATTCCGGTCGATTACGCCTGGCATTTGCTGGTCGGCGACGAAACCGGCTTGCCGGCCATTGCACGCCGCCTGGAGGAACTGCCCGCCGGCACCCGCGCCACCGTCATCGTCAAGGTCGATGATGCGGCCGACCGCCGCGTGTTTGCCGGCCAGGCCGAGGTGGACCTGCGCTGGGTCGCCAGCGATGCCGAGCTGCTTGCCGCCGTGCAAGCGTGGACCCTGCCGGCCGGCGAGGGCTACGCCTGGTGCGCGGGCGAAGCTGCCACCATGGCCGCGGTGCGCCAGGAACTGGTGGGCGTCAAGGGCTTGGACAAGACCGCCATCCGCGCCGCTGCCTACTGGAAGCGTGGCGGCAGCGGGTTTCACGAAAACCTGGAGTAAGCATCTGCGGCTGGCGCGCCCTCGTCAGGCGGCGCGCGCGTCGCCCTGCACGGGGGCATCGAACCAGATGCCGTAGCGGTCGCCTTGCCACGACAGCAAGGAAAACAGATACGCCGTGGACAGCATGATCAAGCCGCCAGCCAGCGCCGCTTCGCTCACGAAGCCCAGCAAGCAAAACAGGAATCCGCTCACGTGCGAGACGGCTTCGATGCGTTTGGCGACGCGCCGGGTCGGATGCATATGCAGAAAGCCGAAGCCAAACCAGCAGCGCAGCCACAGCGGCAGCGTGTGCCAGTTGAGTGCATGTTTATCGATCACGAAAGTCTCCTCGTTCAGGGTTGATATCTCCACCTCAAGCACCGCAGCAAGACATTTGAGCGACTCCACACTGGCCTTATGGCCACTTTCAATGCGCTGGATGGTCCTGGCGCTCAAGCCCGACATCTGGGCTAACTGTTCTTGAGAAAGATGGCGGCTGAGACGCAGTTGTTTAAGAACCATCATGGTTCCCGAAGCAGGTGAAGCGCCAGTATCGACCGATTCCAGCCGTGTCGGTGACGAAAATCACCCGACACCAGCCCGACAGTGGCCTTTTCGCGGCGATTTCAGCGCCCCTGCGCGCGGTAGCGCTAACACCGCAGTGGGGCGATGTCACCCCTGCCAAGCGCGTCAATTACATGGCACAATCGCGCCCTTGGTGCCCAAGGCACCCCATCCGCGTGAATCTTTCCCATGTCAGAACAACAAATCGTCATTGCCGGCGGCGGCGTCTCCGGCCTGTATTGCGCCATCCGCCTGGCCGAAGCCGGGCACCAGGTCCTGATCCTGGAAGCCTCGTCCGACCGCTGGGGCGGGCGCATCGAAACGGAAGACATGGATGGCTTCATCGCCGAATACGGCCCGATGCGCTTCGAGCCGACCCTGCAACCGCGCTTCGCCCAGCTGTGCGCCGAACTCGGGGTGGGCCTGGTCGATTTTTCCGGTCCCTCGGCCGATGAAATCAGCGCGCCCGACAGCCAGCTGCCGCCCGAAGAACAGGGCCTCAATTCGCTGCAACTGCTCAAGCGCGGCATCATGCTGGTGATGGGCCGCGATCCGGACGACCAGGCCTGGATCGATAGCCTGACCGAAGCCGACTACAACCGCCTGCGCCGCCACGCGCAACTGCACGGCCATCCGCTGTGGGCCACCGGTTTCTGGAACGTGATGTCCGGCCACGGCATCCTGAGCCACCGCGCGCTGGTCAAGCTGCGCGACACCGGCACCTTCTATCACATGATTCCGGAAAACCTGAACGCGATCGAATGGATCATCTGGTGGCTGCGCGCGCTGAAAACCGTGGGCCAGAAGCTGGCCAGCATTGCCGGCGGCTCGGCCAAGCTGACCGACGGCCTGATGGCCAAGATCCACAGCCTGCCCAACATCACCCTGGCCGGCGGCCACACCCTGCTGGGTTTCCGCCCCACCGGACTGGGCCAGGCGACCATGGAACTGGACGTGCGCACCAAGAACGACACCATCAAGCTGCAGGCGGCACGCCTGATCCTGGCGCTGCCGCGCATGCCGCTGGTCAAGCTGGCGCCGCACCTGCCCGAGCACATCGCGACCCATCTGGATGCCGTCAACGGCTTTCCGATGCTGAAGATTTTCTTCGTGAGCAACGCCCCCTGGTGGGATTACGAGCAGCCGCCGCAGCAATACGCCAATTGCCTGCCAACCCGCGAAGTGCATTACTTCCGCCGTCCGCAGGGCAGGGACCATGATGGCCACGGCATGGTGCTGCTGTACATGGACCGCCCGTCGACCGAATTCTGGCGCCATTACCTGAGCGAGCCGGACAAGCACGACCGCGCCGAAGTCGACCAGGATGCGCGCATCGTCGACGCCTTCGCCCTGTTCGTCGCGCGCGACGTCAAGCGCCTGCTGGAGACGAACGAATCGCACCTCAAGCTCAACGACCACTCGAAGGCGGTGTTCCGCGACCAGACCCTGGACCAGGCCACGGCCTACATCAAGAATTCGATCATCACCTACGGCATCCGCGACTGGGCGCGGGCGCCGTACGGTGCCGCCAACCATGGCTGGCAGCCGGGCGTGCGCTCATGGAAAGTGATGGATGCCTTCAAGGCTTTCGACTTCGGCAGCGGCGCGAAGAACGTGCACATCGTCGGCGAAGCGTATTCCGATTACCAGGGCTTTGTCGAAGGGGCCTTGAACAGTTCCGAGCTGGCGCTGGAAGCGATCTTGCAGGGGCGTTGAGGCTATATTTAACTGCCGTTGCCGCATGTGATGCAAGGATTCATGAACAGAAACATCACGATCACCACCGGTGCTGCCAGGATCAGAAGAATGTTTGTAGCTGTCTCCTTCGCGCTGAACGTGCTCGACTTTGGCGTTGGGCGTGCATCGCCGATCATATCGACTGCCACGATATAGTTCTGATTCAAAGCCGATGCGTCCAGGTCTTTAGCCAGCGCCGCCGATTCAAAACGGGTGCCGCCGATTGTCGCAGCAATTTCAAAACGACCGTCCGGCAGCAGGCTGAATCCAAGTCGCCGCGCTTCTTCTCCTTGCTCGGGGCTGAGCGCATTGCGGGTCTGGATGCGGTAGCTGCCTGACATGGTATCGTCGGGATCGACCGTGAATTTGCCGAAGGAACCTGCTAGTTCTTTTTTGAATGTCGCGCCCATGATTTTTTCCAGTCCGGCCTTGTCGTCGAACAGGTAGTGGTAGCGCTCACCGAGCACGATCAATTTACCCGTGGTCGGCGAAAGCAGAATGTTCATGATTTTTTCGTCGTAGCTGAATCGTATCCTGGACTGCGGCGGCGCCTCTGCCTTGGCGCCGCTCGTCATCATTAATGGCCAGGCGGCGCCTGCCAGCAGCAGCATTCTGCGTGTTTTGCTTGGTTCATGGCGCATCGGGCAAACCAGTCAGGAAAATGAAGATGGTGGATGGTACGGTACTGTCGGCGGGTGTACTTTGCGCTTCTTTTGGTATCGGGATGTGATGCCGGCCGTATAGGCGGAATACACCTGTGCTGTTCCGGTAGGCTGCGCGTTTCGTTGCCGGTCCAGGACCGGAACAATATCGACGTCAGATTTCCACAGCGGAGCGCAATTCAGTGCCATCGAAAATCAACAGAGTCAGTTTTAAGCAGTGCGTGATGCCGGCCGCCTGCATCGTCCTCGCGCTGAGCGGCTGCTCCACGCCAAAGATCCATCCAATCTACGATCAGATAGACAAAGAAAAGACGGGCTTGCCGGCCAACGTTTCCACCGAGTCGCTGTCGCTCAGCGGCGGTTTTCTACGCGCGCCCTGGATCGTTGAGCTGCTCAGCGACCGGAATTTGAAAATGCTGGAAGTAACGCCGGTGCGCTCGACGTACGACCCGCAATTGGCGGCTCTGGCGTGGGACGAGCACGAATGGACCATGCCGGTTGCCCTGTTCAAGTTCGTGCAGTTCCGGTTATCGGTCAACGGTAATGTGACATGCATCCCAGATGAAAAGTTGCCTTCAGGCTTGCGCAGGGCAATAGAGCGTCCTCCGATCGCCCCGGGTACTTGTCTTTCCATGGTGATCTCGCCGGTCAGCACAGCGCGACATGCGATTCGTCTGCGCAAACGTGAAGGGGACATGGCATATGACCGGTGGGAGCTTGTCGATACAGCAAACAACAGGACAGAAGCATTCATGAGTACCAGTGAGCCGCCATTGCAACAACGGCCTGGCAGGGATTTGTGGCAGTTCGACAATCGGATGCCCCATACTAATCTGCTTGGCCTGGTTGATCGCAGCGACGCGACGCAAGCACCGTCGGAGCGGTTTTACATGAAACGTGTCGTTGCCGCATCCGCCCACCCGGATCCGCAAATCTCCGGCAAGACCGGGCCTGAAGTGCCGGTGTTGATGCGTCGGGTGCTTTACCCGAAACCCAAGACCGGTTTTTTCGATAGCAAAGATTGGCCGAAAGCCGTCACCGAAGCGCGTACAACCGGGGTGGGGTTATTATCAGCGCGACTTGCTTGAACAAGCCAGCGGCGTACGCTGGAACTTGAATCTTAACCTCCCGCCATCCGATGTGCACATCTCCAGCATCGATAGTCCACGGTTTAATGTGGAGGCGGGCGACCGGGGCTTTTATGTTTCCCCAGATACCTATGACCCACAGAAACGGCAGTGGCTGAGCCACTATGATGCAAAAGGACAGCTGCTGTGGCAGATATTTGCTCCACGTATCGCCTATCAATCTGAGCACCGTACCTGCTCCGGGCACTTCAAGCTTGCGCGCGCTACCCATGAAGAGATTGTTTTTCAGCGGAACTGCTACGCGTCCGATGACGTCGAAGGGAATCAGCAGGTAGAAGAACGGTTCATCAAAAAGAAAGACATTGCCGCACAGCTCGGGCGTCCGAACCTGAACTGACCGCGTGCGGCATTGACGGGATGAGCAACGCAAGCTTGCCATCCCGCCTACGTGCGCTTCCGAACGGACGGGCCCGCCTGACGCGGGCACACTGGCTTCATTCGATTGCAATGCCCCGGCTCCGGCCGGTGCACTTTCCGTTTAAGGCGCGGCCCAGATGCCGCGCCGTCTTTTTGCGTCGTGCCTCGCAATGGCCGCCGTCCGCGCACGATCACGCTTCATCTCAAGGAATACCACCATGTCATTCAATCACGTCGTCGTCTGGCTCGACCAGGCCGAAGCTCACGTTATCCATTTCACGCGCGATGCCGCCGAATCGGAAGTCATCAAGACCGCCTCCGTCCATGCGCGCCATAAAAAAGCCGGCGTCGATGCCAGCATCGAATCGGAACAGGATCCCGAGTACCTCAACGAGATCGCCGCCGCCATCGCGGCCGCCCAGGAAATCCTGATCGTCGGCCCTGGCCAGGAAAAGCTGGTCTTCATCAAGCACCTGGAAAAGCAGCACCCTGCCGTGGCTGACAAAGTGGTCAGCGTCGAAACCGTCGACCACCCGAACGATGGCCAGCTGCTCGCCTACGCGCGCAAGTATTTTGTCAAAGAAGGCATCATGCATTAATGGATGCGTAACAAACCGGGAGCGCCGTTAGCGGGCGCTCCCGGTTTTTTTTTGCCCGGATCGAACGCGGCCCGTCACGCCACCATCAGCCCGGCCCGGGTCGGTCCAGCCGCGCCGCGCGCGGCGCACCCGTGGGCACATAGCGCAGCAGGTAAATCGTCACGCCGGCGCCGATACAGAGCAGCATCAGGGTCAGGCCGGTGCGCTGCAGGCGCAGCATCGAATACGCCAGCGAGGCCCACATCAGCACGAGAATGGTGATCTTGGCGCGGCGCGGAATGCCGCGCCCCTGCTCAAAATCGCTGAGATATTTTCCGAAGACTTTGTTCCCCAGCAGCCAGGCGTGCATGCGGGTCGAGCCGCGCGCAAAACAGGCCGAGGCGAGTAGCAGGAAGGGCGTGGTCGGTAACAATGGCAGGAAAATGCCGAGGATGCCCAGCAGCACGGCAAGGCAACCGATCGTGTTCAGCAGCAGTTTCATGTGAGGTCCTTGGCGGCCGTGGAGGAGGGCGCCGCGCATCCTACCATGGCGGCCGGAGCCGCCGCCTCAGGCCATCAGGAATACGGGCGGGTTGCCGTCATGCGTTCCCAGATGCGCTCGAGCAGGGCTTGCACGACGTAGACGGCGCGGTTGAGCATGCCTTTGTACGCCAGCGCAAACGGCGACGCTATTGGCGCCCGTGCCCGTGGGACTGGCGCGCGTGGCGCGCTGGGCGCGGCAGCGACCTTGGCCGCCGCTTTTTGCGCCGAGCGCGACGGTTCTTTTTCGACGCTGCAGTTGCAGCCGAGCAGCTGCATGGTGGCCACCAGGCGCTGCGCCGTTACGTGGTCGAGCCGGCTGCGCAGGACCGCGTTCGGCGTGGCCAGCATCGTGACCGCCTGTTCGGGCGTGCATTTCAGCAGCGGCGCCAGCTTGCCCAGCATGGCCGTCGTGTTCACGTTTTTCTGGATGCTGGTGAGTACCACGCGAAAGCGCGCGGGACGGTACACCAGGCCGGCCTGGGTGTCGATCACCGTCAGCGACAGCGCGCCGGCGCGGCGCAGCAAAAAGGAGAGCACTTCGATGTTCTTGTACGACAGGCTGATCACGCCGATGTCGCCCGTCAGGCAATCGATCAGGGGTGTGTCGGCCCACGGGCAGGCGGCCGCGCTGGCCTTGCTGTAGGCGCCGCTCGACGCGCACGGATACCTGGCCGTGATGGCGTCGTAAAACTGCAGCAGCCTGGCCGACGGCGGCAAATCCATCGACGTATGCGCGAGCGTGTTGGCAAACCCCCGGACAGAAAGATTGTCGGAAGGGACTGGCGGTACCACCACTTTCAAGATGTAGCTCATCCGAAAATTTTGATGCTTATGGGAAATGCGTAGTGTATGTCATTTGGGGGCGTGCGCGGAAGAAGCGCGCAGCGGCGTGGCGCGATTGAGACAAATAAGCCAAAAACGTCGGCTTGGAATGGTGCGCTTGGCAAGCTTCTCCGGCAAGGGCGGCGGGCGCCCTTGCTGTTCAGATAAAAGCGGCGTCCTTACACGACCGCGTTCGGCGTCGGCGAGGCTGCGCCGCGTTCCAGCGCGGCCGCCACCCCGGCGCCGTAGGCCGCATCGGCCTTGCCGCAGTTGGCGATATGGCGCTCCTACAGCGCGCGCGAGGCGCCGCCGAGCGAGCGCGCCGTATTGTCCATCAGCACCTGCTGCTGGGCCGGCGTCATCAGGCGGAACAGGGCGCCGGGTTGGCTGTAGTAATCGTCGTCGGCGCGCTGGTCCCAGTGCGCGGCGGCGCCCTCGATGGCCAGCGGCGGCTCGGAAAAATCGGGCTGCTGCTGCCACGCGCCCTTGGAATTGGGCTCGTAGCCGATAGTTGCGCCGTGGTTGCCGTCGACGCGCATGGCGCCGTCGCGGTGGTAGCTGTGCACCGGGCAGCGCGGCGCGTTGACGGGAATCTGGTGATGGTTCACGCCAAGCCGGTAGCGCTGCGCGTCGCCGTAGGAAAACAGGCGAGACTGCAGCATCTTGTCCGGCGAAAAACTCACGCCCGGCACCACGTTGGCCGGCGAAAATGCCGCCTGCTCGACGTCGGCAAAGTAGTTTTCGGCATTGCGGTTCAGTTCCAGCACGCCCACATCGATCAAAGGGTAATCCTGGTGCGGCCAGACCTTGGTCAGGTCGAACGGATTGAGGTGGTAAGTCGCGGCATCGCGTTCCGGCATGATCTGCACCTGGATGCGCCAGCGCGGGAACTCGCCGTTCTCGATGCTGTCGAACAGGTCACGCTGGTGGGTTTCGCGGTCGCGTCCCACCAGGTCGGTTGCTTCGGCATCGCTCAGGTTTTTGATGCCCTGCTGGCAAATAAAGTGGAACTTGACCCAGAAGCGTTCGTTCGCGGCGTTGATGAAACTGTAGGTGTGTGAGCCGAAGCCGTGCATGTGGCGGTACGAGGCGGGAATGCCGCGTTCGCTCATCACAATGGTGACCTGGTGCAGCGCTTCGGGCAGCAGGGTCCTGAAGTCCCAGTTGTTTTCGGCACTGCGCAGATTGGTTTTCGGGTCGCGCTTGACCGCGTGGTTCAGGTCGGGGAACTTGAGCGGGTCGCGCAGGAAAAACACGGGGGTATTGTTGCCGACAATATCCCAGTTGCCTTGTTCGGTGTAGAGCTTGACGGCAAAACCGCGGATGTCGCGTTCGGCGTCGGCCGCGCCGCGCTCGCCGGCCACGGTCGAAAAGCGCATGAACAGCGGCGTCGTCTTGCCCACCTCGGCAAACAGGGTGGCCTTGGTATAGCGCGTGATGTCGTTGGTGACGGTAAACGTGCCGAAGGCGCCCGAGCCCTTGGCGTGCATGCGCCGTTCCGGGATCACTTCGCGGTCGAAGTGGGCCAGTTTTTCCAGGTGCCACACGTCCTGCAGCAGCAGCGGGCCGCGCGGACCGGCGCTTTGCGTGTTCTGGTTGTCGGGCACAGGCGCGCCGGCGGCCGTGGTGAGTTTGTTCATGTCATGCTCTTTCATAGGAAGGGCCGGGGCGGCGGCGCCGTCAACGGGCGCCGTCCGATTGTTTTTATGGGTGAAACCTGGTGTGCATGACGGGCATGGCGGTTCAGTGACGCCCACGGAGGTGTGCGGACGAACCCGGCTTGGTTGCGCCGCTCGTGGCGGGCCGCGCGATCGCCGGGGTACGCCAGCCAATCGCGGCCAATCAAGGCCGATCGCGGCCAATCGAGGCCGGCGCCGCCAGGGCTGCCAGGGCCGCCAGCGCCGCCAATCGTCGCCTGCGTCGCCAATCGCCGCCAGCGTCGCCAGCGCGCCGCCCGAGTGGGCCGGCTCGGGGCGGCCACCGTCTCGCCCGGCGTATCTTACGGTGCCGGGCGATCTTCATCGACGGGCGGCCGTGCGTCGCAGGCGCCGGTCAGGACTTGATAAACGCCAGCAAGTCCGCGTTCACCTTGTCCTTGTGGGTATCGGCCAGGCCGTGGGGAGCGCCCGGGTACACCAGCAGCGTGGCATGTTTTATCAGCCTGGCGGCCGCCTTGCCGGCTGCTTCGATCGGCACGACCTGGTCGTCGTCGCCATGGATGATCAGGGTCGGGATGCTGAATTTTTTCAGGTCCCCGGTGAAGTCGGTTTCCGAGAATGCCTTGATCGAATCGTAGGTGTTCTTGTGTCCGCCCATCATGCCCTGCATCCACCACGCCTGCACCAGGCCTTCGGATCTGGTCGCGCCGGGGCGGTTGAAGCCGTAAAACGGTCCGCCGGCGATATCGCGGTACAGCTCGGCGCGGTTGGCCAGGGCGCAGGCGCGGATGCCGTCGAACACGCTGATCGGCAGTCCTCCCGGATTGGCGTCGGTCTGGAGCATCAGCGGCGGCACCGCCGAGATCAGCCCGGCCTTGGCCACGCGCCGGGTGCCGTGGCGGCCGATGTAGCGCGCCACTTCGCCGCCACCGGTCGAAAAACCGAACAGCACCGCATCCTTGATGTCGAGCTTGTCGAGCAGCTGGGCCAGGTCGTCGGCGTAATGATCCATGTCGTTGCCGCTCCACGGCTGGCTCGAACGGCCGTGCCCGCGCCGGTCGTGGGCGATGCAGCGGTAGCCCTGGCTGGCCAGGAAGATCATCTGCGATTCCCAGCTGTCGGAATTGAGCGGCCAACCGTGACAGAACACGATGGGCTGGCCTTGGCCCCAGTCCTTGTAATAGATCTCGACGCCGTCGCTGGTCGTAAATGTGCTCATCGGTGAATCTCCGTGGGGTGGTTGAGAAGTGCAGGTTGCGGCCGCCGCCACGCCGGTGGGGCGTGCCAGGGACCCGGAGCAGGATAAA